>JACRIT010000022.1 GCA_016215655.1 Acidimicrobiia bacterium
CGACGGAGGACAGCAACCGGAGATGAGGGGATGCTCGTCGGGCTCATACCATGACCGTCATGCACCATCGGGTTGCACGGAGCACTCGAGTGGCCACCGGCGTGCTCCTCGTCTCTGCGGTGCTGGTGGCGTGCGGTGAAGGCGGCCCACATGTACCCGCGGGCCTGGTGCGCACGCCAGCGCCATATGTGGGCGCACTCAGTCTCCCGGAGTCCACGGCCGGCGGTGCCGACTTTGCATTTCGCGCCGAGCCCGGGCACCTTTTGCTGCTCTACTTCGGCTACACGGCCTGTCCCGACATCTGTCCGACGACCCTGGCCGATCTCCGATCGGCCCTCCGTCGACTCGGCGAGACCGGCGCTTCGCGGGTCGAGGTCGCCTTCGCCACCATCGACCCCGGCCGTGACACCGACCCGGTGATGACGGCGTACATCCGCGCTTTCTTCGCCGACGGGCACGGGTTGCGCACCGACGACCCGGATCGTCTCTTCGAGGCGACCTACCCGCTGGGGGTCTCCTACGACGTCTGGACCAATGCCGACGGATACGTCGAGGTCATGCATTCGGCATGGGTCTACGTGATCGACGACCAGGGGTTGCTGCAGTTGATGTGGCCCTTCGGCACGGCACCCGACGACATCGCCGCTGACCTGGAGTATCTGTTGGGGAGTTGGACGATGCCTGAGTCTCGAGTGCCGGGTGTCGGCATCGCGGTGTGGACGTGACCCGGATCTGATCGAGGGGCGGACCGAGGGCGACCCGCAAGAGTCGGCCAGTCTTCAGTGACTCGGGTCCTCGAAGATGCCGGCAGCCTCCTGCTCGCTACGGACGAAGGCGATGATCTTGGAGACATCATCGCGGGTGAGGTGAGCGAGTGGCAGCATCGGACCGAAGTCCCAGTGATGGGGAACCACGCCGTAGGCAACCGCCCTCTGGAATGCCTCGTCGGCGTGGTGGTTGGGGGCGTAGAAGGGGTGGAGGAGTGGCGGGCCGACCGCCGTTCCGTTCAAGTCGACTCCGTGGCACACCGCGCAGTTGGCGGTGAAGAGTTCGGCACCGGCTGCGACCATCGCCGGGTCGCGTCCCGGCGCGGTGGTGGCGGCCGGCTCGCCACCCACGCTCATTGCAATCGCGATCACGAGTACCAGGAACCCGACCCCGAGAAGGACCAGGGGAAGGCGGCTGCGCCGCTTCGGTCGCGCAGGTACGGGCGCCTGGCGAGGGTTGGTCCTGCTCATCGGCCACCCTCCTTCGAGAACTCGAACCGGCGCAGCAGCATGGCGTTCAGCGCAACGATCACCGTCGACGAACTCATGAAGAGCGCCCCTACCGCGGGCTCGAGCACGATGCCGGCGGATGCGGCGACGCCGGCGGCGAGCGGCATCGCGATCACGTTGTATCCGGTGGCCCATGCCAGGTTCTGACGCATCTTGCGCGCCGTCGCCCGGGACAGCTCGACGGCGCGGGCCACGTCCACGGGGTCGTCGTCGATGAGCACCAGGTCGGCAGACTCGATGGCGACATTGGTGCCTGCTCCGATGGCGATGCCGAGGTCGGCCGCGAGCAGCGCCGGAGCGTCATTGATGCCGTCGCCGACGAAGGCGGTCGGACCCTCCTGTCTCAGCTCGGTGACGATGCGCGCCTTGTCGGCGGGGAGCACACGGGCATGGAACCTCCCGATGCCGAGCTCACCGGCGACTGTTGCGGCCACGGCCTCGGCATCGCCCGTGATCATGACCGGCTCGATGCCCATGGTGCGGAGTCGATCCACGGCCGCACGGGCTCCGGGGCGCACCCGGTCTGCCAGGCTGAACACGCCGAGCATCGAGGAGTCGTCGAACAGCACGATGGCACTCTCCCCGCGCTCGGATGCGCGGCGAAGCTCATCCCGGTGTCCCGGTGCGGGTTGGATTCCCGTCTCCTCAGCCCACTCGGGCTTGCCGATGCGCAGCGAACGTCCCCGCACCGTTCCTGCCACCCCCTTGCCGGGCACGGCGGTGACCTCGGATGCCTCGGGAATCGGGACGCCGCGATCCTCGGCTGCATTCACGACGGCCGCAGCCAGGGGATGCTCGGAGGCGCGCTCGAGTGCCGCGGCGAGGGCCAGCGCCTCGGACTCCTCGGTGCCGTCGGTGGCGATTCCCCGCATGACGAAGGTGCCCTCGGTGAGGGTCCCGGTCTTGTCGAACGCCACGAACCGGAGAGCCTGTCCGCGCTCGAAGGCTTCGCGGTTACGAACGAGGATCCCGTTGCGGGCCGCAATCGTCGTGGCATTCGTGGTCACCAGGGGGATGGCAAGGCCAAGGGCATGGGGGCAGGCGATGACGAGCACGGTGACGGCCCGGGCCACCGCATAGGAACTGCCCTCGGAGCCGACGATGAGCCAGATCACGAGGGTCGGCACCGCCACGATCACGGCGATGATCGTCAGCCACAAGGCCGCCCGGTCGGCGAGTACCTGAAAACGGCTTCGTGAGGCCTGAGCGTCCTCCACCAGCCGCATGATCTGACGCAGGGTCGTTCCGGCGCCCACCCGGGCCACCACCACCGTAAGGGCTCCCTCGCCGTTGACCGATCCGGCGATGGCTTCGTCGCCGGCCACCTTGTCGACCGGTCGCGACTCGCCGGTGAGGAACGCCTCGTTGAGGGCGGAGGCTCCGGCGGCGATCGTGCCGTCGATGGGGACCTGCTCGCCGGGTCGCACCAGGATCCGGTCGCCGGCAACGAGGTCGGCCACGGAGACATCCCGGGCGGATCCGTCGGGCTCGAGGCGATGCGCCACCGACGGGACCATCGATGCGAGGTGGTCGAGCGCCCGGGAGGCGGCGACGACGGAGCGCATCTCCATCCAATGGCCGAGCAGCATCACGTCGAGCAGCGTCGCCAACTCCCAGTAGAAGGGCTCTCCATCGAGTCCCAGCGTCACCGCCACGCTGTAGCCATAGGCGACTCCGATCGCCAGCGTGATCAGGGTCATCATTCCGGGGACGCGGTGGCGCAACTCGCTCACGGATCCCCGAATGAAGACCGACCCCGCGTAGAAGAACAGCACCGTGGCCGCGAGCGGGGTCACCGCTCCATCCCCGGTGAACTCGACGGGTCGGAACCCGAACCACGACTGGATGTGATCGCTCAGGTAGAGGATGGGGACCGTCAGCAGCAGGCTCACGACCAGTCGATCGCGGAACATGCCGGGGCTGTGACCGGCGTGCTTGTCATGAGCCGGGGGAGGTGCGGGGCTGGCGTGGTCGGTGGGGGGGTGGGCGTGAGCGCCGTGATCGTGCATGGCCTGGTGTCCGGCCTGGTCGGTCATCGTGCGCCAAACCTCCGCAACCGCAGGGAATTGCCCACCACGCTGACGCTCGACATCGCCATGGCGGCGGCGGCGATCATCGGGTCGAGGAAGCCGAAGGCGGCGAGCGGGATCGCGGCGATGTTGTAGGCGAAAGCCCAGAACAGGTTCTCCTTGATCACACGGAAGGTGCGGGCTGCGAGGCCGAGGGCCACCTCGGCCAACTGCGGATCGCCCGACATCAGCACCACCTGTCCCGCCTCCACCGCCACGTCGGAGCCGGTGCCGATGGCCATGCCCAGATCGGCGGCGATGAGGGCCGGTGCATCGTTGACGCCGTCCCCGACGAATGCCACCCGGCGGCCTGCGGCGCGCAGCCGTTCCACTTCGGCGGCCTTGTCGCCGGGAAGCACCTCGGCGATCACCCGATCGATGCCCACCTGGCCGGCGATCGCTTCAGCGGTGCGGCGGTTGTCCCCGGTGATCATCGCCACCTCGACGCCGCGGGCGCGCAGCCGGGCGACCACCGCAGCCGCCGACTCGCGCAAGGTGTCGGCGACTCCGAGGGCGGCTCGCACCTCGCCGTTCCAGCCGGCAAGGAATCCGGTGTGCCCTGAGGCCTCGATGGCACCGAGTGCCTGTTCGAATCGCTCGGGGATCACGAACCCGGCCTCGGCCATCAGCTTCGGCTTGCCGGCGACCACCTCCACGCCATCGACGACACCGCGCACGCCGAGGCCGGGGACGGCCGTGAAGCGATCGGGGCGGGCGAGCGTGATGTCGCGCTCCTCGGCGCCGAGGGCGACGGCCCGCGCCACCGGATGCTCGGAGGCGGATTCGACGGAGCCCACCACACGCAATACCTGGACTTCGTCCTCGTCGGTGATGAGATCGGCGAGGGTCATGGCGCCGCGGGTGAGGGTGCCCGTCTTGTCGAACACGACGGTGTCGATGGTGCGGGTGCGCTCGAACACCTCGGCATTGCGGAACAGCACCCCCAACTGCGCACCGCGGCCACTGCCCACCATGATGGCGGTGGGGGTGGCCAGACCGAGGGCGCACGGGCAGGCGATGATCAGCACGGCCACGGCTGCCTGGACGGCGTCGGCAAGGGGATGGGAGGCCACCAGCCACCCCGCGAGGGTGATGGCGGCGATCACGAGCACGATCGGGACGAACACCGCAGCGATGCGATCGGCGAGATGCTGGATGGGAGCCTTGGTCGCCTGCGCATCCTCGACGAGCCGGACGATCTGCGCCAGCGCCGTCTCCCGGCCCACCTTGGTCGCCTCGACGACGACCATCCCGAACTGGTTGATCGTCGCTCCGAACACCTCGTCGCCAACGGCCTTGCCCACCGGTGTGGACTCGCCCGTCAGCATGCTCTCGTCGAACGACGATCCGCCTTCGACGATGCGGCCGTCGGTGGGAACCTTCTCGCCGGGTCGGATCACCATGCGGTCGCCAGGCACCAGATGGTCGGTGGCAACCATCGTCTCCGCGCCGTCACGCAGCACCCGCGCTTCGCGAACCCCCAACTCGAGGAGGCGGGTGATGGCGCTGGAGGCCCGGCCCTTGGAGCGAGCCTCGAAGAACCTGCCGAGGAGGAGGAAGGTGACGATGACCGCCGCGGTCTCGAAGAACACGTGCTCGTCGGCGAAGAAGGCGTAGACCGACCACCCGTAGGCGGCGAGGGTCCCCATGCTCACCAGGGTGTCCATGTTGGCGGTGAACCCGCGCAGCCGCACGGCGGCATTGCGATGGAACTGCCATCCGAAGACGAACTCGACCGGTGTCACCAGCGCCCACACGGCCGCGGTGACCCACTGCTCCATGGGCCCGAACATGGCGAGCAACGCTGCGGGAAGGGTGAACAGTGCCGCCCCCAGCGCCATGCGAGCCTGGTACCGGGTCTCGGTGTCGTAACGGTCGGCGAGGCTCTCTCGCTCCTCGCCGGCGATCACCGGGGTGAGGGTGTATCCGATGCGGGCCGCCGCCTCGGTGAGGGCGGAGACGTCCACGCCGGGTGCTGCGGTGACCCGGGCTTCCTTGCCGGCCAGGCTCACGACCGCGGAGTCGACGCCCTCCTGTTTGCCGAGGACGCGTTCGATCCGCAGGGCACACGAGGCGCAGGTCATGCCCTCGACATCGAATACGAGCGTGTCGTCGGCCATGGCGTGTGGCTAGCCGCGGATGACTTCGTAACCCTGACCCTCGATGGCGGCGACGAGCTCATCCATCGTGGCGGGGGCGTCGAAGGTCACCGAGATGGTGGCGCTGGGCACGTCGACGGACGCCGTCTTCACGCCGGCGACCTTGCCCAAGGCGCCTTCGAGGGACATCTTGCAGTGATTGCAGTGGATGTCGGGAACGGAGATGGTGGTTTCGGTCACAGGGGCTCCTCGGTCGGGCCGGTCATCGCCGGCGTGTAGCGCAGGGTTTCCATGAGCTCATCGACGATCTCGGCGGTGCGCCCCTCCGAGACCGCGTGGAGCACGCAGGTCTCCAGGTGCCCCTCGAGCAGCACCCGGTTGACCTTCTCCAGCGACCCCTGGAGCGCCGACACCTGCTTCATGATCTCGGGGCAGTAGCGCTCCTCCTCGACCATGGCGATCACCGCGTCGAGGTGGCCGCGCACCGTCTTGAGGCGATTGATCGTCGAGATCTTCTTCTCGGCCTGCATCGGGTGATGGCGTTCCATGGACCTCAGTGTAGGCCACGGCAGGCTGGACCCCACCCGGGGTGGGTAGGGGCTTCCGACTCTACCCACCCCACCCGGGGTGGGCATACCGTCGGGGGAGGAGGTGCTGCCATGTGGTGCAACGGCGGAGGGATGGGCGCATGGGGGTGGACGATGATGCTCGCCCTGTGGGGTGGGATCGGTGCCCTCGTCGTCTGGGCGATCCGATCCGGCAGCGCGGGTCGTGACCGACCCGCTTCGAGCCCGGTGGAGATCCTGGAGCGCCGACTGGCGTCGGGCGACATCACGCGTCAGGAGTACGACGAACTCCGCGCCCTCGTGGAGTCGCCGCGGTGAGAGCCGAGGCCGCCTCCGTCGAGTTCCGGCTGCGGTCGGCGCAGGGGCACATCGAGGGCGTGATCCGAATGGTCGAGGAAGATCGTTACTGCATCGAGGTGCTCCAGCAGCTGGCGGCCGTGGATGGAGCGATCCAACGGGCCCGCCGCGAGATCCTCGAGTCGCATCTGCGCGGCTGCGTCCCGGAGGCGATGGCCGCCGGACGGATCGATCAGGCTGTCGACGAGTTGGTGGGGGCGGCACTGGGGTTCTCCACCCGCCACCACGGAGCCGATGGAGCCCACCGGTGCCATCACCAACCGGCGTCGATCGCCGGGGGTGACGAGTGACTCGTACCGCGCCGATCGAGATCATCCTGGTCACGGCGCCGGGCTGCCACTTCTGTGAGGACGCCGCCAGTCTCCTCGACGAACTCGATCCGCCGGTGCCGCTGCTGGTGCGGAAGCTACCGCTCACCTCGGACGAAGGACGAGGGCTGGCGATCCGCCACCGGGTGCCCTTCCCTCCGATCCTCATCGTGGACGGCAGATACTTCGGGCACGGCCGGATCTCGCGCCGCAAGCTGGAGCGGCGACTCGCCGAGCTGACGCAGACCGAACCGGCGGTGGAGTGATGGAGGGCGTGTTCCTCGGTGGATCGTTGCTGGCTGCGTTCATCGCCGGCTCCGTGGCCCTGTTCGCCCCGTGCTGCATCATGGTGATGTTCCCCGCCTACCTGGCTGCGGCGGTGCGCAACCATCGCTGGCGGTTGGTGCCGCTCACGCTGGTGTTCGCCGCCGGGGTGGCCACGGTGCTGGTGCCGGTGACCCTCGGACTCACGGTGCTCACCCAGGGGCTGTTGAGATTCCACGGCGTCATCTACACCGCCGGCGGGGTGCTCCTTCTGGTGCTGGCGGGGGTGGCCGCCACCGGCGGCACCTGGTCACTGCCCTTCCTCCGCCGGGCACCAGACCTGTCGCGCACCGACTCCGCCGGGGTGTACTCGCTCGGCGTGTTCTCGGGAGCGGCGAGCGCTTGCTGCGCACCGGTCCTGGCCGGAGTACTCACGCTGTCCGCGGTATCGCCCGGGGTGCTCACCGGCATCGCCATCGGTCTCGCCTACGTGTTCGGGATGGTCTTCCCTCTGGTGGTGCTCACCCTGGTGTGGGATCGCGCCAAGCCACAACGGTTTGCCTCCGGCGGTCGCACCGTCACCTGGGGAGTCGGGATGCGGCGGTTCACCACCACGGTGACGGCGCTGGTCGCGGCCGGCATGTTCGCCGTGATGGGGATGGTGCTCGTGGTGGCCGGCGTGACCGGTACCACGCTGGCTCCCACGTTCCAGACCGCCCTCGGTAACCGGATCGAGCGGAGCCTGGCGCCGGTCATCGATCGGCTGGATTGGATTCCCGACCCGGCGATCGCCGTCCTGCTCGTCGGCTTGGCCGTCGGCGCCGTGGTGATGTCGTCGCGCGCCAGCCGGGGCGGTTCCGCTGACCCTGTCGCCGTAGACCAAGTCGAAGGGAGTTGCCATGACCACGCGCACCACTAGACACCCCGGGGTGCCCTCGAAGCCGCGATCCACGGTGTGGCGATGGATCGGGTTCCTCGCTCCGCTGGTGTTGCTGGCGGCTCTGGTGGTGTACGTCGCGATCAGCGAGGCGCCGTCGTCGGGCCCCGAGCGAGCGGTGCCCTTCGAGTTGGCCGCCACCGACGGGGGAACGGTGTCGCTCGACGAGAGTCTCGCCCGCGGAGACACCTTGCTGTACTTCTCGATGGGTGTCGGCTGTGACGGATGCTTCCTCCAGATCCCCGAGATCGCAGCGGTCCTCGAGGAGCGCAACGTCGTGCTCCTGCCGATCATGGTGGACCCTGCCCCCATGGTCGCCGCCGAGGCCGCCCGCTATGGGATCAGCACGCCGATTCTCATCGACGCCGATCGCTCGGTCGCCGAGGCATACGGGATGCTGGGCGTGTACGGGCACAGCGATCGTCCCAGCCACAGCTTCGCCCTGGTCCGGCAGAACGGGACCATCGGCTGGGTGCGGCACTACGCCGAGATGTTCGTGCCCGCTCCCGACTTCCTGGCGGAGTTCGAGGCGGGCTGGGAAGCCGGAGCCGCGTGACCGAACCATCGGCCGACCGGTCCGATGCCCGTCAGCGGCGTGGATCCCCGATCCGCCAGGCGTTCGTGGCGGCATGGGGTGCGGTGACCGGGGTGGCACCCCATGTCCTGCACCATGTCGGGCCGTTGGCAGGCGCCGCGATCCTGGCGGGAACCGGCGGCCGGCTGCTCTTTTTCGGCATCGGGATCGTGGCAGCCACCCCGATGCTGCTGCGTCTCCGGCGTCGGTTTCGATCGTGGGCCGCGCCGGCGGTGGCCGTCGGCCTGTTCGCCGTCACCTTCCTGGTGTCTTCGCTGGTGCTCGGCCCATTGATCACCGGCTCCGACTCCGCCCCGTCGGTCACCACGACCCACGGGCACGAGCACTGATGTCGGCCATGTCATCTGCAAGGAGCGCTGCATGATCCTCGCCGGGATCTCGTATCCCCCATTCCCGATGGTCCACATCGCGGGACTCCATCTGTCGATCCACGGCGTCTTCATCGCCCTGGGCATCCTCGCCGGGGCCTGGTTGGCGTCGCGTCGGGTTGGGCGCGCGGGGGGCGACGTCGTCGCGTTCCAGTCGATGCTCACGTATGCGGTGGTGGGGGCGCTGGTCGGGGCTCGCTACCTCACGGTTCCGGCGGCGGTGCTCGGCGGAGCCGGGTGGGAGGCGCTCAATCCGCTGTCGGGGAACTTCTCGATCCTCGGGGGTTTCACCGGCGGGATCCTCGCCGGATGGTGGCGCATGCGTGCCCTCGGTCTGCCGGTGCTCCCGACGCTCGACGCCTCCGCTCCCGGGCTCGCCCTGGGCACGGTGGTCGGCCGACGCGGGTGCATGGCCATCGTCGAGCATCTCGGAACGCCGACGACGCTCCCTTGGGGGTACGGAGTGAAGCCGGGGTACGACCTCGCACCCCAGCACACCGCCCTGGAGTGCACCGCCGCTCAGGCGGGTCTCGATGGCCTTTGTGGCGTCTACCAGCCCGTGGCCGCCTATGACCTGATCGGTGCTGCCGTGCTGCTCCTTGCGCTGGTACTTGTGGTCCGAGGGGTCCTGCTGCGTCCCGGACAGCTGTTCGGGCTGTGGATGGCGTGGTACGGGCTGCAGCGATTCCTCCTCGACTTCCTCCGGAGCGGCGATGCCACGATGGGGCCCATCACCTGGAACCAGCTGAGCGGGCTCGTCGCCGGCATCGGCGGTCTGGGATTGGTGTGGTGGTTTGGCCGCCGAGGGGGCGAGGTGCTTGCAGGAGCGGACCCCGTACCCCTTGAGCTTGCGATGCAATCGAGAGAGACGTGAACGTCGTGGAGACCATCGAGACCCCTCGTCGCGGGTCGCGACGGCCTGGCTTACCGAACCTGAAAGGAAGAACCGTGAGTCACCTCGTCCGCCATCTCGGCATCGCCGTAGTAGGACTCGTCGTCCTGCCGGTGTTCGGGGTGCCCTGGCAGACCGCCCTCTATGTGGGGCTGATGGCCGGTTGCGTGTTGATGGGTTTCGGCGGTGGTCACCGCGGGCACTCGGCCGATGGTCCTGCCGGTTCGACGTCGGCACACGAAGGTCAGGAGGTTCACCAATGACCGCGCTTCAAACGAAAGGCAGGGGGCTACCCGAATCGCCTCCTGCGCACCAGGGCCAAGAGCAGTCGGCATACGTGCTCTCTGCCATCGGAATCGCCAAGACCTACACACACGGCGTCTGGCCGAGAAGGCGGTATTCCAAGGTGCTGCGGGGTGCCGACCTCGCTCTGAGGCGCGGAGAAGTCGTCGGATTGGTCGGGGAGAACGGCTCGGGGAAGTCGACCCTGATGAAGATCCTGGTCGGCAGTGTCGACCGTGACGCCGGCACGGTCGAGATGTCCGGCTCACTCGGGTACTGCCCCCAAATGCCCATCTTGTATGAGCGGCTGACCTGTGATGAGCACTTCCAACTGTTCGGAAAGGCATATGGCATGGGCGACGCCAAGATCGACAGCGCCCGCGACGATATCTACGAGGTTCTCGGGTTCGGCGACTGGCGCGAGTCGCGGGTGGAGGAACTCTCGGGAGGAACCAGGGCCAAGCTCAACCTGGGTCTGGCCCTGCTGCCCGACCCGGACCTGCTGTTGCTCGATGAGCCGTACGCCGGATTCGACTGGGACACCTACCAGCGGTTCTGGCAGCTCACCGAGGATCGCCGCGACGCCGGCCGCAGCCTTCTCATCATCAGCCACTTCATCACCGATGCCGAACGCTTCGATCGGATCTACGACCTGGTGGGAGGAAGGACGGTGCCCAGATGACGGCCGTCCTCACGTGGCGCTACCTCGTCGAATACGCCCGGAGACCTTTGAACCTGGTGTTGCTGGCAGTCGTGCCGGTCGTGTTCGTGGCGTTGTCGGCTGGGGCCATCGCCGACTTCGCCCGAATCCTGGGAGGCGACGCCGGTATCGGACAGGTGGAGGCCGCCACTGCCGGATGGGCTGCGGCGTTCCTCGCAGGAGTGGCCGGGTTCTTCCACGCCACCTCCTCGAGAGAGGCTGATCGGCGGTTGGCCGCCGCCGGCTCCGCATCCGCCAGAGTGGTGGCGGCCCGGCTCGCCTCCTCGTTGGCGCTGGCTGCAGTTGCTTCCGCGGGTGCATTGGCAGCCCTCTTTGCCCGCATCGAGGTGACCGACGCGGGGCGTGCCGTGGGAGCGACGATGATGTTTGCGGTCATCTACCTGGCGATCGGAATCACAGTCGGGACGCTGGTCCGTTCCGAGGTCAACGGGTCGCTGCTCATCATCTTCATATGGATGTTCGACGTATTCCTTGGCCCGGCGATGGGCCGTACCGAGAGCGTGATCACCCGCTTCTTTCCGTCTCACTTCCCCACGCTGGTCATGCTCGACGCCACCACCACCCATGCCGGTTCGATCGGCGACCTCGGTGCTTCCGTGGCCTGGACCCTTGGGGCACTGGCCGTGGCCGCCGTGGCGCTCCTCGGTACCACCAGGCCGGTGCGCGACCGCCACATGCATCGGTTCGTCGGAGGATGGGCTCGTATCGGAACCGGGCTTCGCTACGCCTGGCGTGAGTACCGTCGCAACATCGCCCTCTGGGTGCTGCTGGTCGGTCTCCCGCTGTTCTTCATCTCGCTTTCGATCGCGGTCACCCCCGACGGGCCCGCTCCGGTCGAGCTCGTCGAGAACGGCCGGCGGGCCATCACGATCTTGTCCATGAGCGACATCCATGGCGCGCTCATGGTCTCCATCACCGTGGCGTTCCTCGCCGGGCTCGCCGTCCTCTTCGTCGTTCTCGGCTCCGTAGAAGGAGATC
>JACRIT010000023.1 GCA_016215655.1 Acidimicrobiia bacterium
CAAGCCGGTGATCGCCGCGGTTCGAGGATATGCCCTCGGTGGCGGCCTGGAACTGGCGATGGCATGTGACCTGCGGATGCTCGCGGAGTCCGCCAAGGTGGGCCAGCCCGAGATCAAGCTGGGGATCATCCCTGGTGCCGGCGGCACCCAGCGGCTGCCGCGTCTCGTCGGTGTCGGCCGGGCTCGCGATCTCGTCTACTCGGGCCGGATGATCGACGCCGCAGAGGCGTATCGCATCGGCCTCGCCGACCGCCTCGTGCCCGAGGCCGGGCTCGACGCGGCGGCGCTCGCCTGGGCCGACGAGCTCGCCGGCGGTGCGACCGTGGCGATCGCGGTGGCGAAGCGGGTCATCGCCCGCGGCATCGAGGGGCCGCTGGCCGAGGGCCTGGCGCTCGAGGCCGATGGGTTCCGCGAGGTGTTCGATACCGCCGATGCGGTGGAGGGGGTTGCCGCCTTCTTGGAGAAGCGGCCCCCACGGTTCAGCGGGCGCTGAGCCTCTCGGCCAGCCGGTGCAGGTTGCGGCGCCAGATGGCGGCGAGCACCGGACGGGCGATCCACGCCCCGATCGATCCACCGAGGTACCAGGGGAACCGGATGGTCTCCTCCCAGCGGAAGCGGGTGCCGGTCGCGGTGGGCTCGCAGACGAATCGCCCCTCGCCCGTGAACAGACCCTGGTGCGACACCGCCATGAGCCGCGGCGGCTCCCATGCGGTGAACTCCATCTCGTCGGAGGTGCGGAACGGTCCGACCCGGGTGGCGACGCGGATGCGCGTGCCCGTTCCCTCGTGAGACTCGGTGAGGAACTCGATCGACTCGGCATCCGCCATCCACTCGGCATGGGTACCGAGCCGGGAGATGTCGGCCCACACCACCTCGGGGGGTACCGGCAACTGCACCTCGACGCGGATCGTGGCCATGGCGTCAGGTTACGGCCGAGGGGCGGCGGTACCATCCGACGCTCATGGTGACCAAGCGTGCTCGCACCTGGCTCGCCCGGGGAACCCTCATCACCGTGGTGGCGGTCCTCGGCACGCTCGGGGTCGGGACCTGGGCGTTGTCGGGCAGCATCGCCTCCGAGTTGCTGCTGCCCTCCGGCCCCGACTCCGTCGTGACGGTGGTGGCGGTCGACGCCGGTTCGGTGACCGTCACCGCCGACGCCCGCAGCGTGCTCCCGGGAGTCTGGGGGCTCACCACCGACCACGGTGCCGCCACCATGGGCGACATCGTGAGCGCCGATGCCACCGCGGTACGGCGCCACCTGCTCGATCGCACCGGCGTCCTCACCGTGGGTGCGACCGGGATGATCGAGCGTATCGTGTACCGGCCGGATCCGGAGGCGGTGGGCGTCCCCTTCTCCGAGGTGATCCTGGAGGGCCCGATCGGCGAGGTCTCGGCGTGGACCACGACCGGCACCGACGACACCTGGGTGGTGTTCATCCATGACTTCGATGTCGACGGCACCGAGGCCCTGCGCGTGGTCGGGCTCCTCGCCGATCTCGACCTGCCGGTGATCGTGCCTGCGCTACGCACCGATGTCGCCATCGCCGAAGGCGGCAGCCGCACCTCCGACCTCGGCTCCGCCGGGTGGCGCGACATCGTCCCGGCGCTCGATCTCGCCATCGCCTCCGGGGCGCAGGACATCGTGCTGTTCGGTTCCGGCACGGGAGCGTCATTGGCACTCCTTGCCGCCGGCGACTCCCGCTACGCCGGGCACATCGCCGCGCTGGTGCTCGATGCCCCGTTGCTCGATCCCGCCGAGGTCGCCGACCGGCATCTCGCCCAGGACAAGGTTCCGGGCTTTCTCGTCGGCTGGGCCAAGGCGGTGGCCACCTTCCGCTTCGGGATCGATTGGGCCGGACTCGATCACCTCGCCGTCGCCGCCGATCAGGAGTTGCCGGTGCTGATCTTCCATGGCGAAGGCGACGACCGCTACCCGGTGGCATCGAGCCAGGCCTATGCCGCCGTCGCCCCGGAGGTGACCCTCGTGGTGGTGCCCGGCGCCGGCCACGGGGAGGCGTGGAACGTGGACCCGGTGGGGTACTGGGAGGCCCTCGAGGCGTTCCTCACCGCCACGGTGGTCGGACCTGCCGAAGGCGCGGTGCCGGAGGCCTGACCGCTCCCGCCTCCGCTTCTGGTCACCGGCGGTCGGCATACTGGGGGGATGCTCTACCTCGACCACGCCGCCAGCGCGCCCCTGCGCCCGGAGGCGGCCGATGCCATGGCGCCCTACCTCCGGGGACGCTTCGGCAATCCCTCGGGGATGCATGCCGTCAGCCGCCAGGCCAAGAACGCCCTGGAGGACGCCCGCGAGCGCGCCGCCGCCGTCCTGGGTGCCAGTCACCCCCTCGACATCGTCTTCACCGGGGGAGGCACGGAGTCCGACAACCTTGCCGTCGCCGGCGTCGCCCTCGCCGGGGGCCGGCGCGGTGGGGTGGTGACCACCGCGGTGGAGCACGAAGCGGTTCTCGACACGGCCCGCTTTCTTGCCCGGCTCGGCTGTCCACTCACCATCGCCGCGGTGGACCGCTTCGGCGTCGTCGACCCGGACCGGGTGGCGGATGCGGTGGATTCGTCCACGGCGGTGGTGTCGGTGATGGCGGCGAACAACGAGACCGGAGTCGTGCAGCCGGTGCGTGCCGTGGCTGCGGCGCTGGCGGGGCGGGGCGTGCTCGTGCACACCGACGCGGTGCAGGCGGCGGTCTCGGGCGAGACGACGCTCGACGAGTTCGGCGTCGATCTCCTCACCGTGGCCTCGCACAAGCTGGGCGGTCCCACCGGAGTCGGGATCCTGGCACTGCGGTCCGGCATCGATCTCGAGCCCGTGGTCCACGGCGGCGGTCAGGAGCTGGGCCGGCGCAGCGGCACCCACAACGTCGCCGGGATCGTCGGCGCGGTGGCCGCACTCGAGGCGGCGGCGCTCGACCGCAAACGCTTCGTGGCCGATGTCGGTGAAGCGCGCGCCCGCTTCGAATCACGGTTGGCGACGTCGATTCCCGATGTGTGCTTCACCCTCGGTGGCGCCGATCGTCTCGTTCAGCACAGTCACCTTCG
>JACRIT010000024.1 GCA_016215655.1 Acidimicrobiia bacterium
CGATGTCGTCGCTGAGCAGCCGATGGGTGCCGATCACGACATCCACCGAACCGCTGGCGAGGCCCTTCACCACCGACTTCTGCTCGCTCGGAGTGAGGAACCGGCTGAGCGACTCGACGCGGATCGGATAGGGAGCGAACCTCCCGGAGAAGGTCTGGTGGTGCTGCTGGGCGAGCAAGGTGGTGGGCACGAGCACCGCCACCTGACGGCCATCCTGCACGGCCTTGAAGGCCGCCCGCACCGCTACCTCGGTCTTGCCGAACCCGACATCGCCGAAGACGAGTCGATCCATCGGCGCATCGGATTCCATGTCGGCCTTGACCTCGGTGATGGCCACTGCCTGATCCGGAGTCTCTTCGAACGGGAAGGCCGCCTCCATCTCCCGCTGCCACGGCGTGTCGCCGCTGAAGGCGTGGCCCGAGGCCCGCGCCCGGGCGCGGTGCAGGGCGACCACCTCCTCCGCCACCGCGGCCACTTCCCGGCGCACTTTGGTGCGGGTCCGCTCCCAATCGGCTCCACCCATACGGCTGAGGCGGGGCATCTCGCCACCCGAGTAGCGCCGTACCGCGGCGAGCTGGTCGGTGGGGACGTAGAGCTTGTCCTCGCCGGCGTAGGCGACCAGCAGGTAGTCACGAACCACGTCGCCGATGCTGCGGGTCACCAGACCCTCGAACCGTCCGATCCCATGACGCCGATGCACGACGAAGTCGCCCGGTTTGAGATCGGAGTACGCCGTGGCGCTGCCATCACCCCCGGCCCCGACGCGACGATGGGCGCGCCGCCGGCCGGCGATCTCCTGCTCGCCGAGCACGGCGACACGCAACGACGGCAGGACGAATCCGAGATGGATGCCGGTGGCGATGACCGCGGACCGCTCGCCCACCGTGGCGGTGCGCTCCAGGCCGATGCCCGCATCCGACAGCACCGCAGCCACCCGGTCGGCGGCGGGGGTCCCGTCCATGGCCACGACCACCTGGGTGCCCTTGCCGACCAGCCCGGCGATGCCGCGGGCGATCGACTCGGCATCACCGGGCACCGCATCGAGATGGGTCATCGCCACCGCGTCCTCGCCGGGCCGGGCCGCCACCACCGGAGCCTCGAGCAGCCGCGTCGGATCCGCCCCGATGGGGAGGTAGAGCGCCGGGTGCGCGCCTGCTTCGGGGGCGCCCGCTCCCCAGGTGGGCGCCAGTGCCGCCGCCAGTTCCGACTCCTCCTTCGCCAGATCGGCGGCGCGGTCGGCGGCTCGCGCCGGATCGAACAGGATCACCCTGGTGGTGGGATCGGCCTCGGCCACGACCGTGTGCGCCGGAGCGAGCCACGGGAGCCACGACTCGATGCCGGGGAAGGTGATGCCGTCGGCGATGCGATCCCACGTCGAGGCGGCCCACGGGGCCTCGTGGAGGAGGCGCCGGGCCTCGCCGGCGATCGATCCGGTGGGACGCACCTCGCGCGCCGGATAGGCGACGACACCGGGGCGGGTGCCCACGGAACGCTGGGTGAGCACCGACACGACGGTGATCTCCTCGATGGTGTCGCCCCACAGGTCGATGCGGAACGCCTCCCGTCCCTGGGCGGGATAGAGGTCGAGGATGCCACCGCGCACCGCGAACGCGCCCCGTGACTCCACCCGGTCGGTGCGCTCGTACCCCATCGCGGCAAGGCGGGCCGTCAATACCGGCAGGTCGACCTCCGTGCCGACGGCAAGGACCACCGGCTCCACGGGTGACGGCGAGACCCGCTGGGTCACCGCGCGCACCGAGCCGACTACGACGGTGCCGGGACCACCCTGTCGCAATGCGTGACGCGCCGCGGCGCGTTGCGCCATGGTCCCCACGTTCGGCGACACGTGCTCGAAGGGGAGGGTCTCCCAGGCGGGCAGGAAGTGCGCTCGGTCGGTGAACAGCTCCAGGTCGTCGGCGAGGTCCTCGGCGTCGTGCTCCCCCGCCACGATCGCCAGCACCGGCCCGGGGCTTGAACGCGCCACCCCCGCCAGAAAGAAGGCCCGGGTCCCCGCGGGCACGACGAAGCGCCCCGATTCCGGAATCGGGGGGTGGTCGCGCCACTTGGCGACGAGTGCCTCCAGGGGGGCAGGCATGCGGGGTGGAGGGTAACCGTCACCTCGCCGCGTTCGGGCGCCCGTCGCCTCGACTCGTTACCCGATACGGCATCAGGTAGCGGGCAACGGACAGCCGCCGGCCCCTCACACCACTCCCTGCTCCCGGTACCACGCCACCGTCCGTGCCAGCCACTCCTCTGGTGGGGTGTACCGCAAACCCAGTTCGCGCTCGGCCTTGGAGCCGTCGAAATGGTGGCCGTGGCTCACCTCGCGTGCCATCGCCCGGCACAGCGGCGGTTCCTTGCCGACGACTCGCCAAGCCACCTCGACGGCGGCAGCGGCTGCCGTGAACATCCACGAGGGCAGGTAGCGGACTCGCCGGTCGAGGCCGGCGACCCGGCCGAGCAGGGCCACCGCCTCGGCGACCGTCGGCGACCACCCGTTGATCAGGTACCGCTCCCCCGCCCGTCCCCGTGCCTCGGCGAGCAGATGGGCGGCGACGGCGTCGTCGACGAACACCAGCGGCATGCGGGTCTGCACCGCCCAGCGCAGCCTGCCGTCGAGGAATCCGATGAAGATCCGAGCACTGCCGTGGGTCCGACCCGGGCCCTGCACCGAGGAGGGGTTGATCGAGACGAGGTCGACACCGAGTGCGGCGGCGTCGCGGAACGCCGTCTCCTCGGCGAGGCGCTTGGAGCGGGCGTACCCGGAGAGGTCGTGACCCGAGTGGGGGGTCGCCTCGCTGGCCACCACCCCGCGCCGCTCGCCGATGGCCGCTGCCGACGAGGTGAACACGATGCGCCGCACCCCGGCCCGCCCCGCCGCGGCGACCACCGCTCGGGTCCCCGTCACGTTCACCTCGAGGCGATGCCGATCGCACATCGCCACCTCACCGGCGACGTGAAACAGGGTGTCGCACCCGTCGAGTCCCCGTTCCCAGTCCCCGGGTTGCAGCAGATCGCCACGAACCGGTTCGGCACCGATGGCACGCACCACGTCGGCGGCGTGATCGGAGCGGGCCAGGGCACGCACGTGGCGCCCCTCGGCGACCAGCCGCCGCAGCACCGCTCCACCGACCCAGCCGGATCCGCCCGTCAGGAAGGCGTCAGGCACGGGCCCGGGCCGAGCGCAGCACCTGGGCAAAGGCGCGGAAGTACCCGTAACCCGACAGGACCGTCACCGCCACGACGAGCAACATCATCCACTGATCGGGGTAGAGCCCCCCGTACTGCTCGGGGGTCCGCAGCAGCGCCATGAACAGCGCCAGGTACTGCGCCATCGCCTTGGCCTTGCCGAAGAACGACGGCGGCACCTTGACCCCGTCCATTGCCGCCACACCGCGCAGACCCGACACGGCGATTTCGCGGCCGACGATGACGAAGGCGGCCCAGGCCCAGGCGCGGTCGACCGCGACCAGGCCGTAGAGGACGCCGGAGACGAGCAACTTGTCGGCGATCGAGTCGAGGAAGGCGCCCAGCAGCGTCGTCTGCTTCCAGCGACGGGCGAGGTACCCATCGAAGAAGTCCGTGGTGGAGGCGATCCACATCAGCACCGCGGCCATGCCGTAGGCGTGGTCGATGGGCTCATTGGGGAGGATCAGGACGAGGATGGCGGGGATGAGGGCGATGCGGAGGTAGGCGAGCCCATCGGGTACCGACATGTCTGAGGAGGTTACCCGTTGCCCGTTGCCCGTTTCCCGGAGCGCGCCAGTGGCGCAGCATTGCGTATTTCGAATTGCGAATTGCGAATTGCGGGAGGGCCGCAGGCCCGGCTCACAGCGCCCGTCGTACCGCCTCCTGCCACCCCGCCAGCAGCCGTTGGCGTTCCGCCGCATCCATCCGCGGCTCCCAGCGACGGCCTTCGGTCCACAGGGAGCGGACCTCGTCGAGGTTCTCGAAGAAGCCTGTCGCCAGGCCGGCGGCAAAGGCGGCACCGAGCGCGGTGGTCTCGGTGACCACCGGCCGGGCCACCGGGACCCCGAGCACGTCGGCCTGGAACTGCATGAGCACCTCGTTGGCCACCATGCCACCGTCGACGAAGAGCGTCGACATCGGCACCCCCGAGTCGGCCTCCATCGCCCGGATGAGATCGACGGTCTGATAAGCGGTGGCTTCGATGGTCGCCCGGGCGAGGTGACCTGCGCCGGCGTAGCGGGTGAGCCCGGTGATGAGTCCACGAGCATCCGATCGCCAGTACGGGGCAAAGAGTCCGGAGAAGGCTGGTACGAAGTAGACCCCGCCGTTGTCGGCGACCGATGCCGCCAGGGCCTCCACCTCGGAGGCCGAGCCGATGATCCTCAGGTTGTCGCGCAACCACTGCACCGCGGCGCCGGCGATGGCCACCGACCCCTCGAGGGCGTACATCGCCGGACCGCCGGCGAACTGATACGCCAACGTCGTGAGCAGGCCGTGGGTGCTCGCCACGGCGCGGGTCCCGGTGTTGAGCAGGAGGAAGCAGCCGGTCCCGTAGGTGTTCTTGGCGCGTCCCGCCTCGAAGCCGGTCTGGCCGAAGAGCGCGGCCTGCTGATCGCCGAGGTCGCCGGCGATGGGCACTCCGGCCAGCATGCCCCTTCCCTCGCCGTACTCGGCGATGCTCGGCCGAATCTGCGGGAGCATGGCCGCAGGCACCCCGATCGCATCGAGGAGCCCGCCGTCCCAGTCGAGGGTGTCGAGGCTCATGAGCATGGTGCGCGAGGCGTTGGTGACATCGGTGATGTGGCGGCCGGTGAGATTCCACAGCAGCCACGAGTCGATCGTGCCGAACGCGGCCTCCCCCGCCGCCGCCGCCGAAGCCACCCGCGGGTCGTGATCGAGGAGCCAGCGGACCTTCGGCCCGGAGAAGTACGTGGCCAGGGGCAGGCCACACCGGGAGCGGAACCGATCGGCGCCTCCCGCGGCGGCGAGCTCGTCGACCAACGCGTCGGTGCGGGTGTCCTGCCAGACGATCGCCGGAGCCAGCGGCATTCCGGTGGTGCGATCCCACACCACCGTGGTCTCGCGCTGGTTGGTCACCCCCACCGCCGCCAGCTCCTCCGCGGCGATCCCGGCGGCGGCAAGGCCACCGGCCACCACCGCCTCGGTGGTCGACCAGATCTCGAGGGCGTCGTGCTCCACCCAGCCGGGCCGGGGATAGATCTGGGTGTGCTCCCGCTGGTCCATGCCGACGATGCGGCCGGAGCGATCGACGACCACGAACCGGGTGCTGGTGGTGCCCTGGTCGATGGCGCCGACGTAGTTCACGGCTCGGCGTCTCCGGCGATCCCGAGGCGGGCGGTGGCATCACCGGCCGCCTGCTGCGCCGCCTCGCCACCGTCCGTGGCGAAACACCGCACCACGTCCACCGCGGCCCCCACCATCAGCGTCACGTCGTCGTGCTGTCGCCTGGGGAATCGCTCCAGCACGAAGTCGGCTGGTTCCTGGCGGCCCGGGGGTCGGCCCACCCCCACCTTCATGCGCCACACCTCGCGGCTGCCGAGCGACCGCATCACCGAGGCGACGCCGTTGTGACCGCCGGCGCCACGCCCGGCGTGGAAGCGCAGCTTCCCGAAGGGGAGGTCGATGTCGTCGTGGACCAGCACGACCGACGAGAGCCGCACTTTGAAGTACGAGACCAGGCTGCTCACCGGACCACCCGACTCGTTCATGAAGGTGGTCGGCAGTGCGATCACCGTGGTGCGGCCACCGAGGTCGACTTCGGCGATCTCCGCGGCAATGCGACGCGGCGCTCGCTTGAACGAGGCCCTGTCCGCCAGGGCGCGGACCACGACCTCGCCGACGTTGTGCCTGGTGCCGTGGTAGTCGGGTCCCGGGTTGCGCAGACCCACGACGAGCAGCGGCTCGTTCAGTCGGCTTCCTCGGCCTCGACGGGCTCGGCACCCTCGACCGCGGTGGCGATGACCCCTTCGACGGGAGCCTCGACCACGACACGGGGGATGATCACCTGGACGAGATCGGTCTCGGCATCGTCGAGGTACCGCACGCCCTTGAGGACGGGCAGGTCGGCGACCCGCTTCGTCTGGTTCACTTCCATGTCGCTGATGTCGATGGTGATGTGTCCCGGAATGTCGAGCGGCAGGGCCGAGATGTTCACCGAGACCCGGATGGTCTCGACGATGCCGGCGTCGCGCTTCACCCCGACGGGGACGCCCACGTACTCGATGGCCACCTCGGCATGGATCTCTTCGGTCAGCGAGATGCTGATGAAGTCGAGGTGAGCGATGTCGCCACGCACCGGGTGACGCTGCACCTCGCGGGCCACGGTGAGGAAGGGCTTCTTGGTCCCCGCCACCTCGAGGTTGATGAGGGCGTTGGAGCCTGCCTCGGTGTGCAGGGCGGCGTACAACTCGCGGCGATCGACGGCCACGTTGATCGGGGCGAGCCCGCGGCCATAGACGACGGCGGGCACCGATCCGGTACGGCGCAAGCGCCGCCCGACCCGGCTGCCGAACTCGGTGCGCGGCTCGGCGCGCAGTGTTACCTGATCCATGGACGGAAACTCCTGAGACGGAGGTCAGATTATGGCCGGAACCGGGGCCTTTGAGCAAAGCGAGGCGGGGATAGGAGGGGAAAAGGCCAACCCGGAAACCGGCGTCCGGTCACCGGGCAGTCCTGGCCGGCAACGACAGAGCGGGCTCCCGTTGGGGAGCCCGCTCCAGCCCGGTTCACCCGGGATTCAGCCACCGATCGAGGAGGTGACCGAAACGTCGGGCACCACGTCGTTCCCCTGGTCGTCGTTGTCGATCACGAAGAACCACAGGGCGAACGCGATCACCCCGGCAGCGATCAAGGACAGGATCACCGGGACTGCCGAGTTCCCGTCCGTCACGACTACTGGACGCTCCGCCATTTCAGACCTCCTGGTTGGGGATGTGGTCCGTTGTCCGAGTAATCGGTGCCACCCGCGATGCCGTTACAGACCCCACACAGCCTTCCGGCCGCTCCGGGGCAGTCCCGGGCGGCCGGAGGGCGCGGTGGGGAAGTGCGGGGAGACCGCTACTGCCGGATCGGTACCAACGCTCCGAGGGCTACCGCACCTGCCCCGGTGGCGGCGTACAACACGCCGACCTGGCGGTTGATGCCCAGCACGTCCCGCAGAACATCGGGTTCGAGCACCATGAAGGCACCGCAGACCGCAAGGAGCGTGCCGAACCCGACGAGGGCCGAGCGAGCCGCGGGGGCGCTCGGGCTGGCGCTCAGGATGAACAGGCCGACCAGGATCTCGATGACGGCGAGCAGGGAGTTGTGGCGGAATCCCCAGACCGTCGCCTCCACACCCGTCCATGCCTGAACCCCCGTCCGGGCCAGCGCCACCGAACCGAACACGATGAAGAAGCCTCCGAGGGCGACGGCGAGCACCTGAAGCAGACTCAACGGCGGCACCGGGGAGGGAACGTCCCAGATGATCCGTCGTTCGGCGGTCATCGGCCGGCGCTGTAGGCGCCTGGCGGGGTCGAGGACCAAGGTGCGGGGCTGATGGGATTGGTACACGGCATCTCCTTCCGTCTTGCCCTGTGATCGGTTGGAGCCGGCGATGCGTTACACCTCACCCAGGGGATCACGAGCGGGCAAGCCGAACGGATGGAGGCCCTAGGGGGTGAGCCTCCATAGACTCACCCCCGTGTCGTCCCTCCGCCCGCTCCTCATAGGTGCCGGCGTCGCCGTGCTCCTCGTGGCCTCGAGCGTGGCCGCCTTCACCCTCTTTGGCGGGGCGGACGACGATCCGACCGCCACGACCATCGCCGGCGGTTCCACCACCTCCGGAGCCGAAACCTCCACCACCGCGGAGTCGACGACCACCACCTCGAGCACGACGACCTCCACCACCACGACGACCACCACCATCCCGATCCATGCCTGGGTGTATCGGCGCACCGTGGGCCAGCCGTGGGGCGACGAGGTTCGAGGGCTGCTCACCTTCCGGGGCAACCCGTCGAACAGCTTCTACGGGACGGGACCGATCCCGGACAGCCCGGTGATCGCCTGGAAGTTTCCCGCGTCGCCCTTGTGCGGCACCTCGACCGATCTCGGGGTCACCACCACGTGGTGCGGCAACGGGTGGACCGGACAACCGGTGGTCTGGGAGCGGCCCGACGGGGTCACCGAGATCATGGGGGGCGCCTACGACCACAACTTCCACTTCATCGATGCCGCCACCGGTCAGCGGACCCGCGAGGACATCGTCACCGGAGACATCGTGAAGGGGAGCCCCTCGCTCGATCCCGACGCCTTTCCCCTCGTCTATTTCGGTAGCCGCGACAACAAGCTGCGCATCGTCGCCCTCGACCGCGCCCAGCCGGAGGTGATCTGGACCTACCAGACCCCGCAGCCGCTGTGCA
Source organism: Acidimicrobiia bacterium (assembly GCA_016215655.1). GTDB lineage: Bacteria > Actinomycetota > Acidimicrobiia > Spongiisociales > UBA11373 > UBA11373. The sequence continues at coordinate 8,391 of JACRIT010000024.1, forward strand.
CCGTCGGCAACCGCAGCGGCAACGGCACCACCTGCTTCGGGATGTGGAACGACGACTGGGACCCGGCACCACGGGTCATCAACGATGTGCTGTTCGCCTCGGGCGAGAACTCGATCTTCCATGCCTGGAAGCTGAACCGCAGCTACGACGCCAACGGCCTGGTGCAGGTGGCTCCCGAGATGGTCCTCGCCTTCCCCGCCTGGGACGACGAGCTCATGGCGAACATCCAGAGCGGCTGCACCATCGGAGTGCGGTGCGTGTCCACCAGCATCGAGAGCACACCGGCGTTCTTCGAGGGCCGGGTGTACTTCGGGACCTCGGCGGGCTGGGTGGTCGGGCTCGACATCACCGACATCGAGAACGGGGTGGTCACCAAGGTGTTCGACTACTGGGTCGGCGACGACGTCGACGGCTCCATCCTCATCGATGCCGAAGGCATGCTCTACGTCCCCGTCGAGTGGAAGCGGTTCCTGCAACGCGGCCGTGACGTCGGCCAGTTGGTGAAGCTCGACCCCTACACCGATGGAGATCCGCGGGTCTGGGCCATGTTCTCCCTCACTGATCCCCCGGCTCGAGGCGGCATGTTCTCCACCCCCGCCCTCGGTGACGGCGTGATCTACGCCGTCACCAACAAGGGCTACCTCGTGTGCCTCGACCAGGCGACCGGTGAGGAGATCTGGGTGTACAACCTCACCCCATCGTCGTGGTCGTCCCCGGTGGTGGTAGATGGCCGCCTCCTCGCCGTCGACTTCCAGGGCACGATGCACGCCTTCTCCCTGGCCGATCCCCGATCGCCGCAGCTGCTGTGGACGTTCAAGGTGGGGGCGAGCACCATCGAGGCCACCCCGGCGGTGTGGAACGGACGCATCTACCTGTGGAACCGCGACGGGTACCTGTACGCCATCAGCGAGTAGGCGGCGCTCACACGGCCCGTTGCTCGCCGCGCCCTTCCGGCAGCACCCGGATCGGCGGCGCCGACAGGCCCAGTTCATCCGTCACTGGCTTGCCTATGGCGTCTGGACGTTCGTCCCGAACGCCACCGTGAGCGCAGCGTTGTAGCTGGCGGCGGTCTCGGCATTGAAGAACGGGCCATGCATGGCCGCGATCCCCAGGTAGCCATACGAGTTCACCGAGAACAGCGTCCCGGTGGAACCGTTGAACCCGCGAAGCCAGGGACCGCCCGATGAGCCGCCGTTGAGCTTGCAGCCATTCATCCGGTAGGTGAGGGGCTGACCTGCGTCGTTGGTGGTGTACGGATCACCGTCGACCGGACCGCGGCAGTAGATCAGGTCGTTGCCCTTCCACTTGCCCTCCGCGGGGTAGCCGAAGGCGTAGCCCTCGGTGCCGAACGACACAGTGGTGAACTGGATGTTCTGCGTACCCACGACATTCTCGACGAGAGCCGGGGTCGACTTCCCGCCGAGTCCGAGCACTGCAAAGCCCCAGTCGTGCTGCACGGCCTGGTCGTTGAAGCCCCCGGCCGTGGCGAACTCGGAATCGACCGCCAATGAAGCCGCCGTCCAGCACCCATAGCGGGTCTGCGAGCAGAAGGACCCCGAGGTGGTCAGGGTCGCCGGGGCCGAGTCGTAGTCGGGGACGAACATCCAGTTGGTGGCAAAGCCGCCGTTCGTCTCGTCGTACACGCAGTGGCCGGCCGTGAGCACGATGGAACGATCGGAGGCAGTGTCAAAGACGGTGCTCGCCGAGCACACGTAGTACGACCCGGCCATGGCAAAGAGCACCTTGCCGGTGGTGCCCGTCACCGCTCCGCCGCCGTTCCAGGATGACCCACTGACCACGGTGCCGCCACCGCCTCCCCCGCCCGGGCGCGCCGTTGGGCGGTATTGGCGCGTGGCCGGATCGAGGATGAAGTCACGGGGTTGGGCCTGGGCGACACGCTCGGGAGTCCAGAAGTCGACAATCCGCTGGTGCTCGCTCTGCGCTGAATTGCCCTGCCCACCGCCGGCGGCCGTGGCCAACGGGAGCGCTGTGGCGACGACCAGGAATGTCAGCATCAAACGAAGACGACGAGACACGGGACCCCCTCCGAGCATCGATGTGGGCGAAGCGTAGCGGGCAGTCGCCGTCTGCGATGGCCCCGCCGCGGGGCCTAGGACCGCCCCGCCAGCGCCGCCAGACGCTCCAACCATCCTGCCGGGTCCCGCATCGCCTCCGCGACGCCGGTGAAATCCGGGGTGAGAGCGAACGTCGCCGCGAACGCCTCGGCGACTTGCGGCGCGTCGCGCACCACCCCCGCCAGGCCGAGACATCGAACCCCGGACCGTCGACACAGCGAGGCGAGCTCTCCGACCCCCTTGCCCATGGTCGACTGGGCGTCCAGGGCGCCTTCTCCCGTGATCACGAGATCGGAGGCGGCGACCCGCCGTTCCAGGTCGGCGAGGCCGGCGAACACCCGGAACCCGGGCTCCAATCGGCCTCCCGCGAACCGAGCCAAACCGAACCCGAGGCCACCGGCGGCGCCGACACCGGGAGTGGTCGGGTCGGCCTCGGCGATCACCGCCAGTCGCTCCAGGCACCGCTCCGCCGCTGCGGGCTCGGTGAGGCCCTTCTGTGGTCCGAAGACCCGGGAACATCCGGCTGGACCGAGCAACGGGTTCTGCACGTCGACGGCAACGATCAACTCGTCGAACCATGTCGCGGGAACGTCGGGCGACTCGATCGCAGCGAGATGGTCGAGATTCGTCCACCGTTCGATCTCAGCTCCGCCGGCGGCTCGAAACCGCCATCCCAGCGACCGAGCCAGCCCGAATCCGCCGTCGTTGGTGGCGCTGCCGCCGACTCCGACGAGGCATCGACGCGCCCCGGCGTCGCGGGCCGCTGCCAGCATCGCCCCCAGGCCAAATGTGTCGAGATCGAAGGGATGAAATGCTCCCGGCGGCAAGAGGTCGAGTCCGATGACCCGGGCCGACTCCACGACGGCGGTGGCGGTCGGCGCATGCCACCACCACGACGCCGCGATGGGGCGATGGGCGGCATCGACCGTGGCCGCGACCTGCGGCACGGCTCCCAGCAGATCGCCGATCACCTCCCCGAACCCGTCGCCACCATCGCTCATCGGAAGGAGATCGAGGGTGTCGTCGGGACGACTCCGCCGCCAACCGCTGGCGATCGCCTCGGCGGCCTGCCGTGCCGTCAGGGTGCCCTTGAACTTGTCGGGGACGATCAGGATGTGACTGGCGATACCGGGATTATCGGGCGTACGACAGGCCAAGGCCAAGGCCAGGGCCAAGGCCTCACCACCCGGGCACGATCGGGTTCTAGAGCAGAACTGCCAGGAGCAGCACGCTGGTCAGGAGCGCGAGCAGACCCATGATCAGGCATCCGGTCTTGCGACCGACCTTTCCCAGGGACGGCCTGCGGCGCGGACCGGCGACGGCGCGAGGCCCAGCGGCTTTGGGACCGCGAGCCCGGCGAGGCGGCTTGTTACGGCGCATGCCGCAACGGTACTCCCCTCAGGGGCCGGTTGCTCGGTCGGGCGGAGCACTGGTGCCCCGAACGCGCCGAGAGGGCCGGTAGACGACGGCCCTCTCGTGTGTCGGCTTCGGGTCCTGGTCAGTCGGCGGCGCGCGACTGGTGTACCCCATGGGCGGCCGTGCTGGTGCCGTGGGCCACGAGCTCGCCGGCCACGATCATGGCGTGACCCGCTCGATGCCGCAGCCGCCCGATGGGACCATCGCGCTCCGCAGCGTCGGCGCCGGTCATCCGGTGCACCGATGTCTGACGCAACCGCTCGTCGGCCAGCGCCTTCACGATCTCGTTGTTGGTGTAATGCATCTCGTTCCTTTCCTACTTCTCGGTGAGAAACCCGGCGAGCATCCGCCCCACCTCGGTGACGACGTCCCGCCGCAGGCTGTATTCCTTGTCCGCCCCCACCGTGATCCGCACCAGGCCCGCCTGGCGCAGGATCGAAAGGTGGTGGTGCACCGTGGACTTGGCGATCCCGACCCGTTCGGTCACCTCCGCCAGTGAGATCGGACCCTCGGAGAGGATCCGCAGCAGGCGGAGCCGGCGCTCGTCGCCCAGGGCCCGGTACGCCGCCACCAGGTATGACGGTGGGGCATCGGGGTCGGCGAGGAGGTGCTCCTCGGCAACGGGGTAGCAGAAGACCCGGCGCCTCCCCGTTTCGGTGATCGTCACCCAGGGACGGGTGACGATCGCGGGAATGAGCACGATCCCATCCACGTCGGGAAGCATCGTGAAGGTCACCCCATTCGTGGCGACCTCCACCAGCTGGGCCGGTTCCATGGTGCGGGCCAGCTGCCGCTTGTGGGCGGCATCGCGCTCCAGCACCTCGCTCACGCCTCCCCCGCCGTGAAACACCTCACGATCGAACGCCTCGACGGTGTCGGCGATCAGGGCGACGGTGTCGGCCGGTTCCATCTCGAGGAGGCGACCGATCCCCTTCGACATCTTGCACTCTTCCAAGGCGGTGACCATGGCGATGGCGGCAGCCTCCCCGCGAGCGGCCCGCAGGGCGAGGTCGTCGGGGGCGTCGGTCTTGCAGTGGGCGCAGCCCACCACGATGAGATCGCGACGGACTTCCACGGCGTCCGCCGTGCGGAGGTGATCCACCAGCGCCTCGGGGGTGAGATCGGGTGAGACCCCCAGGCCGTAGCCAACGAGCCCGATCCACAGATCCTCCACTCCGACGAACCGCTCGAGCAAGCCGCGCAACCGGGGCGAGGCCGCCGCCTCCACCCCCTGGAACCAGGTCTCCCCGACGGCGTACTCGGCGTCGTATTCGGGGTTCTGGTGGGCGGTCCACACGAAGAGGCTGTTGAGCAGTTCGAAGGTCGGATTGGCGATGACTTCGACGGAGATCCGCCCGGACGGGCCGGTGAAGTCCTTTACCTTGGGTCCGGTGATCGTCATCTGAGGCTCCTCGAATCGTTCAGGCTCTGTTGTGGTGTTCGATTTGTGTCGAATGATACGACAGGTTTAGGAGGATGTCAAGAGGGTGGAATGGGGAAGAGAAACGCAATGCGCAATGCGCAATGCGCAATTCGTCAGGCCGCCAGAGGCTGACCCTGCGCGTTTTGACGAATTGCGCCGAGCGGCACCTGGACGCCGACACGCCAGGTCGCCGAGCCAAACTGCCGCACGAGCCGCGGGACTGGCGAATTGCGATCTGCGGAAGGCCGCCCCTGGGCGGCCGACTACCCCTCCGCCAGCACGATCACCCGGCAGGCGTCTCCCCCGCTGAAGGTCTGGCTCTTCGCCGGGTTCAGCGTGACCCCGTAGTTGCGGGTGGCATCGTGAAGGAAGTCCCCGTCGCGGTATCCAATGGCGGTCTCCCCCCGTCGCGCCGCCGCCTCGATGATGGTGGCGAAGGTGACGTCACGGCCCGGAACCAGGTAGTGCTTGGCGGGACGGAGATACACCTCCGAGCCCTCGGCATCGAGGACGTCTCCCAGCACGTCCGCCAGCTCCGGATTCTCCGAGATCTGCGCCGCGATCAGGCTGATCACCTTCTCGGACACGATCACGTCGTCGACCTTGGTCACCTGGGCGAGCCGTCGATTGCGATCGTCGAGCATCTCGCTCACGATCGAGAACACCCGGCCGTCGCGAGAGGCGATGTCACGGAGGTGGAGCAGGGTGACCAGGGTGCGGGCGTCGGCGCGCGGGGGATCGAGCGTGTCCGAATAGCACATGACGATCACGCTCTCGTACTGCGCCACGTCGAGGCCGTCGAGCGTCGCTCGATCGGTCGTGACCCCCCCGCGGAACGACACGGTGAGATTGCGGAGTCCGTCGCACCGGTGCGTGATCTCATCGGCAGCGCGTGGATGGTCGGCGACGACCGTCACCGCCGAACCCGGCTCGAGGTACTGGTCGAGCTCGCGCACCACACTGGCCGAACGCCCGTTCCAGCCCAGGATGAGCACCTTTTGCGGATGGCGGTCCAGCACCCCGGAGACGTCGATTCCCGCCGGATCCACCGTCCCGATGGCCGGATGCGCCACCGCCAGCACCGAGTCGTCGGAGGCGAGGGCGATGAGGTGGTCGCCCGGGCCGATCACGGTGTCGCCCCTCGGGTTGAGCTTCGAACCGGCTGCGGTCCGCAGTCCGATCACCGTGGCGTCCTCGTAGGCGAGGCGGGCGTCGTGGAAGGTCTTGCCGACAAGCGCCGGGTCGCCGCGGAAGTAGATCTCGTCACCCCCGAAATCGAACAGGTCGGTGTACACCACCGAGATCCCCGACTGCCGCGAGGCCTGCACCAGCAGCCGGGCAATCGTCTGCGCCTTGTCGAGCAGGACACACTCGTCACCGCCGACGATCCGTGCCGCCACGAGGTTTGCCGTCTCCTGGATCTCGGCGACGATGTGGTAGCGCTCGGACTGGCGGTCCGGACCCTGGGTGAGCGCCAGCACCGTCTTGATCACATCCGAGTCCGGCTCCACCTCGTCCTCGGCGAGCACGATGATCGACCGGGCCTGATGCGGGCTGACGATCTCCAGGTCTCCCAGATCGGTGCGCACCCCGGAACGGCAGACGATGCGGAGCTTGCCGGGCTCGCTCACCTTGGCGCGGATGGCGTCCTCCATCTCCACCTTGTCGCGGTCCGCCATCACCACCACCACCGGGTTGCGCTCGCTCTCCTTGGCGATGGCCAATTCGGAGAGGATGGCGAACACCGCCTCCGACCATCCCAGGATCAGGGTGTGACCCTCTTCGAGTACGAGCGACCGGCCCTTGCGGAGCTCCTCGAGGCGGGCGTCGAACGCCGCCGAGATCACACCGATCAACGCCGAGACGATGAAGATCCCGCCGATGGTGACGCCCATCATCGCCAGGAAGAAGGCGACGTTGCCCCAATCGCCGGCGAAGGCACCGCTGTCGAAGGCGTGCACCAGGGTGTCGAAGAGCTGCCGCCCGAATCCCGGACGAACCCCCTGATCGTTCACCGGGGCGAGCTTCGCCGCCACCACGAGCAGGCTGAACGCCACCACCAGGCCGACGGTGGCCAGACCCAACCAGGCGACCAGGGCCGGGGTGCCCTTGGCCATCGTGTTGTCGAAGGCGTAGCGAAGGCGCTGGCGAAGGGTGATCTTGCGGGTCATGTCCGCGGGGACGGTAGTGCGCTGCCGGTTACCCGCTGCCCGCTGCCGGCCGGAACCCGGCTCTCCCGGTCGCGAGAAGCCGAGGTCGCAAAGGCCACTCCGATCGTTCTGGCCGGAAGCGGGAAGGGGGACGCGGCCCCGGCTACTTCTTCTTCCCGAACAGGCCGCCCAGCGAGCCGAGCAGGTCGCCGAGAGGATTGCCGCCGCTCGCCGCCGGGGCGCCGCCCAGCATCCCCAGCACCGAGCCGAGGATGTCGTTCTTGTCCTTCTTCTGGGCGGCCTTCGTCTCCCGGGCCAGGGTGGAGGCCACCTTGGCGGCATCCATCTTCTTGTCCTTCTTCATCTTGCCCAGGGCACCCATCACCATCGGGGCGACCGTGATGAGGAGCGGGACGACCTTGTCGAGGGACAGTCCCGACTTCTTGGCGATGGTCTGCTGCACCTGCGGTTGGGCACCGCCGAGAACGTGGCCGAGGATCTTGGCGCCATCACCGGCACCACCGAAGTTGCCGAGGAGGCTGCCCAGGTTGCTGAAGATGCTGCCGTCGTGATCACGAGCCAGCGCCTGGTCGAGGGCCGCGGCGCCCTCCGGTTTGGCGGCGTTCACCGCCATGGCACCGGTCAGCACCGATATGGCCGTGCTCACCGCGCTCTTGGCCCCCTTGTTGTCGGTACCCAGGCTCCCGGCGATCTGCGCCAGACCGCCGCTGCCGAGTTGCTTCATCACGGTGTTGACCAGGCTCATATGCATCTTCCTTCTTGAATCGCTCAGAGAACGATAAGAGCCGGCGAACAGGTAGCCCAATCGCCCGGCACCGCCCGGCCGAAAGTCGTAGTCTCAACCCAAGCGACCAGGAAGGGAGGGCCTGTGAAGTTCAGCAAGATCTGGCAGTTGGTGCTGGCGATCTGGTTGATTCTGTTGGGCGTGATCTGGATGGACTGGGTCTCGTTCGACAACTCGACCGACGTCCTCGGCATCGGAGCGATCGTCACCGGGGTACTGGTACTGATCGACAAGTAGCTGCCTCTGATTGCGAAACGGGGCGGCTCCGTCGGAGCCGCCCCGTTTGCGTTCCTCGACCCCGCTCAGCCCGCCACGGACTCCATGTAGCTGCGCAGCTCAGGGAGGGCGTTCATCTTGTCGAAGAAGAAGTTGTTCACCAGGTTCAGCAGCCGGTCACGAGCCTGCTCTACGACGGCATCGTTCACACCCTCGGCAGCGGTGATCCCGTCCCGTACCTCGAGGAGCTGCGCCACCAGCTCCTCCTCCTCGACGCCCTCGAGGGTGTGCACCACCTCGAGGATCGCCTGGTCGGCCTGTCCGATCACCGTGGCGACCTCGACCTCGGAGCCGGGACCCGATGCCTCCTCGATCGTGCGCACCAGGGCGTAGAGCTGGTAGAGCACGGTGGCGGGTTCGTCGAACAGCTCCCGGAGGAACGCCGCCTCCAGGTAGCGGCCGTCGAGCCGGAAGATGTTGTACATGCGCTTGGCGGCCTTCCCGTAGTTGGGATGGTCGTGGCTCAGGTACTTCTTCACCTCCTTCTCGAGCTGCCCCACGTAGTCGTCGAGGGCATCCGACGACACATGCTGTGCCAGCTTGGAGAACAGGGGCACCGATGTGGCGTCGAGGTACACCTCCTGGAAGTAGGGATCCAGGAAGCCATCGAGAGGTGTGATCGACCCGTCGGGCGCCTCCCAGGTGACGTCGAGCATGTTCGAGGCGTTGGCCACCTCCTTGCGCACCGGATCCGCCACCACCCAGTCGAGCTTGCACCAACCCGGGGAATGGGCGACACCGTCCCAGGTGACCACCACCGGCTCGCCGGTGGCGGTACTGGCCTCGATCCGTCCCGCCACCACCTCATCGGCCTTCCAGGCGATCGGACTGCCGGCGCGCAGGGTGTTGCCGTCACGGACGACGTCGCTGGGGTACTCGCCGAACTTCGCCTCGATGAACCGGAAGGTCGGTCCGTCGAGTGTGGCCATCACCTTGGAGCGCAGGACCCGGGCGATGATGGCGCACGCCGCCTCACGCGTGGGAGCGATGACGTTCACCCGCTCGAAGAAGTCGCAGTCACCGGGATAGGTCTGGATCTTCGACTGGGCTGCCGAGCCCGAGAGCGACAGCGCCGTCTCGACGACACCAGGCTCGTCGGGGATCTCCACGAGGGCGCCCACCGTGCGGAAATGGGCGAGGTCCTCGGTGCTGAAGTCGAGCATCGCCACCCGGTGTCCAAAGACCCCGGTGCGGTGGTCGAGCGTGATCTCCTCCTTGCCGGCGGCGTCGACCGCCTGGAGCCACTTCTCGGCACCCGCCGGATCGAGTTCGAGCCCGGCCCGCGATGCACTGTCGAGGATGCGCTGGAGTTCGGGGTTCGTCATGCGAAGCAGGCTACGTGAAGTCGATGGCTTGTGGAGGCTCGCAGTACAAGATCCGCAATGCGCAATACGCAGTGCGCACCTCGCGCTCGGCTGGGGCGCGGCCCGATCCGCCGTTCGACCAGAGGCTCAGAACCCGCCCAACTGGCGGGTGGTGGGCTCAGCTCAGCAGAACCATGGCTCGGTCATGCGGGGCCGGCCCGCGCTCGACCCGATCGGGATCGGGAAGACCCCCAGATCGCCACCCGACGCCTCCGTCACGATCTCCCACATTCGCTCGAACGTCGCCATCGGATCGTCCTCGGCTTCGGCCCCCCGAGCCGCCGCTCCGGCCAGCAACTGCTGCAGGGCCTCGGTCTCGGGGTGCTCCGCCTTCCACTCCCACGACAACGCCGCCGCGTCGTAGGCGCCGAGGTACGGCTGCATCTCGGGAGTCGCCAGCAGGAGCGAGCCATCGGGGACGAGCAGGCGGATCGACAGCTGCACCGGATCGACATTGCCCACGAGGTCGTGCCGCGCGATGAAGTCCAGGATGTCGGCGAGATCGCCCGGCAAGGTCCACGGGGTGAACGGCATCCATGACGGTCGGATCTCGATGCCGTGGTGGCGCAGCAGGTGCACCGCCTCACCCATGTCCGCCACCGTGTGTCCCTTGGCGAGCGTGCCGAGGATCCGATCGTTCGTGGTCTCGAAGGCCGACACCACGAAGAGGAGTCCGGGGGCGAGCTCCGGCCACAGCTCGCGGTGCCGCAGGATGTGCTCCACCTTGGTCGTCATGTCGTAGGTGATGTCCGGAAACCGCGCTCGCATCTCCCGCACGATGCGCAGGGCATGGCGGGGGGCGTTGAGGAAATCCGGGTCGCCGAAGGTGATGTGCCGTGCCCCTCCGGCAACGAGTTGCTCGATGTCGGCCGCCACGACGGCCGAATCGACGACCCGCAACCGTCCGTCGTATACCGCCGGAAGCGGGCAGTGCCGACACCGGTGAATGCACCCGTGGGTGGCCTCGACCGCACCGACGAGCCGATTCTCCCCCTCGATGACCACCCGGGCGTACAGGTTGATGGGGGGCAGCAGGCGGCGGGCGGGCACCTCGAACCGAGAGCGGCCCAGGGCCACCCGGCTCGCTGGACCGGATACCGACGCCTGGCCCTCGAGGTCGTCGATCCATCGCACGAGCTCGTCCTCGTACTCGCCGGCGATGACCCGGTCGGCGAGGGTCCCGATCGTCGCCGCGGCGTTCACCAGGGCGTAGAGGCCGTAGAACGCAACGGGGACACCCGGAGCGACCGACCGGACCCGGGTCGCCACCCCGAGGGCGAGACGCAACGCCGTGTGCATCGGCACCGAGATCGCCACCGCCTCAGCCCACCGAATCTGATCGTCGTCGAGGCTCTCCACGGCGACGTCGACTGCCCGCACGTCGTGTCCCGCGCCGAGCATCCGTGCGGCCGGCGAGGCCACGTGGAGCGGCTGGTGGCCGAGCTCGTAGGTGGAGATCAACAGGAGGCGCACCCGGCGAGGGTAGGAGGCTCGGCGCTCCAAGACGGAGCCGAGGTCGGCAAGGGACCAGGACTGCCCATATGATCCGGCGGGACACCGAGGGGGTCACATGAAACGCGTGATGCGAGCGTCGCTTCTGTTGTCCGTCGTGCTCACCGCATGTTCCGGGGGCACCGCCACCTCCACCACCCTCCCGTCGGACCATGCGACGTCCACCACCGCGGCCGCGCACGAAACCGACCACGAGTCGTCGACGACCACCGGACACACCATGGACTCTGGGGCCGGCGCAGCGGATGCGGCACCCTGGTCGATGTTCCGCCGGGATCAGCGTCACACCGGAGTGGTGCCCGGCGTGGGGTCCGTCGATCCGGTCACCGGCCCTGAAGAGCGGTGGCGGTACCGGGTATCGGAGCCGTCGCAAAGCATGCGGTGGTTCTCCACATTCCCGCTCGGCGATCTCGACGGCGATGGAGACCTCGAGATCGTCGTGACCACCGCCGACGGTATGCCCGGGGTCGGGCCCAGCGTCATCGCCCTCACCATCACCGGCAGCGAGTTGCAGCCGATGTGGACCTACTCCCTCTCCAACCCCGACGCCGGAGTGGACCAATACGGTCCGGCCCTCGTCGATGCCGATGGTGACGGCCTGCTCGATGTGGTGTTCTCCGCCCGGGATGGCTTCGAGCGCGCCCTGGACGGTCAGACCGGCACGCTCGTCTGGCAGTACGACATCGGCCGCATCGCCGAGGCAGGCCCGATGGTGGCCGATCTCGACGGCGATGGCGCCCTGGAGGTGATCCAGGTGTCGGCGTGCCTCCTGGGCACGGGCTGCGAGTCGTCGGGAGCCCTCACGGTGTTCACCGCGGACCCTCAAGGCGACACCACGGAGAATCTACCGCTCTGGGCCGTGGAGTTCCCTTGGAAGGCGGACTCGGGCGAACCCGCCATCGCCGATCTCGATCCAGGCGATGGTCGCGACCTCTCCCAGATCGTATGGGGCGGTTGGGGAGGCACGCTCATCGTCGCCTGGAAGGCGCCCGATGAAGATCCGGTGGTGGCGGAGTTCGACCTGGCGACACTCGACGACTCCGTGCCCGACGACAGCGACACGGTGGCGATGCGGACCTCGCCGCTGCTCGTCGACCTCGGCGGCGGCGGGCAACCGATGTGGACGGCCGTGTTCGGCTGGATGCCCGACTACAAGAACTACCCCGATGCCCGTCAATCAGCCGTGGCGCTCCAGGTTTCCACCACCACCGGAACCGCCGAATTCACCCCCCTGTGGACGGCGGTGGAGGACGCCTGGAAGTCCTCGCCGTCCCTCCTCGAGGTTCCGGGACGCACGCTGGTCGTCACCGGAACCGGGTACGCCCTGGGTCCGACACCAGAGCGCGCGTGCGAGGTCGTTGCCGGGCGGTATGTCGCCCGCGACATCCGCACCGGCGAGTTCGCGTTGACGATCGACATGCCGCAAGGACAGGGCGATCTGCGCGGATCGACCGCCGTCGCCGACATCGACGGTGATGGGGCGCCCGAAGTGATCGCGGGGGTGGGCTGCGGAGGGCGCCTTCTCGGCATCGACGGAGCCACCGGGACGATCGAGTGGGAGCTCCGACTCGGGGAACGGTTGCACAGCTCGCCATCGCTGGCGGATCTCGACGGGGACGGTGCCCTGGAGATCGTGATCGGCAGCCTCGACGGCAACGTCTACGTGATGGGCGGGTGAGCCCGAGGACCGATACCAGATACCAGATACCAGAGGCCGGATGCCGGATGCCGGATTGCCGGGCGCCGGACGACTGAGCCTGGAGACTCCCTAGACGTTCTCTCCCATGAAGATCTCCGACACCGAGTCGTCGCGGAAGATGGCGCTGAGGGTGTCGGCGAGCAAGGGAGCGATCGACAGCACCTTGAGGTTGGTGAGTCCGGCGGCCTCCGGAGGGACCGGCAAGGTGTTCGTCACCACGACCTCGGAGAGCGCCGAGCCACGAATGCGATCGGCTGCGGGTGGGGACAGCACCGGATGGGTCGCCAGGGCTCGGACCGAGAGGGCGCCACTCTCGATGAGCAGATCTGCGGCGGACACCATCGTCCCCGCAGTGTCGATCATGTCGTCGACGATCACACAGTGACGGCCTTCGACATCACCGACCACCTGCAGGGCCGACACCTTGTTGGCCTCATCGACCCGGCGCCGCTTGTGCACGAAAGCAACCTCGGCGTCGAGATGGCGGGCGAAGCGGGCGGCGAGCTTCACCCGGCCCGAGTCCGGTGAGACCACCGTCAGTGGCCCGGCCACCTGGCCCAGATAGGCGATGAAGATCGGCAACGCCGTGAGCGAGTCGAACGGCTTGGTGGTGAAGCCCTGGATCTGGGTGGAGTGCAGATCGACCGAGACGAGACGGTCTGCACCGGCGGTGCCGAAGAGGTCGGCCATGAGCCGGGCGGTGATCGGCTCGCGCGGCATGCCCTTCTTGTCCTGGCGGGCGTAGCCGTAGAAGGGCACGACCGCGGTGATCCGCTTCGCCGACGCCCGCTGCAGGGCATCGATCATGATCAGCTGCTCCATGATGTGGAGGTTGATCGGGTTGCTGTGGCTCTGCAGCACGAAGCAATCGGCGCCGCGGACACTTTCCGTGAAGCGGATGGAGATCTCGCCGTTGGCGAACGTCCTGCGCTCGACGCCGCCGAGTTCGACTCCGAGGAGTGCCGCGACCTCCTGGGCGAGGGGTGGATTGGCAGAACCCGAGAACAGCATGAAGCGCTTCCGGTTCTTGGCCTCCATGCGCCGCTACTCGCCTTCCGACTCGTCCAACCGTCCCCGCCGGGCAGCGTAGCCCGGGATCTCCTTCTGCTGCGAACGCTCGACGGCGAGCGCTCCGGGTGACACGTCCCGGGTGATCACCGAACCGGCCCCGGTGACGGCATCATCGCCCACCTCGACCGGGGCCACGAGCATCGTGTCCGACCCGATGAAGACCCGGTCGCCGATGACGGTGCGGTGCTTCTGGCGGCCGTCGTAGTTGCAGGTGATGGTACCCGCCCCAAGGTTGGACTCTTCGCCGATCGTGGCATCACCCACATACGAGAGATGGGGCACCTTGCTTCCCTCCCCCACATCGGACGCCTTGATCTCTACGAACGTCCCGGCCTTGGAGCCGCGGCGCAGCACCGTCCCGGGCCGGATGCTGGCGAATGGCCCCACCTCCACGTGCTCCCCGATCTCGGCTCCGCGCACCACCGAATACCCCACCCGCGACCCGGCGCCGATCGTGCTGTCGACCACCAGGGTCTGTGGGCCCACCACGGCCCCACCGCCCACCGAGGTCGATCCTTCGAGGTGGACTCCGGGCAGCAGCCGGACCCCGGATTCGAGCTGCACGGTGGCATCGAGGTAGGTGGTGGCGGGATCCTGCATCCACACCCCGGCCTGCATCCAGGCCAGGTTGATCCGCGCCCGCATCAGGGCCTCGGCCTCGGCCAGTTGATCGTGCGAATTGACGCCCAGGGTCTCACGGTGATCGGCGACGTCGAAGCCGGCGACGGGGGCAAGCATTCCCACGACGTCGGTGAGGTACTCCTCGCCCTTGGCGTTGGCCCGACCGAGCTTCGGCAGGGCCTCGGCAAGGGAGGCGCCGTCGAACGCGTAGGTGGACATCGCCACCTCGTCGATGGCGCGGGTGGTGTCGTCGGCGTCCTTCTCTTCGACGATGGCGACGACGACACCATCTGCGGAGCGGCGGATGCGCCCGTATCCGGTGGGATCTGGCACGCGGGTGGTGAGCACTGTTGCCGGCCCACGGTGCGCGGCCACGAGGGCGGCGACCGTGGCCGATGTGAACAGCGGGGTGTCTCCGGCGATGACCAGCACGGTGTCCTTCGCGACGTCGCCGATCGCCTCGAGGGCGATGCGGGTGGCATGGCCCGTGCCCCCACGCTCGTGTTGGACCACCGACCGAACCCCATCGGGCAGTGCCGCGGCCACGGCATCGGAATCGGGAGGGATCACCACGGTGATGTCCGTGATCCCGGCATCGAGGATCGCCTTCACCACCCATCCCACGATGGGGCGGCCGGCGATGGTGTGCAGCACCTTGGGCAGATCGCACTTCATGCGGGTGCCCTTGCCGGCGGCGAGCACGATCGCCCGTACCGTCATGTGGTGGGTCTCCTCACGAGCTGGCTGGGGGGATAGGACTCGAACCCATTCTTAGGGGACCAAAACCCCGCGTGCTGCCAATTACACCACCCCCCAAGAGGGCGGGGGTG
Organism: Acidimicrobiia bacterium; assembly: GCA_016215655.1. Classification (GTDB taxonomy): domain Bacteria; phylum Actinomycetota; class Acidimicrobiia; order Spongiisociales; family UBA11373; genus UBA11373. Next base: position 23,633 of record JACRIT010000024.1, read on the forward strand.
AGTGTATCGGGGGCAGGCGGCACTAGTCCTCAGTCCTCAGTCC
>JACRIT010000028.1 GCA_016215655.1 Acidimicrobiia bacterium
CACCAGACCGACCTTGCCTGCGGTCCACGCACCGACACCGGTGATGGCGGTCATGCGGGCATACGCCTCGGGCAATGGCATCGCCGCCGCCTCCTCCATGCGCTTGGCGCGCGAGGCCACGCGGATCAGGGTTTCGGCTCGGCCCCGCTCGATGCCCCAGGGGTGAAAGGCGGTGTAGCCCAGCGTCGCCAGCTGCTGCGGATCGGGCGGGAGCAGGAGGGGGCGCGGTCCCGGTGCGGGGCCGCCGAGGGCGCGGCACAGCGAGGTGTAGCCGGCCCGGGCTTCGGTGCCGGTGACTCGCTGACCGACGACCATGCGCACCAGAGCCTCCACGACGGCGCCGCTGCGGGTGATGCGAACCCCGGGGAAGCGCTGTGCCAATCGGCGCACCACCGGGTGGGTGGGCGCGAATCCCGCGGGATCGTCGAGAGCCCCGCAGATGCCCGGGGCGCGCTCCAGGGCGGCATCGGCTCCCGGCCCGAACGCCTCGACGACGATCGGATCACCACCGGTGAAGTGCAGCGTCGCCGGCCCCTCCGCGGTGCGCAACGCCAGCCAGGCGCCGTCACCGTCCACCGCGATCGACGGATCGTGCCCCCCGGCGGAGTAGCCGCCGATGGCGGAGCGGAGGTCTACGGGGGCGATCGAGGTGAAGGTGCGGGAGGGCATTGGGGGAGTATCGCAATTCGCAATCCGTCAGTCGCCCAGCCGGTTGGATGGCTCGGCCGCTTCCGGAGAAGGCGTTTCTCGGCGCAATTCGCCAGAACGTCCCGGAGCGTCTGTGGCGCGATGTGATGACTTGCGAATTGCGAATTGCATGCTTCCCTCCCACACCGCGCCCACCCTCCCTACCCTCTGCGCGCGATGTACGAACGCCTCTCCTTCTTGGACAACACCTTCCTTGCCATGGAGGGGCCGACGAACCCGATGCACGTCGGGGCGACCCTGGTGTTCTCCCGGGGCGACCTCGGCACCGCGGATGGCGGCATCGACATCGATGCCATCCGGTCCTTCATCGGCAACCGTCTCCAGTACGTGCACCGCTACCGCCAGCGCCTCGAGTGGATTCCCATCGAGCGCCATCCGGTGTGGGTGGACGATGCCGCCTTCGACCTCACCTATCACATCCGCCATACCGCCCTGCCCCGCCCCGGCACCGAGGAGCAGTTGCGGGTGCTGGCGGGGTCGATCCTGAGCCGCAGCCTCGACCGGTCACGGCCCTTGTGGGAGGTGTGGGTGGTCGAGGGGCTCCCCGATGGGGGGTTCGCCCTCGTCTCCAAGGTGCACCACTGCATGGTCGATGGTGTCGGTGGTGTCGACCTCATGAAGGTGCTGCTGGCGCCGATGCCCACCGACGACCTCGGCACGCCGGACGAGTACGAGCCGCGTTCCGCACCGACCCGCAGCCAGCTCCTCGCCGACGAGGTGGCGCGGCGGATGAAGGCGCCGCGCGAGGCGGTGCACAGCGTCCGCAAACTCGTCGAGGAGTCGAAGGCGATGAGCGAGGAGCTGCGCCAGCGGCTGCTGTCGATGACCGCGTCGGCCCGATCGGGCTGGTTCAGCCGCGCCTCGGCGACTCCGATCAACCAGCGCATCGGTCCCAATCGTCGTGTCGACTTCCTCCACACCGACCTCGAGCAGGTGAAGGCGGTGAAGAACGCCCTCGGAGGCACGGTGAACGACGTCGTGATCACCGCCGTGGCCGGGGCGGTGCGGGCCTTCCTCATCGAGGATCGCGCCAGCGAGGTCGTCGGGCTCGACTTCCGGGCGATGGTCCCGGTCTCGACCCGGGGGGAGTGGCCGCTCACCGAGTCGAGCAATGCCGTGACGATGTGGCTCGTCGATCTCCCCATCGATGAACCCGATCCGGTGCAGCGCTACCACCGGGTGCGCGAGCGCACCGACCACCTCAAGGAGACCGACCAGGCGACCGGCGCCGCCCTGCTCACCCAATCGGCGTCGTTCACACCGTCGACCTTCCTGTCGATGGCGGCGCGGGTGGCAGCAGCCACGGCGCGCCCCTTCAACATGACGGTGACAAACGTGCCCGGCCCGCAGATCCCGCTGTACCTGCTTTCCGCCCGGTTGCGCCGGATCTTCCCCACCGTCCCGCTGTGGGTGAACCACGGCATCGGCGTGGCGCTCTTCTCCTACGACGGCGCCCTGGACTGGGGGATCGTCGCCGACTGGGACACGATCCCGGACATCGACCGGTTCACCGCTCGGCTGCGTGCCGCCATCGGTGAACTCCACGACGCCGTCTCGTGAAGGCGCGAGCCCTCGTCGCCGTCGGCCTGGTCCTCGGGGCGTGCAGCACCGCGGTGCCCGAGGCGGAGCCTTTTGCCGGAGTGTGGGCCTCCGAAGGTTGGGGGATCGTCCTCGACATCCACGGTGGTGAGGCCGACATCTACGAGATCTCGTCGGCGCAGTGCCTCCTCGCCAGCAGCGGCAGCGCCCGCAACATCGATGAGGTGGTGTCGTTCGAAGGCCAGCGTCTCGTGCTCGACGATGGCGGCAGGGTGGTCCGGTTCGACCGACTCGAGGCTCTCCCTGCCGCCTGTGCCGTGGATCCCGATCCGGCGCCGGCGACCGTGCTCGCCACCGTCGTCGCCGCCGTCGAGGAGCACTATCACCCCGGAGTCGATGCCGCATGGGAGGACCGGCTCGCCGCGCTCGTCGTGCCGCCGGAGGGCGACACTGCCGCTCTGGCCGCGGCGGTGAAAGGCCTGCTCGCGCCACTGGGTGATCCCCAGGTGGCCCTGCAGAGTGGTGGCGACGTCTGGACCGCGGCGTCGTCGCCGGTCGCCACCGCCCTCGCCATTGCCCTCGGCGAAGGTGCCCTGCTCCCCGATGCCGACGTCGTCGCCGCCGGTGGCCTCGTCGTGGCCGACCTCGGTGGCGGCGTACGCTATCTCGGCTTCCTCCGGCTCGGCGGGTTCGCCGACAGCGACAGCGGATCGCAGCGCACCCTCGCCGGCGCCCTCGATCTCAGCCTCGAGGGTGCCTCCCGGATCGTGCTCGACCTGCGCGCCACCGCTGCCGGCGCCGAGACCGAGGCGTTGCTCGTCGCCACCCGGTTCGTGGCCTCGACCACCGTCGTCGCCACCTATGAGGCCCGCCTCGGCGATGGGTCGATGGTCGCTTCGGGTGAGGCGGTGGCGCATCCCATGCCCACCGGCCCGTTCGCCGGAAGCGTGGTGCTGCTCATCGGGCCCGGCACCAGTGGTCCGGCGGAGCTCCTCGCCCTCGCCCTGGCGGATCTGCCCGGTGTCACCGTGGTGGGCGAACCCACCGCGGGGAGTCCGCGGTCGCCGCTGGTGCGATCGCTCCCCAACGGGTGGCTGCTGGGCGTGCCCAACATCGAGGTGACCACTGCCGACGGGATGCCCCGGGTCGGGGTGCCGCTCATGCCCGACGTGATGGCGCCGCTCACCATCGACGACATCACCGCCGGGCATGATCCCGGACTGGAAGCCGCCGTCGCCTTATGAGGGGACTACCAGGATCGGTCGGCGATGGCGATGAGGTAGCCCTCGAGGGTGCCGACGATGATGTAGCCGTTGGGGGCAACCGCCGGCGAGGCCAGGATCGAGTAGTCGTCCTTGGGGCCCCAGTCGCAGTACTCGGCCTCCATGTGTTCGGCAGGGAAGGTGCCCGACGAGTTGAAGTTGCCCAGGAAGATCTGCCACACGAGGGTCTGGGTCTCGATGTCGACGGCATAGAGACCCCCGTCGTGGCGGGCGAGGATGACCTGTCCATTCACCACCGCCGGTGACGGCCAGTGTGGGAAGCAATAGGCCCCCGTCTGCACGTCCCACGCGGTCTCGGCGGATTCGATGTCGACGGCCACCATGCGGTTCGAGTACGGCTCGCCGTAGACGAGGAGGTCGCCGACGACGGCCACCGACGAGCGGATGCTGCCCCAGTCGTGCTTGATGCCGGCGGCATCCACGACCTGCAGGTAGATCGAGCCGTCGGACTTGTTGAGCAGGGTGATCGCCGGATCGACGAAGGTGTCCTCGCGCAGCATCGTGATGATCACGTAGTCGCGGGCGAAGGTGGGCGAGGCCCAGATGCGGGCCAGGGCGCCGGCGGTGTCGCGCTCGATGACCTCCCGGCGCCAGAGTTCGTTGCCGTTGAGGTCCACGGCGACCACGTCCCGGTTCTCGCCGGCGATGACGATGATCTCGCCGTCGGACGCCGGGCCGCCGCGGATCGGCCCATCGACCTCGATCTGATGACCCCACCGTCTGGCTCCGGTGCGGAGGTTGAAGGCGGTGGCGTGGCCGCTGGCGTCACCGACCACGACGAGGTCCTCGCTCTCGATCACGAGGGGGAACCCGAACGTGGCGACCCCGAGCGCCTCTTCCCACACGAGCGACCCGTCCTGGGCGTCGATCCCCCACACCCGGCCCTCGTCGCCCGTCGCCACGACGATGCCGTTGCCGTAGCCGACCCCATTGACGTCGAGGGTGGCGCCGAAGAACCATTCCCGCCGGCCGGTGTAGAGGTCGAACGAGTACACGCCGTCACGACGGTCTTCGGTGCCCTGGGCGACACCGGCACTGGCGACGTACACATGGCCGTTCACGATGATCGGGCTGTTCAGCCAGCCCTGGATGCCGACGGGCACCCTCCAGGCGATCGTGGGGTTCTCGATGGTGGGGACGTCGGACCCGAGGCAGCCCTGATGGGTCATCGAGCCCTGGAAGGCCACCCAGTCGGTGAGTTCCTCCTCGCACTCCACCGAGATGCCGGAGAGCAGCGACGACGGGTCGTCGGCGGCGGCACCGGAGGGGAGCAGCAACGTCGGAATGGTGGCCTCCTCGAGACTGAGCACGCCACCCACCTCGCGGTCCGCCTCGCGGAAGGCGAACCACCACACCGACACCGCCACGAACGCCACCACCAACGCCGGCAGCACGAACAACCCGGGACGCACCCGGGTCTCCAGGCCCACGAAGTCCCGGCTCCGCCCGCGCGGCGGCCCGAAGAAGCTGACGTAATCGGTGCGACGGCCCATCGGGGGGAAAGGGTAGGGGGGTGCGGGAGCAACGGTCGTCAGACCCGCGATTCGTCAGTCCCTGTCCTCTCGCTGGCCCTGGCGGGTTGGCTCCGGTTCTGGGACCGAGGGCGGGTCTCGGCGCAATTCGTCAGACGCGCCCGGGACATCCGGCGCGGCTGACGAATTGCGAATTGCGAATTGCGTGCTCCCACTCCCCTCCCGAACCGCGTCCCGATACCCTCGGGCGCGTGATCTCCAACTCCGAAGTCGCTTCGCATCTCGCCGAGCTGGCGCGGCTGGCGACGCTCGAGGAGGGGAGCAGCAATGCGTTTCGGGTGCGGGCCTATGAGACCGCGGCGCGCACCGTCGAGTTGCTCGACACCCCGGTCGCCGACATGTCGGCCAAGGAGCTGGCGGCGCTGCGCGGGGTGGGGCCGAGCACCGCGGCGAAGATCCGCGAGCTGGTCGACACCGGGCGCATGGCCCGGCTCGAGGAGCTGCGGGTCATGTTCCCCGCCGCGTTCGTCGAGCTGACCCGTATCCCGGGGGTGGGGCCGAAGACGGCGGTGATGCTGCGTGACGAGCTGCACATCAACGACGTCGAGGGATTGAAGGCAGCCCTCGATGCCCAGCTGCTGCGCGGCCTGCCGGGAATGGGGGCGAAGACCGAGGAGAACATCCGCACCGCGGTGGAGCGGCTCGGCATCGGTGGCAAGGAACGGCGCACCCCGATCCAGGACGCTCTCGCCGTGGCCCGCGACGTGGTGGCGGCGCTCTCGGCAGTACCCGGTGTCATCAGGGTGGAGCCGATGGGGAGCCTGCGGCGGTTCCGCGAGACCATCGGCGACATCGACGTCATCGTCGTGTCCACGGGTGATCCCGAAGACGTGATGCGGCGCTTCGTAGACCTTCCCGTGGTGCGCGAGGTGGTGGGGTATGGCGCGCGCAAGTCGGCGGTGCTGAGCGCCTCCGGCATGCAGATCGACCTCCGGGTGATGGAACCGTCGCAGTTCGGTGCCGCCGCCATCTACTTCACCGGTTCGAAGGCGCACAACATCCGTCTGCGCCAAATGGCCATCGAGCGTGGCTGGATCCTCAACGAGTACGCCCTCGCCGAGTCCGAGGGTGGTGCGGTGATCGCGTCCGACACCGAGGAGCGGGTGTACGCCGCCCTTGGCCTGCCCTGGATCCCCACCGAGATCCGCGAGGACACGGGGGAGATCGAGGCGGCACTCGCCAGCGAACTTCCCGACCTCGTCGCCGACAAGCATCTGCGCGGCGACCTCCACGTCCACACCTCGTTGAGCGGTGACGGCCAGGAGTCGCTGGAGAAGATGCTCGCGGCGTGTGCTGCCCGGGGGTACGCCTATGTGGCGATCACCGATCACGGCGAGGACCTCACCATCAACGGCGCCACCCGTCAGCAGTTGCTCGCCCAGCGGCGGCGCGTCGCCAAGCTCCAGGACCAGTACCCGGACATGACGATCCTCCAGGGCGCGGAACTCAACATCGGCCCCGACGGATCGGTGGACTACGACCCCGAGTTCCTCGCCGGCCTCGACTTCGGCGTCGCCAGCGTGCACTCCTCCTTCACCCTCGACCGGACCAACCAGACCGCCCGGGTGATCGCAGCGATGCGCAACCCCGCGGTGAACGTGATCGGACATCTCACCGGGCGCAGGATCGGCCATCGGCCCGGCATCGACCTCGATGTCGATGCCGTCCTCTCCGCCGCCGAGGAGACGGGGTGTGCGCTGGAGATCAACGGGCACCTCGATCGCCTCGACGCTCCCGCCGACGTGCTCCGCCACGCCCGGGAGCGGGATGTCGTATTCAGCATCGACAGCGATGCCCACGACACCCGCGAGTTGGCCAACGTCGCCAACGCGGTCCGCAACGCCCGCCGCGGCTGGGTGGAGCGCAAGCGGGTGGTCAACACGTGGACGGCGAAGCAGTTCGTGAGGTGGGTCGAGGGGACGCGGGGCGGGTAGGGGCGACAAATCCGCTGGCGACGTGTCGCCTCTCGGAGTCAGCCGATCATTCGTCCCGACCTTCGTACGCGTGCAACGCCGGGGTTTCGGCAGGGGGCCACATGGTGCTGGGGGACCCCGGCCGATAGAACGTCACGGTCATGCTGCGGCGGGAACGCTGGCAGTCCTCGGCCACGCGAGAGACCGCATGCCACGACCTGTCCGAGCGCACCAAGACGGAACTGGTGCCGAGGAGCGGCGGTATCACCTCGGCAGTGTCAGCCATGTCCTTCGAGCGGAGAATCGTCAGGCAGCCACCATCTGCCGCGTTCCATGCCCGGTTGAAGTAGAAGACGTGTGTGACGATCTTGGTCGGCAAGTCGAGATGGGGGCCGAGCCATGATCCCGGGGTGTAGTGGAAGACGTTGACTTCGGTGAGTGCATCGGACAGATCCCGTCCGGCCAGCCTCGACATCGCCGACCGGTACTCGGCGGACATCAGGTCATGAGCCAGTTGGAGCCAAGCCGGACTTAGGCCCTCGCCATGGGAGGGGGTCTCGGCGCCCATGTGAATCAGCGAGCGAGCCTCATACTCGTAACCCTTCTCGCCGTCGTAGCCCGCGATGGTCTTGAAGTTGTCGCGCGGGTATGACGACGCGAGCGCATCCGCATCGTGAGGCGAGAACAGACCGGTGACGTGGGCCCACTCGAAGGGGTGGGAATGCAGCACCGCGTGTTCGATCGAAGCCAGGTTGATCATGTGTCCCCTTCCCTCCGTTTGTTCGCAGACCGGCGCAATCGATCTCGCAGCGCTCGCAGCGGTGCCGTGAGCCTCCAGGAGCGGGAACCCTGGATTGCGGCGAGCTGGGCATCCAGCGCATCCCGCGCTGCGGCCACGGTGTCCCGCTCTGCCGTCACCGCATCTCGCTGTGCGGCCGCCTCGTCCCGCTCCGCCGTGACCCTGTTTCGCTCGGCGGTGACGATGTCCCGCTCTTCCGTCACCCTGTTGCGTTCGGCCGTGGCGGCGTCCCGTTCCAGACGCGCCGATAGCAGGTCAGCCGCCAACGACTCCAGCAGACTCGGCGCCGAAAGCAAGAACCGGGACACGGACGCCACCCCGGTGCGCCGTGACGACGGCGCGGAGGCGAGCGATGCGATGCGGTCCCAGTGCCTCGAGAGTCGGCCCAGGGAGTCTCGAACGGCAGCCGAGGGTTGGGTCTTGCCGAGCCGCACCCGGAGCCATTCCGGATCGACGTCCACCGTCCTGTCGAATGTCCCGATCCCTTCGAATCCTTGGAGGACCTCATACTTCCCGGTCATTGCCTGCGATGGCCGGAACACGGGGACCCCAAGAGCGAGTGCGGTGATCGCGAGATGCAAGCTGGTACCCACGACTCCCGCCGCGTGTGCAATCAGCTCCGCGAGCACCAACGGGTGCGGCCATGGCCTCACCGCCGTCACCCCTGGTCGGCGTCCGAAGGTTGCGATGTCGTCACCCAGCGCCGGGCCGATGGCCACGGTCACTGCCTGGACATCGCCGAGGCCTCTTGGGTCGTCATCGATGAGTCGCCAGAACGAACCAAGGGTGTCCGTCGCCTGGATCAGGAGATAGCCGTCCGTCAACCCGGCGGACTCTCGAATACGGAGGTACTCGGGCGAGGGTTCCGCCACGTCCAGGAGCTGTCCGACGCCAAAGGCCGTGTCGGGTACCACCTCGATGTCTACCTCTCCGCGGAATGGGTCGAGAATCCGACGGGAGGCCTCGTCGCGAACGTTCGGATAGTCACTCGACTCGACGGCCAGCTTCAGCAGGGATTCCGCCCACGAAGGGACTGGGCCACGGACCCCCAGGGCATTCCACAAGACCGGAGCGCCGGCCTGCGCTCCCACCAGCATGGGAGCGAGCCAGTAGCCGGTGGGGTGATGCATGTCCGGGGTAGGGGGGCGGTAGCCCGGTGCGACGTCCTTGTCGAAACGAATGAGGTCTCCTCCCCCGACCAGGATGACGTGGAGGCCCGCCGCCGCTGCCGGCAGGTCGGTCAGCGGATGCACGGCGTAGGGCCAACTCGTCGCCGACTTGGCGTGATACGAGAAGGGTTCGAGTGTCAGGGGGCCCAGCCGTTTCTCGAGTTCGGCGCGGGCGATGATCGGGAACAGAAGGTCGCCGAAGTTCTCCACATCGAATGTTCCACAGATCCCTATGCGCCGTGCGCTATCGACCAAGCGACTGGCCTCCTGCTCCTCGATGGCGCCGAGGGTACCGAGCCTTCGCCGCCCTATCTGGCCATCGATGGCGATCTCATGCGTCGTCTCCGAGCCGCGTCCCGCGTTGGGCATTGCGCATCGCGCTCCTGCCAATCGCCAGTTGCCCATCGCCCCAGCGGTACCCTTTCCCCATGGACACCTCTGAGGAACGTATCGCGCTGTTCATGGACTTCGAGAACCTGGCGATCGGGGCCCGCGAGGACCTGAAGGGGGCCAAGTTCGACATGAAGCCGGTGGCCGACGCCCTCGCCGAGCGGGGCCGGGTGGTGGTGCGCCGGGCGTACGCCGACTGGAACCTTTTCGAGGAGTACCGCCGCATGCTGGCGGAGCACCACGTCGAGATGATCGAGATCCCTCAGCGCATGGGGGCGAGCCGCAAGAACGCCGCCGACATCAAGATGGCAGTGGACGCGGTGGAACTGTCCTTCGAGCGTGACTACATCACCACCTACGTCATCGCCACCGGCGACAGCGACTTCACCCCGCTGGTGCACAAGCTGCGCGAACTGAACAAGCGGGTGGTGGGCATCGGCCTGCGGGCCAGCACGTCGGCGTTGCTGCCGCCGGCCTGCGACGAGTTCCTCTTCTACGACTCGCTCGACGGGGTGGACATGCCGCAGAAGACCCGGCGGCGGCGCCGCGGCGAGGCGGCGACGAGTGAGGCACCGACCACGGTGGCACCCGTCGCCGAGGAGCCCGCGGATCTCGACCAGTTCGTCACCCAGACCCTCTCCGGTCTGCAGCGCTCCGGCGACACCGTGGTGCTCGCCTCCGGGTTGAAGCGGGCCCTGTTGCGCAAGGATCCCACCTTCAACGAGGCAGACCACGGGTTCCGCACCTTCGGCGAGTTGCTGCGCAGCCTGGCGCAGCGGGGGGTGGTGGAGGTCGGCGACAGTGGATCGCGTGGCGACCCGGAGGTGTCGTTCAAGGCGTCGGGTGGCCAGGACGAGCACGCCTTCGACCTACTGCGCAAGGTGATCGCCAAGGGCAAGGGGCCGGTGCCGCTCTCCGGGATCAAGGACAAGATCCGCAAGATGGAGCCGGAGTTCTCCGAGAAGGCCTACGGCTACGGATCGTTCCTCCAGTTCTCCCGGGCGGCCGCCGCCCGCGGGGTGATGACCATGGACTGGTCGGAGGAGATCGACGACTACCTGCTCGCCTTGCCGAGTTGAGACGTCCGGTCGCCCTGGTTCGCGCGGTCCCCGACTCGTTCGTGTCCTGCGTCACCTCCCGGCCGGTGTCACCTCCGCTGTATCCCGACAGGGCCCGCGAGCAGCACGCCGGATATGTGGCGGCACTCGAGGCGGGGGGCTTTGCCGTCTTCGGCGTGCCCGCCGACGAGAGCCATCCAGACTGCTCGTTCATCGAGGATGCCGCCGTCGTCGTGGGACGCCGCGCCCTGCTCACCAATCCGGGCCATCCCTCGCGACGGGGCGAGGGCCGCGGGGTCGGTGCGGTCCTGTCCGGCTGGGTTGCCGTCGAAGAGATGGAGGCGGGCACCCTCGATGGTGGTGATGTGCTCCAGGCCGGGGGTCGGGTGTTCGCCGGACTGAGCGCCCGCAGCGATGCCACCGGTGTGGCAATGCTTGCCAGGTTCTGCGACCCGATCGAGGTGGTGCCGGTTCCGGTGCGCGACACCCTCCATCTCAAGTCCGGGGTGTCGGCCCTCGACGAGGAGACCGTGCTGTGGCATCCGGCGGCTTGCTCCCGCGAAGTCTTCACCGGGCTCCGCGTGATCGAGGTACCGGGCGCCGATCCCGAAGCCGCCAACGTGGTGCGGCTCCCCGATGGATCGATCCTCGTCGCCGCCCACCAGGTGGTCACCGCCGACCTGGTGGCTGCGATGGGCTATCCGGTGCGTCCGGTGGACGTCTCCGAGTTCGCCCGCGCCGACGGCGGCCTCACCTGTCTGTCATTGCGACTTCGCTCCGTCAGCGTCGTATCCTCGACCGCATGAGCGAACCGCAGACCCCGCCGGTACCCGAGATCGTGGAGGAGAAGGACGACGACCACTCCTACGTGCAGGCTCCCAAGCTCATGCGCATCGCCTCGATGACCCGGGCGATGCTGGAGGAGATCCGCCAGGCCCCGCTCGACGATGCCGGGCGCCGCCGCCTCGCCGCCATCTTCGACAGTTCGCTGGCGGAGATGCAGGACGTGCTCAGCACCGACCTCCGCGACGAGCTCAACGACCTCTTCGTCCCGCTCTCCTCGGAGGCGGTCACCGAAGCCGAGCTCCGCATCGCCCAGGCGCAGCTGGTGGGATGGCTCGAAGGCCTGTTCGCCGGGATCCAGGCGACCCTGTGGAGCCAGCAGGCGGTGGCGGCCAGCCAGTTGCAGCAGATGCGAACCCGCGCCCTCGAAGCCCAGTCGGGACGCGCCACCGACACGCCGGGGCAGTACCTCTAGGTGGACGGGCGGCGGCTGCGGCGCCGTTTGCGGACGGTCCCGACCCACCTGCTCCTGTTCGCATTGGTGACCGTGCTCGCCCCGGTGTGGCTGGTCGTCGGGCTGGTGATCGACGTGGTGCGCCGACTCGTGAGACACCGGCGCGGCATGGCGGTGCGGATGTTCGCCTTCGGCTGGTGGTTCCTCTTCATCGAGGTGGGCGGTCTGGTGGCGCTGTTGGGGCACTGGTTGGCTGCCGGGTTCGGGCGCGACAAGCCGCGGTTGCGGGAAGGCTCCTACCGCCTCCAGGAGTGGTGGGCGAGGAGGCTCTTCGGTGCAGTGGTGCGCATCTTCGGGCTCACGGTCACGGTCGAGGGCCTCGACCAGGTGGCTCCGGGTCCCGTCATCGTGATGATGCGCCACGCCAGCATCGTTGACACCCTGCTTCCCAACGTCTTCGTCACCGGCAAGGCGAGGATCCGGCTCCGCTATGTGCTCAAGAAGGAGTTGCTCGCCGATCCGCTCCTCGACATCGCCGGCAACCGCCTCATCAATCACTTCGTCGACCGGGAGGGCGACTCGACCGCCGAGGTGAAGGCGGTGATGGCACTGGCCGATGGCCTCACCGATCGGGAGGGTGTGCTCATCTATCCCGAGGGGACGCGGTTCACCGTGGCCCGTCGCGATCGGGTGCTCGCCGGCCTCGGCGCGCGCGACACCGGTTTGGCCGAACGGGCGCGGCGCCTGCAGCGGGTGCTGCCACCGCGCCCCGGTGGCTCGGCCGGGTTGCTCGAGACGGGCCACGACGTGGTGATCGCCGCCCACACCGGTCTCGAGCCACTGGCGACCATCCCCGATGCCTGGTCGGGACGCATCGTCGGTTCGCACCTCCGCATCCGTTTCCAGCGCTTCCCCGGATCCTCGATTCCGCAGACGCGGCGCGGCCGGGTGGAGTGGCTCTTCGATCGCTGGGACGAGGTCGACGCCTGGCTCCGCGGTTGGTGAGCACCGGCGTCGTCTGGTTCCGATCCGACCTGCGGCTCGCCGACAACCCGGCCTGGGCAGCGGCCACCGCGGCGCACGATCGAGTGTTGGCGCTGTTCGTGCTCGACCCGCGGCCGCTGTCCGCCTCGGGGCCGCTGCGGACCGACTTGCTGCTGGCACACCTCGCTTCGCTCGACGAAGCACTCGTTCGACAGGGCGGGCGCCTCCTGGTCCGTCACGGCGATCCTCGCACCGTGGTGCCGGAGGTGGTGGCGAGCAGCGGAGCCGAGGCGGTGCATCTGAATCATGACGTCACCCCGTACGCCATCCGGCGCGACACCGCGGTCGGCGCCGCGGTGGCCGTGGTGGTGCACCACGGACGGACCATCCATCCCGTCGGTGCCATCACGACGGCCGGTGGTGCGCCGTATCGGGTCTTCACTCCGTTCCACCGGGCGTGGGAGGCGACGTCGTGGGAGCCGTGGCCGCAGGGTGGAGCCGCCACGGTGGCCGGCGAGGTCGGTGACGGGGTACCGCCCGCGGCGCCACCGGTGATGGCACCGGGAGAAGCGGGTGCCGCCCACCGACTGGAACGGCTTCTCGAACACGTCGACCGCTACGACGAGGAGCGCGACCGGCCCGATCTGGACCACACCTCGCGGCTCTCCGCCGACCTGCATTTCGGCGCGGTCTCGCCGCGCCTCGTGGCGAGCGTGATCGGCGACCGCACCCCGGGGAGGCGGGCCTTCATCCGCCAGTTGGCTTGGCGGGAGTTCTACGCCCAGGTGCTCGCCACCCATCCGGAGACCCTGGTCCGGGCGCTGCGGTCGGAGTACGACGCCGTGGCCTGGCGGGATGATCCCGGAGGGCTCGAGGCGTGGCAGGCAGGGAGGACCGGGTACCCCTTCGTCGATGCCGGCATGCGGCAGCTGCTCGCCACGGGATGGATGCACAACCGGGTGCGCATGGTCGCTGCCTCGTTCCTGGTGAAGGACCTGCTCATCGACTGGCGTCACGGAGAGCGTTGGTTCCGGCGTCACCTCGTCGATGCCGATGTCGGCCAGAACGTGGGCAACTGGCAGTGGGTGGCCGGCACCGGAGCCGATGCCGCTCCCTACTTCCGAGTGTTCAACCCGGTGACCCAGTCGCGGCGTTTCGATCCCGACGGCGACTACCTGCGCCGGTGGGTGCCGGAGCTCCGTGGTCTGGATGGCGATGCCATCCATGCCCCCTGGGAGGCGGCTCCGTTGGATTTGGCAGCGGGCGGCGTCGTGCTCGACGACACCTACCCATCGCCGATGGTCGACCACGCCATGGCGCGGGAGCGGGCGATCGCCGCCTATCGGAGAGGGCGAACGATCAGAGCCCGGTGACGGTGATCTTCGTGATCGCCGGCGGGGTCGTCGGCCGATCCTGCGCTCCGGTGGGGAGGGCGGCGATGGCGTCGACCACTTCGATCCCCGCGGTGACCTTCCCGAAGATGGTGTAGCTGTGAGGCAGGCCGTAGTCGCGGTGCATGATGAAGAACTGGCTGCCGTTGGTGTTCGGACCGGCATTCGCCATCGCCATCGTCCCCCGGGTGTACGTGCCGGGGCCGTCGAGCTCGTCGCGGAACTTGTAGCCGGGACCGCCGCGGCCGGTCCCGGTGGGATCGCCACCCTGGACCATGAACCCCGAGATCACCCGGTGGAAGATCACCCCGTCGTAGAACCCCTGGCCGGCGAGGAAGAGGAAGTTGTTGACCGCCAGCGGCGCCTCGGCGGGGAGGAACGACACGGTGATGTCCCCGAGGGTGGTGTGCAGGGTGGCGGTGTACTGACCATCGAGATCGATGACGAGGTCCGGCGGGGACGAGTACTGCTTGGCCACGGGGGAGCGCCTTTCGGAGATGAGCGGGGGACAGTAGCCCGATGCCTGAGACCCGATGTTCGTTGCCCTTGTACGGGGTGCCGGGTACCGGACAGCGCCGTTACCCGTTACCCGTTCCGGGTCTGCGCCGTCTTCTCTGCCCTCCGCAGCCGGCCCTCCTCGCCGCCTGACGAATTGCGAATTGCGACGCATTACGCATGGCGCATTGCGGAAGAGCTCAGACGACAGCGGTCCCGACTCGCGCCCCGGTAGTTCCACGCGTGTCACGACAATGACAAAATCGTCTTACGCGTCACATGGGCGCGTAAGAACGCCTGCCTCAGCCGAGGCGGGAGGCGTCGATGGCGTACATGCCTTCGTGGCCGGCCAGACAGGTGGCCTTGAGTCCGGGCACGGTGGTGAGCACGTGCTCGGCGTAGAAGGCGGCCGAGGCGATTCTGTCGGCGAGAAACGCGGTGTCATAGCCCACCGGGCCCTCGGCGGCGGCCCTGGCTCCCCGCGCCAGCATCCACCCGCCCAGGGTGTCGCCGATCATCTTCAGGAACGGGGTCGCCCCGGCGAGGACGTCGTCGTAACGCCCGCCCATGAGCCAGGCGCCGAAGGTCATGGCGACCTCGGCGGTGGCCTCGAGCGCGGCATTGAGCCGGTCACCGATCGGCTTGAGATCCCCGTCCAGGGATGAGGCGTCCACCTGGATCATCTGGAGAAGCCGTTGCATGGCGGCACCACCCTCCATGGGGAGCCGGCGCATCGCCAGGTCCATCGCCTGGATGCCATTCGTGCCCTCGTAGATCGGGGCGATGCGGGCATCGCGCCACCACTGGGCGGCGCCGGTCTCCTCGACGTAGCCCGAGCCACCGTGGATCTGGATGCCGAGCGAGGTGAGGGTGACGCCGAGATCGCTCGCCCAGGCCTTGCAGATCGGTGTGAGGATCGCCGCCAGCGACTCGTTCTCCTCGCGCACCGCGGCATCACCGTGGGAACGGGACACATCGATCGCCGCCGCCGTCCGGTAGAGCAGACCGCGCATCGCCTCGATGTTGCAGCGCATCGTCATCAGCATGCGCCGGACATCGGGGTGGGCGATGATCGCCACCGGATCGTGCGACGGGCTTCCGATGCGCCGCCCCTGGATGCGATCTTTGGCGTACTGCGCTGCCTGCTGATAGGACCGTTCGGCGAGGGCGAGACCCTCGATGCCCACCGAGAGCCGGGCCTCGTTCATCATCGTGAACATGTACTTCATGCCGTGCGAGGCTTCCCCGATCAGGTAGCCGACGGCGCCATCGCCGTTCTCGCCGAACGACAGCACGCAGGTGGGGCTGGAGTGGATGCCGATCTTCTCCTCGATGGAGAGGCACGTGATGTCGTTGCGCTCGCCGACGCTCCCATCCGGATTCACCAGGAATTTGGGGACGATGAAGCAGGAGATGCCCTTCGTACCCGGAGGGGCGTCAGGGGTGCGGGCGAGGACGACGTGCACGATGTTCTCGGTGAGGTCGTGCTCTCCCCAGGTGATGAAGATCTTCGTGCCCTTGATGCGGTAGGTGCCATCGGGGGCGGGGATCGCCTTGGTGACGAGCGCGCCCACGTCCGAACCGGCGCCGGCCTCGGTGAGCAGCATCGTGCCGCTCCACGCCCCGGTGACGAGCTTCTCCAGGTAGGTGGCGCGCTGCTCGTCGGAGCCGTGCTGCACCAGCATGTCCACGGTGCCGTAGGTGAGCATCGGACACAGCGAGAACCCGAGGTCGGACGACTTCATCATCTCCTGGATGGCCATGGCGCTCATCCAGGGCAGGCCGCCGCCACCGATCTCCTCGGGGAACCCGGCCGCCGGCCAACCGGCTTCGGTCCACTTGGCGTACGCCTGGCGGTACCCCGGAGGCGTGGTCACGGATCCGTCGGGGTTGCGCACACTGCCCACGGTGTCGCCCACCTTGGCCAGGGGGGCGACCACCTCGGAGGTGAAGCGTCCTGCCTCGTCGAGGACGCCGGAGAGCAGATCGTCGTCGATATGGGCGAATCGGGGGATGTCCGCAATGGTGTCGAGTCCGACGACGTGCTCGATGGTGAATCGCATGTCGGTCACGGGAGCGCGATAGGAGGTCATGGACACCAAGCGTAGAGAACTCGGGGAGGGTGGGTTACGGGTCGAATGGCAGGTTTGGGAGCGGGCTATCCCGCCAACCCCTCCACCACCTTCACCTCCGGCATCCGCGTGAACACTTCCGGATCCACCTTCACCTTCATGGCCCGGCTGCCGCCGCCGACGATGCAGCGGGGAAGCCGGGTCACGGCGGCATCCACGTGGATCGGCAATCCCGCGGGGACCCCGAAGGGGGTGACCCCGCCGATCTCCATTCCGGTCACCTCCCGGGTCACGTCAGAGGGGGCAAAGGACAGCTTGCGCACCCCCATGAGGTCGCGCACGACGTGGTTCACGTCGAGGCGGGTGGTGGCCAGGGCGAGGCAGAGCGAGTACACCCCGGGCGGTTGCTTCGAGGCGACGAGGATCGCATTGGCCGACTCCTCCAGCGTGAACCCGTAGCGGGCGCAGAAGGCGGCGGTGTCGGCGAAGTCGGGATCGATGTCGAATGCCTCGAAGTCGGCGCCCAACCCCTCGAGCGTGGCAACGACGGCGGCCTCGATCCCGGTGCGCATGGCTCAAGTATCGCTTCCCGCTCCCCGCTTCCCGCTCCCCGCCGGATCCGAGCCCGCTCCGGGGCGGGTCGCGGGTCGCCGGAAGCGGGAAGCGACTCCCCCGTGTAGCCTCGCCCCGATGACTTCTCGAGGGACCCGAGCCACGCTTCCCCCCTGGGTGCGTCGGCTGCTCTTCGAGATCGTCGGGTTGATCATCGCCTTGTTCGTCGTGTATCACGTCGTCAAGGCGCTGCGAAACCTGATCATCATCTTGCTGATCAGTCTGTTCCTGAGCGTCGCCCTGGAGCCGGGGGTCAACTTCCTGGCGAGCAAGGGTTGGAAGCGGGGACTCGGCACCGGGGCGATGTTCCTCGGTCTCATCCTCACCATGAGCACCTTCGTCGGTCTCATGGTCCCGCTCATCATCGATCAGGTGAAGCTGCTCGTCGACCGCCTCCCCGAGTACATCGACCAGTTGTCCGAGTTCGCCGCCCGGTTCGGCATCGACTTCACCGGTGACAATCTCACCAGTGCCGCCGGTGAGGCCAGCGGCGACCTGTCGAGCTTCAGCAGCAACATCGCGGGCAACATCTTCGGGGTGGGTCAAGCCCTGCTGAACACGGTGTTCCAGCTGCTCACCATCGGTTTGTTCACGTTCTACATGACTGCCGAAGGTCCCAAACTGCGGCGGACCGTCTGTTCGGTGCTCCCGCGCAGCAAGCAGCTCGAAGTGCTCCGGATCTGGGAGATCGCCATCGACAAGACCGGGGCCTACTTCTACACCAGGGCACTGCTCGCCGGCATTTCGGCGGCGCTGGCGTGGGGGGTGTTCATGGTGATCGGTCTCGACTTCCCGCTCGCCCTGGCGTTGTGGATGGCGATCATCTCCCAGTTCGTCCCGGTCGTGGGCACGTACCTCGGTGGCGCCCTCCCGCTTCTCATCGCCCTGCTCGACAGCCCGACCAAGGCGCTGGCGGTGGTCATCTACGTGATCGTCTACCAGCAGATCGAGAACTACCTGCTCGCCCCGAAACTCCTGTCCCGCACCATGTCGCTGCACCCGGCGGTGTCGTTCGGCTCCGCCATCGCCGGCGGGACGCTGCTCGGTGTTCCCGGGGCGCTCATGGCTCTCCCCACGGCGGCCACCATCCAGGCGTTCATCTCGACCTACATCGAGCGGTACAAGGTCGTGGATTCACCGCTCACCGCCGAACCCCCGGAGAGGGAACCCAGGCCCGACTGACGGTTGCACCGGGTTCGTCCCGGTCGGCCGGTTGGTGACGCTCAGCCGGCTGTGACCGGGGTGATCGCGACCGGGATGCCGTTGAGCACGGCATTGCCGGAAGGAACGTCGATCGCACCAGCGTCGACGAGGGCATTGAGGTTGGTCCCCGGGTGGCGCGCCGCCACGGCCAGTGCCGCCTGCGGATCGTCATGCCCCCAGCCGTGGGGCAGGCTGGCGACACCGGGCATCATCTCGTCGGTCACCGCCACCGTTGCCTCCACGACACCGGCCGAGGACGTGACCAGGGCCCGCCCACCGTCGACGAGACCGATGCGGGCGGCGTCGGTGGAGTGGACCAGGAGGGCGCTGCGATCGCGTCCCTTCATGAGTGACGCGACGTTGTGCATCCACGAGTTGTTCGAGCGGACATGGCGGCGCCCGATGAGGAGCATGCCATCGGCACGCTCGCCGAGTCGGGCGACGAGACGGGGAAGGTCGGACACGATGGCGGCGGGGGTGGCATCGATGCGACCATCGGCGGTGGACAGCAGCCCGGGAAGGCGCGGCTCCAGCGGACCGAGGTCGATGCCGTGGGGTGCCGCCTCCAGAGCCGACAGGTTCAATCCCTCGCGGGCGCCAAAGGCGTCTCCGTACGGTCCGGTGCGCAGCAGGTAGTCGAGGATCCTCTCCGGGCCACGCCGGGAGGAGAGCATCTGCATGATCTCTCCCGGATCGCGTCCGGAGATGGTCGACTCTGCATCGGCGGCATCGCGCCCCACCTGTCCCGCCATCCCGATCTCGTCGAGCATCGCCAGGTCGGCATCGGCGCCGAGACCAGCGGCGATCGCGGTGAGGCGCAGCAGGATCTGCCATTCATCGGGCCGGCCGTCGGTGATGGGCAGGGTGGCCGGCGAGTAGTTGGCGACGGTGCGTACCGAGAGCTGCCAGAAGGCGAGGTCATAGTGGCTGCGCTCGAGATGTGACGGCGGGGGCAGGATCACATCGGCATGGCGAGTGGTCTCGTTGCGGTACGGATCGATCGACACCATGAAGTCGAGCGATTCGAGCGCCGTGGCCAGACCTCCCGAGTCCGGCGTGGAGCGTGCCGGATTGCCGGCGACGGTGATCAGGGCGCGGATGCGATCGTCGCCAGGGGTGAGGATCTCCTCGGCGAGCACCGCCACGGGGAGCTCCCCGAGAGCCTCGGGATGATGACGCACCCGGCTGGTCCATCGCCCCATCCGGAAGGGCTTGCGCCGCGGGGTCTCGGTGGCGGCATGGGCGAACATCGCCCCACCGGTCCGATCGAGGTTGCCGGTGATGAGGTTCGCCACGTCGGTGAGCCACGACGCCAGGGTGCCGAAGGCGGCGGCGTGGGTGCCGAGGCGCCCGTACACGACGGCGGTCGGAGCTGCGGCGAGTTCTGCGGCGATGCGTCGCGTGGTCTCGGCGGCGATGCCGGTCATTGCGGCGACGCTCCCGGCATCGAAGTCCGCAAGGAGCCCGGCGAGCTCGTCGAGCCCCCGGGTGTGGGCGGCGAGGCGGCCGGGCTGCGCCGTGCCGGATCGCAGGATCTCGGTGACGATCGCCGCCAGCCAGGCAGCATCGGTGCCGGGGCGGATGAAGAGGTGCTCGTCGGCGAGGTCGGCGGATTCGGTGCGCCGCGGATCGACGATCACGATGCGGCCCCCGCGCTCGCGGATGGCTTTCATGCGGCCCGGCCAATCGGGGGCGGTGGCCAGGCTGCCATTCGATGCCTTGGGGTTGGCCCCCATCATGAGCAGGTAGTCGGTACGGTCGATGTCGGGCACCGGGATGGTGAGCGGGTGACCGAACATCAATCCGGAGGAGACGTGCTTGGGCATCTGATCGACGGTGCTCGCCGAGAAGACGTTGCGGGTCCCCAGGGCCTTCACCAGGGGACGGACGTAGAGCGTGCCGGCCATGCCATGGACATTGGGGTTGCCCAGGTAGATCCCCACCGAGTTGGCGCCATGCGCCGTGCGGATCGGAGTGAGGCGGCGCTCGATCTCGGCGAATGCCTCGTCCCAGGTCGCCGTGATCCACGTGCCGCCGCGACGGATCTGGGGTTGACTGAGTCGGTCGGGGTCCTCGTGCAGCTCGCCGAGCGTGGAGCCCTTGGGGCAGATGAATCCCTTGGAGAAGACGTCCTCGCGGTCGCCGCGGATGCGCGCGACCCGCCCGTCGTCGACGGTGATCTCCAACCCGCAGGTCGCCTCACACAGCGGGCAGGTGCGGTACGAGGTGGAAGGCATTGGGGGAGGCTACCGATGCGCGACGCTTGACGCCCGATGGGATTCGGGTTCCGGGTTCCGGAACGGGTAACGGGTGACGGGCAGACGTCGCGCCCGCCCCCCTCACCACCTCGTCTGCGACTGCCGCAGTGCTACCGTCACCAGCAACGCTCCCCAGGTTCCTGGAGGTTCCGTGTCCACAACCGCTTGGCTGCTCGTCATCGTCATCCTGCTGATCGTGTTCGGCGGTTTCGGGTTCACCCGCCGGCGTCGCTAGCCCCGCCCACCTGACGATCTTCGGTTGGCACTCGCGATGAGGCAACCGAAGATCGCGCAGCTAACGGGATCGTTCCGGCTACCTTTCCGCCATGTTTCTGCGCCCGCGTGCCGGCTTCGCCCTGGTCCTCGTTTCCCTGGGTGCGGCAGCGTGCGGCTCCTCCGGCGACTCGGGTCTCCAATCGGTGCGCGACTCGGGTGATCCGCCGAGCATGTTCTTTCAGGTTCCCTCCGACTGGACCGTGTACCAGTCGACCGACCTCGAGGGCGTGACCGAAACCCCGTTCGTCACCCAGACCTCCGACCTGACCCTTCCCGTGGCCAGTCGTGTCGTGTTCCAGGGCACCAGCCGCGATGCCGGCATTCCCGACGCCAATGTGTCCGATTCCCAGTACCCGGTCGGTTCTGCCGTGGTGCGCACCATTCCCGCTTCGCAGCGGGATGCGATCTCGCGCTACTGGCTCGCCGAGCTGGTGGTGCCCTATCACGCCCAGGCGGTGGCCAGCGAGGAGCTGAAGCAGGACATCTCCCTCGGTGAGGGGTTCGACGGCGTGCAGCTCCTCGTCGCCTACAACGACTCGACCACGGGCATCGACACCGCTGTGTTCTTCATCAGCGTCACCGACCCGGAAGTGGAGGAGATGTACTCGATCGCCGTGGGTTGTTCGGTGGCATGCTTCAACGAGAACGTCGACGCGATCGTCGACATCGTCGACTCGTGGCTGGTCAATACCCGATGACCACCACCACGGGCAAGCGCCGCAAGACTCCGTTCTTCGACCGCATCAAGGTCACGCTGTTCCTGGTGATCGTGTCGGCGTTCTTCATCTGGAAGGACGTGAACGATCCGTTCGTGACGACCGGGGACGCCTTCGCGGACTTCGCCGCCACCACCCTCGGCCGCATCCTGCTCGGGCTTCTCGCCGTCGAGATCCTTCGCCAGGTCCACTACCTGGTGAGCGAACACTGGGCCGGCTACAACCGCCTGTGGGCGGATCGGATCTTCGAGGGAACCAACCGCCAGGTGACGAAGCGGTTTGGCGACTTCACCCGGTTCCGGGTGCGGCGGGTGGCGCGGTGGGCGGTGCTCGTCGTCATCTACGCCTACCTGGCGATGCTGCTGCGCGACGACATCGGCTCGCCCGCCGAGGCGATCACCCGGGCGCCCGACATCTTCTTGGATCTGCTGCCGATCATCCTCCAGTTCGCCTTCTACGGCGCCCTGGTGATGTTCCAGTTCGTGGCGATCTTCTGGTTCCTCTCCCGGGGTGGCATCGACATCGTCTTCCCCGAAGACATCGAGACCCGATTCGACAAGGTGTGGGGACAGGATCACGTGCTCTCCCACATCAAGGAGAACATCGCCTTTCTGGAGAAGCCCGACGAGATCGAGGCCAAGGGCGGGTACATCCCCGGTGGCATCCTGCTGTGGGGGCCCCCGGGCACCGGCAAGACCCTCATCGCCGAGGCCATCGCCGGCGAGGTGGGCAAGCCCTTCGTGTTCGTCGATCCGGGCGCCTTCATCCAGATGTTCTTCGGGGTGGGCATCCTCAAGGTCAAGCGCCTGTTCCGCAAACTGCGCAAACTGTCGCTCAAGCACGGTGGAGTGGTCGTGTTCTTCGACGAGGCCGACTCCCTGGGAAGCCGCGGCATGTCGCTCGGTGGGACCCCGCCCACCGAAGGGGCTCTCGGCGAGTACCTGTCCTCGTGCAATGGCTTCTCCTACCTCAGCCCGGCCACGCAGCATTCGCTCCTCGAGGCGCTGGGCAGCCACGACACCACCGCCGCTCCACGCGGTGGCCTGGTGAACCGGGTGGTGATGGGTGCCGGCATGGGAGGCGGCGGCATGGGGACGCTGCAGGCCCTGCTCACCGAGATCTCCGGACTCACCAAGCCGCGCGGCTTGAGCAACCGGATCCGCCGCATCCTCGGCATGAAGCCGAAGCTTCCGCCCAAGTATCGAATCCTCATCATGATGGCGACCAACATGCCGGGGGCTCTCGATCCCGCACTGCTCCGCCCCGGACGCATCGACCGCATGTACAAGGTGGGGTACCCGTCGAAGGACGGCCGCCTCCGCACCTTCCAGGGGTACCTCGCCAAGGTCAAGCACAATCTCACCCCCGAGGAGGTGGACAAGGTGGCGGTCACCACCCCCTACTTCTCCGGGGCCAAGATCAAGGACCTCGTCAACGAGGCCCTCATCCATGCCATCCGCGAGGGGCGGGAGCAGGTCACCTTCGCCGACGTGTGGCACGCCAAGGCACTGAAGCAGTTCGGGCCGCCCGACGATCACGAGTACGTGGTGCGGGAGCGCTGGGCGGTGGCGATCCACGAGGCATCGCATGCCGTGGCCGCGCATCTGCTGCGCACCCATGCCGCCATCGACATCGTCACCATCGAGCGGCGGGGTGACACCGGCGGGTTCGTCTCCAACATCCCCATCGAAGACCGCTTCACCGCATGGCGCTCCGAGAAGGAGGCCGACATCAAGACCTCACTCGCCTCGCTCGCCGGTGAGCGGCTTTTCTTCGGTCACGACAACTCCTCCGGCGTCACCGGGGATCTCATGGCGGCTACCCGCACCGCTGCCGCCATGGAGGGAGTGTGGGGGATGGGCGATCAGCTGTCGTCCTTCCTCGGGCTCTCCCAGTCCGCGATCGGCGCCGGTCCGGATCCCACCGACCGCGTGCTGCGCAGCCTCGGCCCCCAGGTGGAGCGCAAACTCCAGACCCTCTACGACGAGGTCTATGCCCTCCTCGAGGAGCATCGCGAGCAGGTGCTGCAACTCGCCGGGGTGCTCGTGGATCGCAAGACGATCTCCGGCGACGACGTCGCCGAGATCATGGGAACCCCCCAGGGGTCACGCACCATCCACCGTCCCCAGGGCTTCATCGCCTTCGATCCGGAGGGAGGTGACGGCGGCGACGTGTCCCGCTACACCTCGATCCCGTCGCTGCCCAAGTCCGGCAAGGTCAAGAAGGCCAAGGCAAAGAAGAAGAAGAAGTCCGACGACGACGACGACTGAACGTCGGGGCCGCGGCCGTCCTCAGGCGCCGGTCCATCCCACGTCGGCCACGAGCGCGGAGCCGCAGGAGGTGGTGAGGGCGCGCCGTTCGCTGTCGCCGACGGTGGCGAGGACCAGACCCTGATCGTCGCCCACGAGGATGTGTTCGCCGTCGCCCACCGGCCATAGCCCGGCAGGCTCGCCTGTGACCGGCATCGTGGTCTGAACGCTCGTCGCGGTGTCGGGATCGATGAGCGCGACATCGCCGACGTCGCCCACGATGGCGATCAACCGGTCGTCGTCGTGCCATCCGAGGACGGCGGAATCCTCGGGGATCCCCCGTGCCAGGTCGGCAACCGGCTGGCCGTTCTCCTCCGACAGCAGCACCCACCGTTCCGGGAGCGCGGCATCGACGGTGCCGAGACCGACCAGGATGCGGCTGCCCACGGGGTTGCGATGACCCACCACCGGCACGGGGAACTCGGAGGTCGGATCGGTGATCCAGGCCCACACCGCCGTCCCTGCAATCGGGTCGATGGCGATGATGGCGTGGACCACGGTGCCGTCCTCCTCGGTGCGCTCGGTGCCGATGAGCCCGTATCGACCGAGCGATCCGATCACCGAGACCGGGTGCCACTCGATGAGGTCGATCTCGGCGATGTCGCCCGAGATGGCCCCGATCACGGTGGCGGTGTTGAGCGCCCGAACCTCGACCGTGTACACCTCGCCATGGAGAGCGATCATGGCGCCCTCCGGCGCCGGCGCACCGAGATCCGACCAGGCGATCCCGGTGGGGTCGAGCAGCCACAGGCCGCCATCGATGACGACGGGGCGCGCCAGCGGAGAGTCGATGTTCGTCGGTGGGAGATCCACGGGCTCGACCTGGTCTTCGAGGGTGGCGACCAGGACTCCGAGCAGCGTGCGTCCCTCGGCACTGGAGCCGAGGTCGACTTCGACGGTGATCTCGTTGCCGTCGCGGATGATGGACACCTCGACCCGCTCACCGGCGGGCCGGCTCTGCACCGCAACGACGAGCTCGGACGAGGTCCTGATGGGCTCGCCGCCGAAGGCCACGATGAGATCGTCGGGGAGGAGCGCTCCTGCGGAGGGTCCGTCGGCCATCACATCCGACACCAAGGCCCCGAGGCCACCACCGAGGCTGAAAGTGCACCGTCCCGTGCCGACGTCGCCGGGACCGTTCGGCACCAGGGAGGTGGGGACGCTCGGCAGTACCGTCGCTCGCTCGGATCGGGTGGCGCACGAGGCGGCGACGAACACGACGAGGAGCAGGAGGGGGAGGCGACGCATGGCGGGAGACTATCGATGTCGAGACCGCTCGGCTGTCGGGCGGCTATCAGGCGGCCACCGGCCGGCACACCTTGCACGGGCGGTACCCGGCGGCGCGCGCCTCGTCCTCGGAGGCGAATTCGACGCGATGACCGACACCGGTGCGGCGGGCGTGGCGGCACGTCGGGTGACAGAAGACCCCTGTGGTGTCGCTCCCGGTGAATCGCACCCCATGGGCCGCTCTCTCCTCGAAGGCGGCGACATCGAGACCCTCGGCGACGAGGAGGCGGCGCTTGTTCGAAGGGTCTCCGAGCGAGTAGTCGCCGAAGGTGCCATCGGCGCGCACCACCCGGTGGCAGGGGATGATGACCGGGACCGGATTCGAGGCCAGCGCGGATCCCACGGCGCGCACCGCGCCCGGCCTGCCGATCTCCTTGGCCACCCAGCCGTAGGGTCGCACCTCGCCGCGGGGGATGGTGGCGGCGGCGCGCAGCACCGCGGCCTGGAACTCGGTGAGACGGTCGAGGTCGACGGGCAGGCGACCGGGCCGGCCGGCCACGATGGCGGTGTCGAGGTGCCGGGCGATCACCGGGGGAACGCGATCGACCGGAACGGCGCGCTTGCCGAACCGCTGCTCGTAGGTGGCGACGAATCCGCCGGGATCGCCCGCCAGCTCCACGGCGGTGACGCCGTTGGTGCCGAAGGCGACGAGCAGATCTCCGAGGACACTGGATCGGCGCACGTACCCGTCGACGATGCCGGTGCCCACGAGCACGTTCGACGCCACACCATCCGGGGCTTTCACCGCGAGGCGTTTGAGTTCGGCGACGAGATGATCCTGATTCACAGCGAGACCTCCTGGAGACGGGTGCGAAGTCGGGCGAGACCGCGGTGCACATCGGCCTTGACGGTGCCGATGGGTCGGTCGAGGGCGGCGGCCACCTCATCGATGGGGAGGCCGACCACGTGGCGGAGGACGACGGCGGAGCGCATGGGGAAGGAGAGGTGCCGGAGCTCGGCGGCGAGGCGATCGCCGAGCTCGTGGTCGAGTGCCACGGTCTCCGGCCCCCGGCCGGTTCCGGCGGGATCGACCGACAGTTCGGTGGTCACCGGGCGCCGGCTGCGCGTGCGGTGATGATTGCGGCACAGGTTGACGGCGATGGTCCACACCCAGGCGCCGGGGTTGAGCTCCCGAATCCGCGTGGCGGGGTACTGCCGCAGGGCGCGGTAGGCCCGCAAGAACGCCTCCTGGGCGATCTCCTCGGCATCGTGTCGATTGCCCACCATGCGCAGTGCCCCGGAGAACACCCCGTCCTGCAGGGTGCGCACCAGGTCGGGGAAGGCGGTGTCGAGATCCTGGGCCAGGGCGGCGGCGAGATCGTCCGGGGACATGGTCCTCATGCTGGCGTACAACCCCGAATCATGCCGAGTGGTTGCAGGCGCGGTAGGGTCCCGGCCGTGTCCGGATGCTGCGATCCCCGGGGCTATCGCCAGGTGTTCAACGCCGCCCAGGCGGCAAAGGCCGTGCGCGCCTTCGAGCAGAAGGGTCTCGACGGAACAGCGCGTCCCATGATCGCGGCGCTGCGCGCCGAAGGCTTCGATGGGGCAACGGTGCTCGAAGTGGGTGCGGGTCCGGCAACGGCGCTGGTGACCTTGCTCGAGGCCGGAGCCGGGCGGGCGGTGGCCTATGACATTTCGCCGTCGTACGAGAGGGTGGCCGGAGCGCTGCTGCAGGGTCGCGGGCTCACCAACCGGGTCGAGTGGCACACCGGGGACTATCTCGCCTCCGGAGACGATCGCCCCGCGGAGGTGGTGTTCCTCAATCGGGTGGTGTGCTGTTACCCGGACATCGCCCTCGTCGGGGTCGTCGCCGACCGTGCCAGCAGGCTGCTGGCACTCTCCTATCCCCGCAGGCGGTGGTACACGCGATCCGCCATCAGGATGATCAACGGCTACCTGTGGCTGCGACGGGTGCCGTTCCGGGTGTTCGTGCACGATCCGGGCGCCATCGCCCGCAATGTCATCGCCGCCGGATTCGAGGAGGTCGCCGGCGGGGCCAGCACGGTCTGGGAGTGGAAGGTGTGGCGGCGGGCGGCGTGAACATCGATCACACGCGCTTGCGAGTCCGCAGATACTTTGCCCACACCAGGTAGGCGGCTGCGGTGCGGTACGGAGACCATTGCCGGGCGACCTCGCGCAGTGCCGACTCCGCGGGAATGGTGTCCAGTCCGGCGATCTCCTTCCAACCGATGCGGAGTGCCAGGTCTCCGGCGGGGAACACATCGCGTCGACCCAGGCAGAACACGAGGTAGCACTCGGCGGTCCAGCGTCCCACCCCGGGAAGCGCCACGAGCCGGTCGACCAGCGAGTCGTCGCCGAGCGCGTCGACGGCATCGAAGTCGATGCCTGCAGACCCGATGGCGCGGGCATTGGCCGCCTTCTGTGCGGTGAATCCGCAGCGCCGCAGCGTGTCGGAGTCGGCGGTGGTGATCGTTTCGGGTGTCACACCGCCGAGGGCGGTGGTGAGGTTGCGCCACATGGCGTCGGCGGCCTCGATCGACACCAGCTGTCCGAGGATGAGGCGCACCAGTCCGGCGTACCCTCCACCCCACACGTCGATGCCCAGTGGAATCCCATCGGCGGCGAGGCGGGGATCGCGCCGGACCACGGTGCGGGCATCGCGTCGGATCTGGTCGGCCGGACTCACGGGCAGCCGGTGCCCTCGCCATAGAGCCACAGCGCACCGAGGTCGGCAATGGGTGATGTCGGCTCGGCGGCACGCAACTTCACTCGGCCGGCGACGAACTCGATCGAGGCGGTGCAAGCGGCTTCGATGAGGTCCGCCTCCAACGCGAGCCAGTCGAGGCTGAGCGGGGCATCGACCGGGGGCTGCGACGACACCGGTGCGTAGGAGCCTTCCGATGCCGCCGACCACAGCGCTCGCAGGTCCATGAGGTGGTCGACGAATGCCTGGTGCACCTCCTCATGCGATGCCGGTGGACTGAGCGTGGCGAGATCACCCAGGGCATCGTCGATGGAAGCGATCACCTCCGGTGCGACCACCACGGCGACCCTGCCCTGCACCGCGTCGTCGAACACCGCGGGGAGGCGCATCACCGGCCGGTAGCGGCCGAGGAAGCGCCGCACCGTTGCCTCGAGGCCGGCGTCGTAGTCGGTCGCCGACTCGGGGCGGCACAGATCGAGCGTGAGCGCGGTGATCACCTTGGGGCAGTCCGCCGGCTCCAATCCGACGGCGAGCGATCCGGCGCTGGCCTCGATTCGCAGCCAGGCGAGCGCCATGCCGAAGCGATCATCCGCCGCCAGCGCCGCCTCGAGATCACCCGCGGCAAGGAGGAGGTCGCCCACGAATGCCGTGTAGCGGGCCACCCCTTCCTCGACGGCGGTGTCGTCGACACGGGTGACCTGGTCGTAGAGGGTCCCGGCGGTCGCCGTCGCATGCAGCGGATCGATGCGATCGACCAGTGTCTCGGGGGTGGGCGCGGGGAGACGGAGAGCGCGCTCCAGCCCGAACAGCAGGTCGCTCACCTCGTCAGGGATGGTGTCGAGTGCCCCGGCGAGGGTGCGGGTCGAGCCGGCACAGGAGGCCAGAATCAGGGCGAGAGCGATGAGGCGGCGCACGGCGGTCAGGCTACCGAGGATGTGTCTCGCCGTGGTCGTGCGCGAGCGCACGTGACCGCACAAACGAATCGGGAGCGCACCCGAGGGTGCGCTCCCGATTCAGCGAAGTCGGATCGACTAGCGCTTCTTGGCAGCGGGCTTGCGCTTCGCGGCCACCTTCTTCTTCGGCGTTGCCTTGCGAGCCGCGGGCTTCTTCGCCGCGGGCTTCTTCTTGGCGACGGTCTTCTTGGCCGCCGGCTTGCGAGTCGTCATGTCGTATGTCCTCCCCTTATCGGGATCGTTGATGTGATGTTGCCATGGATCGACGCGTGAGTAGCGTCAATCACTCACAGATCATCACACAAATGCGCGCGCGACGCGAGCGATTTCTGCGCGAGCGACGAATTCGATCGCGATGAGACGCGCGAGGACTACGAGCATCCCATCGAGTTGCCGCAGTTCAAGCACCGATAGCACGACCCGTTGCGCACGGTGATGTGTCCGCATACATCGCACAGTGGCGCGTCACCCATCATGTCGGAGAGTGCCGCGTTCACCGATGCGGTCTGCGTCGTTGTCGCGGTGAGACGCTTCGTCTTCACCGCGACCTTCGTCGCCGGAATCGTCGCGCTGTGGCCGTTGCCGGCATGAACGCCGTTGCCATTGCCGTTCGTGTCGACGGTGGTGGCCACTGCGGGATGACTGATGGGTGCGGTGCGCGGTGCGCCATCGGCCTCGTCGAGGCCGAGCTGCACGCCGGCATCGACGGCGATGCCACTCGGCGGCTCGGGAAGCTCGCCGACGTCCTTCGGCGGCACCTGCACCAGATCGGTGCGGCCCAGATACTCGAGACCGAGGGCCCGGAACACGTAGTCGATGATCGAGTTGGCCATCTTGATGTTCGGATGCCCCTCGACCATGCCCCGCGGCTCGAACGTCTGGAAGGTGAACGACTCGACGTACTCCTCCAGGGGCACTCCGTACTGCAGGCCCTTGGAGACGGCGATGGCAAAGCACCCGAGGATGCCCCGCAGCGTTGCCCCTTCCTTGGCCAGATCGATGAACAGCTCGCCGAGCGTGCCGTCGGAATACTCCCCGGTGCGGAGGAAGATCTTGTGGCCGCCCACCTTGGCCTCCTGCGTCCACCCGCCGCGGCGACTCGGCAGCAGGAACCGAGGCCGGTTCACGCCGTGATACGCCTCGGTCGGGCTGGTGCCGGCCGGGAAGATGCCGGTGATCAGGCGTGCCTCGGACTCGATGGCGCTCACCAACTCGGCGGACTCGTCCTCGTGGGTGTCGCCGGCGCTCGTGGTCGACGAGAGCGGCTGGCTCGCCTTCGAGCCATCGCGGTAGAGCGCCATCGCCTTGAGGCCGAGCTCCGCCGACAGCGCGTACGCCTCCTCGATGTCGGCGACGGTCGCCTCGTTCGGCATGTTGATCGTCTTCGATATCGCTCCGGAGATGAACGGCTGCGCCGCGGCCATCGCCCGGATGTGGCCCGTGTGATGGATGAAGCGCTCGCCGTGCTTGCCGTTGCGATTGGCGGTGTCGAACACCGGAAGGTGCTCGGGAGCGAGATGCGGGGCGCCCTCGATGGTCTGCATCCCGCAGATCACCTCATTGGCGGCAGCGATCTCGGCCGCCGAGTACCCGAGGGCAGAGAGCAGGTCGAACTCGAACGACGTGTACTGATCCTCGACGAACCCGAGCCGCTGCAGCGCGGCCTCGCCGACCACGAACACATTGAAGGCGTGGCGCAGGTCGAAGACCCCTGGCAGGGTGGACTCGATGGCATCGACCTCGGACTCGGTGAAGCCCTTGGCGAGGAGCGACTCACGGTTCACCGAAGGCGCTCCGACGAGCGTCATCGTCCCGACGACGTAGTCGACGATCTCCTTGCGCTGGGCGGCGTCATAGCCGAGGGTGCGCAGGGCCGGATCGATCGACTGATTGGCGATCTTGAAGTAGCCACCCCCGGCGAGCTTCTTGAACTTCACGAGGGCGAAGTCGGGCTCGACACCCGTGGTGTCGCAGTCCATGAGCAGGCCGATGGTCCCCGTCGGCGCCAGCACCGTCGACTGGGCGTTGCGGTAGCCATGCTCTTCGCCCATTGCCACGGCGCGATCCCAGGACTCCCCGGCCGCTTCGACGAGGTCCGCGGGGCACACGGCAGGATCGATCGCCACCACCGTGTGCGTCACCCCGTCGTACTCGCCTCCGCCGTAGGCGGCGGTGCGATGGTTGCGCATCACCCGCAGCATCGACTCGCGGTTCTCGGCGAAGCGCGGGAACGGCCCGAGGACCGACGCCATCTCGGCCGAGGTCGCATACGAATCGCCGGTGAGCACTGCGGTGAGGGCACCGGTGATGGCACGTGCTCGATCGGAGTCGTAGGGAACCGCCTGGCGCATGAGCAGGGAACCGAGGTTGGCGTAGCCCAACCCCAGGGTGCGGTAGTCGAACGAGCCCTGGGCGATCTCCTTCGAGGGAAAGTGCGCCATCGTCACCGAGATCTCGAGCACCACCGTCCACAGCCTGATGGCGTGGCGGTAACCCGCCATGTCGAAGGCGCCCGTGGCATCGTCGTAGAACTTCACCAGGTTGAGGCTGGCCAGGTTGCAGGCGGTGTTGTCGATGAACATGTACTCGGAGCACGGGTTGGAGGCGCGAATCGGGCCTCCCGCCGGACAGGTGTGCCACTGATTGATGGTGGTGTCGAACTGGATGCCGGGATCCGCGCAGGCCCAGGCGGCATCGGCGATGCGCCGCCACAGGTCGCGGGCCTTCACCGTTCGCATCACCTTGCCGGTGGTGCGGGCGGTGAGCTGCCAGTCGCCGTCTTCGGCGACGGCGCGCAGGAAGGTCTCGCTCACGCGAACCGAGTTGTTGGAGTTCTGCCCGGAGACGGTCTGGTAGGCGTCGCCGTTGAAGTCGGACGAGTAGCCGGCGGCGATGAGGGCCCGCACCTTGTCCTCTTCGACCTTCTTCCAGTCGATGAACTCCTCGATGTCGGGATGATCGACGTCGAGGATGACCATCTTGGCGGCGCGGCGGGTGGTGCCGCCCGACTTGATCGCTCCGGCGGCGCGATCGCCGATCTTCAGGAACGACATGATCCCAGAGGAGCGTCCCCCGCCCGAGAGGGGCTCGCCTTCGGCGCGCAGGCTGGAGAAATTGGTGCCGGTACCCGACCCGAACTTGAAGAGGCGGGCCTCGCGGGTCCAGAGGTCCATGATGCCGCCCTCGTTCACGAGGTCGTCGTGCACCGACTGGATGAAGCAGGCGTGCGGGGCAGGGCGGGTGTACGAGTCGGTCGAGGGGAGCAGCTCGCCGGTCTCGTCGTCGACGTACCAGAAGCCCTGGCTGGGTCCGGTGAGGCCGTACATGTGGTTGAGGCCGGTGTTGAACCACTGCGGGCTGTTGGGGGCGGCGATCTGGTTGACGAGCATGTAGCTCAGCTCGTCCTCGAAAGCCTGGGCGTCGGCCACGGTGGCGAAGTAGCCATACCGCTCACCCCAGGCGCGCCAGGTCGCCGAGAGCCGGGTGATCACCTGGCGGGCGCTGCGCTCGGCGCCGAGCACCGGCTGGCCGTCGGCGTCGGTCTCCCAGGTGCCGTCGGAGCGCTGCTGGGGGACACCGGCCTTGCGGAAGTATTTCGACACCATGATGTCGGCGGCCACCTGCGACCAGGTCGCCGGGATCTCGGCGTCGAGCATCTCGAAGACCACCGATCCGTCGGGATTGGTGATGCGCGAGTCGCGGCGGCTCCACGGCACCGAGTCGAGAGGGTCCTGGCCGACGGTGGTGAAGTACCGAGTGATGCGCAGTCCGTCGCCCATTGCGTCCTCCGTTCGTTCCCCGACGCCACCGGCGTCCTGTCATGGCGTGGACAACACGGCAAGGCGATGCGTTGTCCACAGCCACAAGATGTAGTGGTTTGCGGTGATCCCACCACAACTTCTTGCGGTAACACACGAGTGTAATTACACGCAAGGGTCGCCGTCAAGCAGTCTCGTGTGGGGCCGGCAACCCGTTCCCACACGGCGGGGAAGAAGGCCGATGAAGGCCCGCGAGAAGGTTCTAGTGCCGGCAATGCGATGGGGCAAGGTGAGGCATTGGGAAGATTTCGCGGCTGGCGGGAAGCCGACAGGTCACAGCTCACAGCCGGCAGCAAGAGCGCGTTCGACCGTTGTCACGCCATCGATCCCCGGAGACCCCGTGCCGGCGCAGGCGGCGAACAGCAACAGGGATGCGGCGAGGGGCAGCGGCCTCAGCATGAGGACCCGAGGTTGCGGCGCCTTGCCGCGGAGCCCCGGATCGATCCAGGGCAGCCGCGCCGGGGTCGTGGGCGATCAGCTGTCGAGGTCGGCTTCGGAGATGCAGACGATGCTCACCTCGATGAGATCCTGCGGCGGCTCTTCGGTGGCCTCGATGGCGAAGCGCATGAACTCCTCTTCGGTGAAGCGCTCCTCGAGCTCGTTGAGGGTGCATGCGCAGAACTCTTCGGTCTGGGAGCTGGTGCAACCCTCCATGTACCGGCTGCGGGTCGTCGCCGAGAACCCGCCACCCGTCGGGGTGTCGTCGTCGCCGCAGGCACCGAGCGCGGCCACCATCAGGACGGCAATCGCCACCCCACGCGTGTTCATGGTCTCCCTCCTCCGGGACGAACGCCGCAATCGTAGGGACCGAGATCAGTCGGAAATGGCATCGAAGATGGCTCCGGCGAGGATGTCGTAGCCGATGGCGAACGGGTGGATGTCGGGAGGCGAGTCCAGCATGTGCGTGGTGACCGCGGCCGTGCCCCGCATCGGAGAGAAGCCGTCGGCGACGAGGAACCCCCTCTCGGTGGCGAGGTCGGCGGCGAGGTCGTTGAAGGCATCGAGGGTGGCGTCGCTCTGTGACTCGAAGGTGACGGCTGCCCCGAGGCCGAGACTGAAGGGGTTGTAGGCCCGCAGGAACACCAGGGTGGCATCCGGCGCGGCGTCGGCGAGGCGTTCGAGGATCTCCACCATGTTGACGGCATAGATGGCGAAGGCGCTGTCGAGACGGTCGGCACAGGCCGGTGCCTCGAGCGACTCGCTGCAGTCGTCAGAACCGAGGTGGCCCAGGAGGTCGTTGGCGCCGATGTCGATGGTCACGTAGCTCACGTCGTGGGTGGCGAGAAAGGACACCGCAGCGTCGAGCTGGCCCGAGCGGATCAGGGTTCCCGAAGTCTCCCCCGACACGCCGAAGTTCTGCAGGCCGTAGTCCACGCCGTCTCGGATCTGCAGCTGGCGGTGGAGGCGAGACACGTATCCATCGCGGGCTTGATCCACCCCGACGTTGGCGGCGAGCGAGTCACCCAGCGCGACGTAGTAGGTCGAGCCGGGAGCGCTCATCGCGTTGATCACTCCGGGGCCGAGCCGTTCGGGTGGAGGCTCGATCGAATCGGTGGCGGCGGCCGCCTGCTCCTGCAGATCGGCGAGCAGGGCCTCCGACGTGAGCACCGCCCCGCCCGCCTGGGTGCCGGTCACGAGCATGCGGTCGTCGGCCAGCACGATGGCCTGAACATCGGCCCGATTCTCCACAAGGATCTCGTTGAGGTCGGCGATCGACTCGACGAGATCCTCGATGGCACCTTCGGCGATACTCGGCACGGTGAGCGCTCCCAGGTCGAGGTCCACGAGCTCGACCTGCACGGTGCCGGCGACCAGACGCGCCGTGATCTCGCCCGATGCCTCGACTCCACCGCTCTTGAACTCACCGGTGAAGCGCAAGGTTCCCGCCGGATCGCCGTCGACGATGTCGATATCGACCCGGGCGAGCGGAGAGTCCGCCTGCGAGAGGCCGTTCTGGATCACCGCTTCGATCTCGTCCTCGGTGAGTTCGATGCGGAACGCGCCACTGGTGTCGAAGGCGGCGATCTTGTCCTCGGCGGACGCCAGCGATACCGGATCCGCGGGGTCGGCGGGGCCGTCGGTGTCCGAGAATGCCCGATACAGGGCAAGCGCCTGCACCGCGAGCCATCCTGTGGCGGCGATCGTGACGAGGAACATGACGGAGGCGATGCCTCGGCTGGTGGCTCGCGAAGCCCATACCGCCCCGTAGAGCGCGACGCCGAACACCGTGGCGGCGGCGACGATGGTGGTGACGGTCGACCCGGTACGCACGAGGACGACCGCTGCGGCCAGCAATGCCCCGAGCAGCCCGAAGATGAGCGATGCCGCACGGGCTCCGGGGTGGGGTTCGACGAGCCGCCGGCTGACAGGTGGTGGAGGGGGTGGGTACATGAGCAGGGCCGGGCTCGAGGCCCGGCCCTGCGACTCTACTTGAGGTCGTTCGCTTGAAGAGCCTCTTACGCCGCGGCTGGCGGTGGCGGGGCTTCACTCGGCCCGCGACCACGGCGTGGGGGAGCGAGGAGCGCCCACACCACTCCGATGACCATCCCGGCGAGGACGATGAGGCCGAACTTGATCAGCACACCGGTGAGGGTGTCGAAGCCGAACAGTCCGAACTGGAAGAACGCGAAGTACGCTGCGGACAGACCGAGCAGCAACCCGTAGAGGGCGCCGCGGATCGGATGCCGCTGGAGCTTGTTCTCGGTGGTCATGCTCAGGCCCTCCACGACTGTGCCGGTCGCACATTGAACAGCAGTCCGGCGAAGCCGGCCGCGGCCAGGATCGCCGCCACCGCGGTGGCGGCCAGCGGCGGGCCGGATCCGACGAAGGCCACCCAGCCCTCGCCGAAGCAGAATTCCGCACCGGCGGCTTCGGCCTCGATCGTCGCCTGGTCGAAGTCGTCCGGAAGGCGACGGCCACCGGGATCACCGGCGGCATAGAGGTCGATGATCGCTCCCTTGGCCTTCACGTCGGCACGCAACTCGGTGAGATCCACCGGGCCGGCATCGACGTCGCCAAGGATCTCGCCGAGTTCGACCAGGCCGGCGTTGCGGTTCTTGTCCTGCTGGTTGGGATCGCCGCCGCGATCGGCGGAGACGCCCATGACCGCCATCGTCCACGAGTGATCGTGGTAGGCGGGAGCCGGATCACCGTAGTCCACCCCGGAGATCTCACCGGTCGTGGAGAACGTCGGCACGTCGGCGGTGAACCCCCAGTAGGCGACGACGCCGCCCGGATCGACCTTGAAGGGGTTGCCGCCCGTCATGGCCGCCTCACCCGTGTACACGTCGAGAGGTGGGTCGTCGGTGCCGAGGTCGACCATGGCATCGATCGACAGACCGTCCTCGTCGTAGGAGATCGCCAATCCGCCACAGGGTCCGACCAGCACCGAGGCCGCCCCGGTGGTGTCGAAACCGGAGATCCGATCGGCGACCAGGTCCTGGAACTCGTCGGGGGTGCGTGCCCCGACGTTGTCATCCCAGATCCCGGCGAAGCCCTCGGTGAGTGTTCCGAGGTCCGGGACTCCGTCCCCGTTCAGATCGACGAAGCCATCCCCGCTCGTGATGAATGATCCGACGTCGATGACGGCCACGCCGTCCCCGGCCCCCTGGGCCAGGGCCGGGAGTGCAGCCACCCCGAGGACGATCATCGCGGCGGCGAGGGTTCGGACAATGCGAGCCATGTGTCCCCCAATCGACGCTCGACGCCACACTACCCCGGCTCCCTCAGTCCTGGGGGTGCTCGTCGAGTTCCTCGACCACGAGATCCATGCGGTGTCCGCAGTCCTCACAGAGATAGGTGACGACGTCGCCCGGTTCGTAGCCCTCCGCGGAGGGGGCGTAGCCGACCCGATGTGCCGTCCCGGAGCACTCCGAACACGTGATGGTGTCGGGTTCCATGGGGAAAGGGTACCGGGTGCCGAGTGCCACGTACCCGAGACCAGTCACCAGGTGCCCGTTACCCGCGACCGGCCTGCGTACTGCGCATTGCGCATTGCGCATTGCCAATCGCCAGCCCTTACCCACTGATCGTCCTCAGGTAGGCGATCACGTCCATGAGATCGGCGTCGCTGAGCGAGGGGTTGCCGCCGCGTGAGGGCATGGCGATGCCTGTGGTGTTCAGGGGGTCGTCGGCCGCCCTGCCGATGTCGAGGAAGGTCAGCAGTTCGCTGTCGCTGAGGCCGGCGGCGAACGTCGAGGTGGTGAGAGGCTTGCCGAGACCGGCCACACCCATGCCGCCGGGACCGTGGCAGGCGACACACGTTCCGTTGTAGATGACCAGGCCCCGCTCCACATCGCCGGAGCCGGGAACGATCGTGGTCGCGGTCCCGGTCGAGGGGCTGCTGCCGCAGGCGGCGACAACAACAACGATGGCCAGTCCGATGGCGACGCGTCGCATGAGGGTCCTCGGCGGGTTGGGTGAGCCTATCGGTGTGCCCCGGGGCGCGGCCTCATCCTCGCGCCCCACGCGTCCGGACGATGGCACGCTCCCGGGTGAGCTCTGTCTGCAGCGTGGCTCGGGCCTTCTTCCAGGCGCGGTGTACCGAGCACGAGTGCTCCTCATGGCACCACTCCCCGGTGAGGACGCAGCGGCCGTCGTCGACGGTTCGCTCCATGATCGCCACCAGGTCCCATAGGCTGGCACCGCGGGCGACCGGGGTGAGCCGGTATCCCCCGGTCGGGCCAGGCTCGGACTCCACCCAGCCGGAAGCCACCAGCGGCCGCATCACCTGCGGCAGGTAGTGCCGTGTGGTTCCGGCGACCTCGGCGAGTTCCGCGCCCTTGTGTGACGTGCTCCCCGC
The DNA here is from genome assembly GCA_016215655.1 of Acidimicrobiia bacterium. GTDB lineage: Bacteria > Actinomycetota > Acidimicrobiia > Spongiisociales > UBA11373 > UBA11373. The sequence continues at coordinate 37,469 of JACRIT010000028.1, forward strand.
CGCCGCCAGGAAGGTGAGGATGCGCCGGGCGAACTCGGTGCGGTTGGACAGGTCAAAACGCATCGTCGCCTCGGTCGCGGTTGCTCTCTGGAATCTTCCACACCGCCTGTCAACGATTCCAGAGTCGAAGGTCCCGCAGGCGAGGTACCAGATGCCAGATGTCAGGCCAGCCGGCGCACCCGGCGTCTGGTATCCGGTGTCTGGCATCCCCAGACCGCCATTACGCTCCTCTGTGATGCTCCGTCGCACTGCCCTCCTCTCGGTCTTGCTCCTGCTCGTTGCCGCGTGCTCATACGAGTCCTCGGGCACCACGACCACCACCCTTCCGCTCATCGAGGAGGAGCCGGTGGCCACGGGACCCGCAGACATCGTCGCCGCCGACCAGCGCTCCGAGGGATCATCCGTGCTCGTCGATTCCCTGTCGATGCCTTCGGCAGGCTGGGTGATCGCCCGGCTCGACAGCGGTGGTTCCCCCGGTGAGGTCATCGGGATCAGCGAACTGGTCTCCAAAGGGGTGATCTCCGGCGTGCCCGTCCCCTTCCTCGTTCCGATCGCCGAGACCACCACGGTCCACCTCACCGTGCACATCGACATGGATGGCGACGGGGAGTTCCGCTACGAGGCCCCGGATGCGTTCATCGACGAGATCGCCACCGAGGCCAACGGTGATCCCGCTACCACGACGGTGGTGATCACCCTGCTTCCGCCGCTCAGCCCCGGTTCGGCCCTCCTCGACGCCCAACTCAGCGACGGCACCAGCCTGGTGGTGGCCGGGGGTCTGCTCCCTGCAGCCGGGTTCCTCGCCGTCCACCAGGGCGAGGGAGGCGAACCCGGAACGGTGCTCGCCGTGAGCGACCCGCTTCCCGCCGGCGAGGTCGGCCCATTCACGCTGTCGTTCGAGACGCCGCTCTCCGTCACCGGTCTCCTGTTCGTCGTGGCATGGGTCGATCGCGACGAGAACGGTGAGTTCAACCCAGGCGAAGGGGGCGACGAGATGGCAGTGAACGAGGAGGGCTCGCTGGCTGCCGCCTCGGCCATCGTCACCGTCATCCGTCGCGAGCCCGCGACGGTGGTGGTCGCCGACCAGGTGGTCGAGAATCGCACGTTCATCGTCACCAGGGTCGAGGCTCCGGCGCCGGCATTCCTCGAGGTCCTCGCCGACGCCGCGGGGACTCCGGGTGGACGACTGGCCGTGGTGACCGTGGACCAGGGCACCGCCACGGAACTGGCGGTTCCGCTTCCCGCCGGGGTGCGAACCGGCGCACGGGTCTGGCTTCGCCTATGGGTGGACAGCGACCAGTCGGGCGACCTCTCCGCTGCCGACCAGCGAGCGCTGTCCGACCTCGGAGGCGACCCGGTTCAGGCGTCGTTCATCGCCACGATCGCTCCCTGAGACCGCGGGTTCCGCGAGCGCCCCCAGATCGACGCACCCGGATGGGCCCATCGGCGCGCCGGCGAAATCCCGCGCCCGGCCCAGTCGCTACAGGTTGAGCGTCCTCATGAAGGCGACGAGGTCGCGCAGATCATCTTCGGTGAGGGCGTTGTTGCCGCCCTTGGGGAGCATGTCGACGCCTGTGGTGTTCAGCGGGTCGTCGGTCGGCCGGCCGACGAGGAGGAAGGCGATCAGCTCCTCATCGGTGCTCTCATTGATGAACGTCGTGCCGATCCATGACTTGCCAAGGCCTTCGATGCCCACACCGCCCTCGCCGTGGCACACGATGCATCCGCCGCGATAGAGCTCGAAGCCCCTCACCGGGTCACCGGTGCGGTCCGCGATCGTGGTGGTCGTGGGATCCCGATCCCCTCCGCTGCATGCCGCCATCGCCAGCATCAGCGCGGCTACGACCGCGATGATCGTCTTCCGCATGGGGATTCCTCTCGACCGCGGCGCGGTGACCGTTCGTCCGCATTGTGCCAGGGCCTCACCTGCTTCCCGGGGTGCCACCTGGCCCCTGCAGACGGGGCCGTTGGCCCCTTCGGGGAACGCTCACGGGGAATCGAAACCACCCGGGGTCTGCAGACGGCCCAGCATCGCCGGTGCCTGCTCGTGTCCGAGCCTGCCGGCGAGCCAGACTCCGGTCTCGGCAGCGAGGCGAGGGTCGATGGCAACGGCGATGCCCATCTCCCGCAGCAGGGCGGCGAGGTCCTCGGTGGCCACGTTGCCCCCGGCGCCCGGGGAGAACGGGCTGCCGCCAAAGCCACCAACCGAGCTGTCGAGGGCGTGAGCACCGGCGCGTGCCGCCGCCACCGCATTGACGTATCCGGCGTTGCGGGTGTTGTGGAAGTGGCACCGGACCGTGGCCGGGGCCGCGGCGGCGAGGACCGCGGGCACCAGGCGCTCGACCATCACCGGGTTCCCCGAGCCGATCGTGTCGCCGAGGGCGATCTCGTCGGCGCCGGCTGCAGCGAATTCGGCGGCGAGCGAGGTGACCTCCTCGGCTGGGACCGGTCCGTCGAAAGGGTCGCCGAAGGCCACCGAGATGGTCACCGACACCCGCCTTCCAGCATCCTTGGCTCGCGTGACGAGGGTGGCAGCCTCGGCATTGCGCATGGCCGCCGACGCACCGGAGTTCTTCCGGGCGTAGCCATCGGCGGCGTAGGCGACACAGTTGATCTCATCGAGGTCGCAGGCGAGCGCCCGGGAGAGTCCGCGTTCGTTGAGAACGAGTCCGATGGCAGAGAACGACCGATCGGCGAGGGCCGCGCAGATCTCCTCCGCTCCGGCCATCTGAGGAACGTGGCCGGGATGGGCGAAGGACACCGTTTCGATGCGCCGCGCCCCGGCGACCTCCATGCGCCGGATCAGCTCGATTCGGGTCGTCGTCGGCAGGACGGATGCCTCGGCCTGCAATCCGTCCCGTGGTCCGACCTCGACGATCTCGATCAGAGGTTGCCCCGCTTCTCCTGCTCGCGCTCGATCGCCTCGAAGAGCGCTTTGAAGTTGCCCTTGCCGAAGCCGGTGGCGCCGCGGCGTTCGATGAACTCGAAGAACACGGTCGGCCGGTCCTGCAACATCCGGGTGAAGATCTGGAGCAGGTAGCCCCCCTCATCCTGGTCGAGAAGGATCTGCAGGTCCTCGACCTTGGACCGATCCACGTCGAGACCGGACATGCGCTGCCAGACGTCCTCGTAGTAGGCGGCAGGCACCGTCAGGGTGTCGAGTCCCCGCGCTCGCGTCTCACCCACCGTGGCGAGGAGATTCGACGTGTGCATGGCGATGTGCTGCACCCCGGCACCGCGGTAGAACTGAAGGTACTCGTCGATCTGCGACCGCTTGAGGCCTTCGGCCGGCTCATTGATGGGCAACTTCACGATCCCGGTGCCATCCCACATCACCTTCGACATGAGCGCCGTGTATTTCGTGCTGATGGCGTCGTCGTCGAAGTGCTTGAGCAGGGTGAATCCGAACACCCGCTCGTAGAACTCGACCCAGGAGTCCATCTTCCCGAGTTCGACGTTGGCAACGACATGATCGATGAACTCGAGTCCGATCGGCCGAGCCACGGCGTCGTGGCGCGGCTCGAAGCCGGGAAGGTCACCCTCTCGCTCGACGAACGAGTGGATGGTGTCGCCGTATGCCTGGATGGCCGAGACGACGGCTCGTCCGCGGGCGTCTTCGACGACATGGGGCTTGGTGGCCGCCTCGGCCCCTCGTTCCAGCGCGATCTCGAACGCGGCCTCGGCGTCGGGCACGAGGATGGCGACGTCGTGCACCCCGGGGCCGTGGCGGTGGACGTGTTCACTCACCGGATGGTCGGGCCCCATCGCCCCGGTGACGATGAAACGGATCTGGCCCTGCTCGAGAAGGTACGAGGCCGTTTCCCTCGTTCCGGTTTCCGGCCCGCGGTACCCGGCGATCTTGAAGCCGAGCAGGCTGCGAAACACCTGCGCGGTCTGGAATGCGTTGCCCACCCACCACTCCAGGTGCGAGAAACCCTTGATCGGGAAGCTGTCGCGCGCCGCCATCGCCTTGGCGCGAGCGAGCGTGTCGTGATCGACGGACATGTGAAGGCCCCTCCGGTCGTTGGCCGCCAGGTTACCCGTTGCCCGTTATCCGTTCCGGGAAGGCGAACGGGCAGCTGGTAACGGATAACGGGCTTCGAACCGGTTCAGCCGTACCGCGTCGCCTCTCGGTACCCTCGCGATCCATGCCCCTCGAGATCACCCGTCGTGATGGCCGCCGCGAGGCCTTGGCCGGGCTCATCGACTACGCCGGGTTGTTTCCGCCGGCGAGCCTCGGCATGGAGGCGGCGGTCGCCGAGTATCGCCAGGCGCGCACCGGGCCCCACGCCTGGATCCTGGAGCGCTTCATCTGTCCGGCCGGCCGCCTCCTCGAACTCGCCGGCGTGCTCAGCGCCACCATGACCGGCGACGAGGAGCCGTGGTCGCTCGTCGTCACCGCCCGTCCGACGGATGCCGGCCTGGTCACCGACTTCGAGACGGAGATGTCCGGGGGGGCCGATGTCGCCGTGGTCGAAACCCTCTTCCCGGAGGCGGGCGATGCCGATGCGGTGCTCGACCTGCTCGGAGCATTCGGTACCGTCGTCTTCTTCGAGGTGCCCTGGCAATCGGACTTCGTTCGTTCGCTCGACGTGCTCGCCGCAGTCCGGGAGTCGTCGGGCCGGGGGCTGGGGGCCAAGGTCCGCTGCGGTGGTCTCACCGTCGAGGCCTTCCCGTCACCGGAGGCGCTCGGCGGATTCCTGGTCGCCTGCCGCGATCGCCGGATCCCGGTGAAGGCCACCGCCGGTCTGCACCATCCGATCCGCCATGTCGATCCGGCCACCGGGTTCACCCATCACGGGTTCCTCAATCTCCTGGCTGCCACCGCGTTTGCGCACCAGGGCGAACCGGTCCCGGTACTCGCCGACGTGCTCGCCGAGCGTGACGGCGGCGCGTTCGGCCTCGATGTGCGCGGCCTGAGGTGGCGAGACCGCTCGGTGGATGGCGCCACCCTCGGAGCGGTTCGCAGTGGTCTCTTCGTCGGATACGGATCGTGCTCGTTCGACGAGCCCGTGGCGGATCTCGCCTCCCTCGGCATGTTCCCGGAGGCCTCGTGACTTCACGCATTCCCGTTCCCGATGGGAGCGACTTTCCGCTGGCGAACCTTCCGTATGGGGTGATCGATGCAGGGGAGGGCCCTCGCCTCGCCGTGGCCATCGGCGATCACGCCATCGATCTGCGCGTCGCCGCCGGAGTTGGTCTGCTTCCGCATGGCGCGGCATTGTCGGCGCCGACGCTGAACCCGTTCCTCGCCCTGGGCCGGACCGCCTGGCTGGAGACCAGGATCGCCCTCACCGAACTGCTCACCACCGATCGATTCGATCGGCTGCCCGGCGGGGCGGTGCAGGCACGAGCCGGGTTGTCGATGGTGCGTCCCTTCGATCCCGGGGATTTCGTCGACTTCTACTCCTCCATCCATCACGCCGCCAATCTCGGGAGTCTCTTTCGCCCCGGCACCGAGCCCCTCAATCCCAATTGGCGTCACCTGCCCGTCGCCTACCACGGACGAAGCAGCAGCATCGTGGTGTCGGGAACCCCGGTGCGGCGACCCCGCGGTCAGGTTCGGCCGGGTGAGGCGCCGCCGCACACCGCCCCCACCACAGCCCTCGACTTCGAACTCGAGGTGGGATTCATCACCGGCCCCGGCAATGCGCTCGGTGACTCGATCTCTGCCGACTCCGCCGCCGATCACATCTTCGGGCTGGTGCTCGTCAACGATTGGAGTGCCCGCGACATCCAGCGCTGGGAGTACGTCCCGCTGGGCCCCTTCCTCGGCAAGTCGTTCGCCACGACGGTGTCGCCGTGGGTGGTGACCCTCGAAGCGCTCTCGCCCTACCTCGTACCGGGGGTCCCCCAGGATCCGGAGCCGGTGGAGTATCTCCGCACCCGCGGCGACTGGGCACTCGACCTCGAGCTCGAGGTGACGCTGCAACCGCACGGTGCTGCCGCCGGGCAGGTGGTGACACGCACGAACTTTGCGGGCAACTACTGGACGATGGCGCAGCAGCTGGCCCATGTCACCATCAACGGAACGAACGTCCGGCCGGGAGACCTCTACGCCTCGGGAACCATCTCCGGTCCGACACGGGGGTCCGAGGGGAGTCTCATCGAGCTCACCCGCAATGGCGCCGAACCCTTGCGGTTGGGCGACGGCACCGAGCGCACCTTCCTGCGCGACGGCGACACGGTGACCCTGCGCGGCTGGTGCCAACGCCCCGGCCTCCCCAGGCTCGGATTCGGGGAGTGCACGGGGATGGTGCTTCCGGCGACCTGAGCGACGCCGGTGCCCGACTCCCGACCGAGACCATCGGGCAACGGGTGACGGGTAACGACGGCCATAAGCGGGTGACGGGCCGCGGGTAGCGGGTAGCCTTTCCGTGTGCCTCTCAACTTCGCCCTCGGTGGCAAGGTGTATCCCCCGATCACCGTCGAGATCAGGGCCGACGCCATTGCCGCCTATGCCGCGGCCTCGGGCGACACGAATCCGCGGCATCTCCCCGGTCCGGATCAGGTGGCGCCGGTGGTCTTCCCCGTGGTCCACGGACTGCCGCTGCTCGGCGTGATCACCTCGGATCCCGAACTCGGGGTGGAGAACCCGCTCATGATCGTGCACGGGGAGGAGGAGATCATCCACCACCGCCCGATCCGCCCCGGCGAAACCCTCGTGCTCACGCCGGCGCTGGTGTCGGTGGAGGACAAGGGCAAGGGGGCGACCTTCGTCGGACGGGTGACTGCCACCACCCCGGGCGGCGAGGCCGTCAACGAACAGTCGGCGACGATCTTCGTGCGAGGGGGAGGCAGCGGCACCGAACGCCCGTCATCGCCGAAACCGGAATCGCCGCCGCGCGGAGATCCGGTGGCGGTGATCGTCAGACACATCGCCGTCGGGATGCCGGCGGCGTACGCGGCCGCATCGGGCGATCACAATCCGATCCACCTCGACGACGCCGTCGCCCGGATGGTCGGACTGCCCGGGGTGATCAACCACGGCCTCGGCACGCTCTCGCTCGTCACCGGCGGACTCGTCGAGCACCTCGTCGCAGGCGACCCCACGCGGGTCCGCCGGCTCTCGTGTCGGTTCACGGACATGGTGATCCCGGGGAGCGACCTCGTCACCGCGGTGTGGCGTGTGGGAGCGGCATGGGGATTCGAGTCGGTGCGGCCCGACGGCAGGGCCGTGATCATCGGAGCCGTCGAACCGGTGGGCGGCTGATGGCACGGCTGCGCCTCTTCGCCAATCTGCGTGAACTGGCGGGTACCGCTTCCACGGATGTCGACGGTGCCACCGTCGGCGAAGTGCTCGCCACTGCCACCGCTCGCTTCGGCGCCGATTTCGGTCGTGCGCTGCAGACCGCGCAGGTGTGGGTGGACGGCAACCGGGCTGGGCCCGATGCGCTGGTGGGGCCGGGCGCCGAGGTTGCGGTGATCCCGCCGGTGTCGGGCGGCGCACTCGTGGTGCGCTCCCCGATCGGGATCGAGGCGGCGTTGGTGCTGCTCACCTTCATCCTGCTGTTCGTCGGCAACGCCCTCTCTCTCGAGTGGTTCACCGTGATGGTCGTGTTCGTCTCCTCGGTGTGGGCGATGGATCTCACCGGAGCGACCGATCGGCGCAGCCTCCCGATGGCGAATGCGGTGATCCTCCTCGCCATCGGAGCCGGGGCGCTCGCCTCGTTCCGGTTCGGACCATTCGGAATGGCCGCGGCCACCATCGGAGCCGTGCTGCTCGTGCTCATTGCGAGCGTCTTCCGCCCGATGCTGCGGCCTATCGACTCCTTCGCCGCCGGGGCGACGGTTGCCCTCATCGCCGCGGCCGGTGCCTCCGCCGCCGTGCTGCTGCGGTTGCGCTCCCGTGACGAGACCCTGGTGTTTCTCTTCGTGCTGACCACGGCCGTGGTCGTATCGTGGTTCTCGGATCGTTCGGAGATGCCGATCCTCGATCCGCTGGTCGCACTCATCGTGGGTGCGGTGCTCGCCGGAGCGGTCGGGGGCGCTCTGTGGGCGCCGGATCTCCTCGCCGCCATCGGAGCGGCCGTGGCGGCGGCCATCGCGCTCGTGGCGGGACGCAATCTCGGCACCCTGCTGCGCGCCGGGGGATTCTTCGTTCAGGGGCCGATCCCCGGAAGCCTTGCCTACTTCGATGGTGCGCTGCTTGCCGCCGCGGCGTTCTGGTCGATCTTGACGGTGCTTTCGTAGGGTCAGCCGCCTGGCGGCGGCTTCCCGCAATTCGCAATTCGCGGCAACGCGTCTTCGCGTATTGCGCATTGCGCATTGCGCATTGCGCATTGCGTATTGCGTGCTGCGGGGACCGCTACAACAGCCCGCGTAGAGCCTCCAGGAACCCCTCGATCTCCTCTTCCGTGCCCGCGGTGATGCGGAGCCAGCCCTGCGGGGGCACCGGGCGCACGATGTAACCGACGCGGAGCAGGCCTTCGGTGAGTTCGGCCGCGCGCACACCAAAGCCGGCATAGACGAAGTTCGCCTGGCTGTCGGCCACCGCCACCCCGGCGGCGCGCAGTGCCGTGGTGAGGCGAGCGATGCCGGCAGCGTTGCTCGCAACCCTTTGACGCACCCGATCCTGGTGCCGTAGCGCCTCGATCGCCGCCGCCTCACCGAGGGCGTTCACGGAGAAGGGGAGTTGGATCCTGCGGAAGGCGGCGATCGACTCCGGAGCGGTGACCGCGTATCCGACGCGGAGCCCGGCCAATGCGTACACCTTGGAGAAGGTGCGGGTGACCATCACGTTGTCCCGTGTCGCTGCCAGCGGCAGCATCGATCGGAAGTCGGAGGCGGTGGCGAAGTCGGCGTAGGCCTCGTCGACCACGACGAGTACGTCCTTCGGGAGGGAGTCGATGAACTGCTCGAGTTCGTCGCCCGCGACGTGCGTGCTCGTCGGATTGTTCGGGTTGCACACATACACGATCGTGGTGTCGGGTCGGACCGCGGCGCGCATAGCCGCCAGGTCGTGACGATGGTCGGCGTCGAGCGGCACCGGCAGGTCCTTCCCGAACCCGGCCCGGGTGGCGATCTCGTACAGGCTGAACGAGGGCCAGGCGAACACCGCACTCGTTCCCGGAGCCGTCATCGTGAGCCCGGTGATGAGCATCAGCTCGTTGCTGGCGCTGCCGGTCCAGATCCGTTCGGCGGGGACTCCGTGGAACCGAGCCAGGGCCTGGACGAGTTCGGGACGGGCATTGTCGGGATACCGATTCAGCCCCGACACCGCCCGGGCGATGGCGGCGGTCACCTCGGGGAAGGGCGGTTCGGGGCTCTCGTTCGAGGCGAGCTTGATCACCCGGTCGAGCCCATAGGAGGCCGCCACCTCGCCGATGGCGCGCCCCGGCCGGTATGCCTCGATGCGATCGAGATCGGGCCGAAAGCGGAGGGGCATCGGGGGAGGGTAGAGGTGTTGCCCGATACCCGTCGCCCGATTCCCGATTCCCGACTCGATGTACGATTCCCGGATCCGGGGTCCGGCACCCGGTACCCGGTACCGGGTTTCCGTCGGGCCTCGGGCATTGGGAATCGGGCATCAGGTCCCCTGATTCCCCATATACCCGGTTTGCCCCCACCATCCCATTCACTTGGAGCGCGCTCCTGCCGAAGTGAATCCCAGGAAGTGAAGGGTTCCGGCCATACGATGCCATCCGTGAAGCTGCCCCGGCGGCGCGTGCTCGCGCTCGCCGCTCTCGTCGCACTGTCCCTCGCCCAGGGCATGACCCCGGCCTTCTCCATCGATGAGGAGGAGGTCGAACGAGCGCGTCAGGAGCGCGAGCAGGCAGCGTTGGAGAGGGCGGCAGCGCTCGCCGACCTCGATGCTGCGGTGGCCTCGTACGAGGCACTGAATGCGGAGCTCCAGGAAGTGACATTTCGCGTGGCGCGGCTGCGCTCTCAGATCGACCTGTACGACTCGCGCATTCGTGATCTCCGCGACGAGATCCGCGGCCGCGCCGTGGATTCGTACATGCACGGCGACGAGCGCGGAGACCTGAATGCGGTGTTCAATCCCGAGGAAGCCCAGCAGTCCATCATCGCCCGCGAGGTCCTGGCCCTTGCCGTCGACTCCGACTCCTCGGCGCTCGATGCCCTTCTGGCGACGACGGCCGAGATGGAGAGGCTCCAGGCCGAACTGGATGCCGACTCGAGCCGGTTGTCCGACCTGCGCGTGGAGGCAGATGCCGTGGTGGTCCGGATGAATGAGCTGTTTGCCGCCGCTTCGGCCGAATTCGCCCAGGCGGACACCGACTACGTGGCCGCATCGGCAGCGCTCGCCGAGCAGCGCCGCCGGGAGGAAGAGGAGCGCCTCCGTCGGGAGGCCGAGCAACGCCAGCGTGATGCCATCCGCGCCGCCCTCGGCGCCCCGTCGGAGGGGGTACCCATGTCGATCACGCCCGGATTCATCTGTCCGATCGCGGCCCCGACCTCATTCATCGACTCGTGGGGCTTTCCGCGGGCGGGAGGCCGCTCGCACGAAGGCACCGACATGTTTGCCGTGTACCGGGCCCCACTGGTTGCGGTGAGCGACGGCGTGGTGCGCCTCTCCACCTCGAGTCTCGGCGGCACGGTGATCAACCTGTACGCCGACCACGGGGTGAAGTACTTCTATGCGCACCTCGACGGGTACGCCGAGGGACTTGTCGACGGCCAGCGGGTCACGCGTGGGCAGCTGATCGGATACAACGGTGACACCGGGAATGCGGCCCCCGGGGCCTACCACCTGCATTTCGGCATGCGACCCGGTGGAACGGTTGCGGTGAATCCGTATCCTACGGTTCGGGCTGTGTGCCCCTGACCGGTTCATGCATCATCTACGCTCCATCCTGTGACCGACATCAAGCGCCGCCGTATCGATCAGATCCAGGACGCCGGGTTCCTCGTCGCCCTCGCCAGCCTTCCCCTCGATGAGTTGCGGTCGCGTCGGGCGATGTGCGACGACCTCGATGTGGAGCTCTCCTTCTACCGACGCATGCTCCATGGTCGCATGGATCTTCTCGCCTTCGAGATGCGCCGCCGCGCCGGCGAAGAGCAGCAGACCCTGCTCGAGGCCCTTCCCCGGATCCTTTCGGAGGGGGCGTACACCCCGCACCCCGGACTCCCCAGCCGGTCGGTCTCCGTCGAGGTGCCCGACATTCCCTCGCCGGGTCGGCGACTCATCGACCGCGCCCTCCAGTCCGACTTCCTGTCGAGGCTGCCGGGGTTGAGCGACGACGACCTGCGCGACACCCACACCTTCCTCACCGAGGTGGAAGTCGAGATCTCGATGCAGCGCAAGATCGTCTATGCCGCTCTCGATCGGCTCCAGGAGGAGTTGACCCGTCGGTATCGGGAAGGCCTCGCCGATCCAGGTGAGTTGCTGGCCCGAGAGTGATCGTCGGCTCGATACGGAGCGGCCTGATCGAGGCCGTGCACCCGGTTGCTGCCGCCGCCGTCGACGCCACCGGGCGGATCATCGCCACCAACGGTGAGGCTTCGGGTCGGAGCTTCTTCCTCCGTTCCGCCCTCAAGCCGATCCAGGCGGCGGTCACCGATGCCAACGGGGCGGCCCTCGGCCTCGAGCAGTTGGCCGTCGCCGACGCCAGCCACAGCGCGTTCCCTATCCACGTCACCCTCGTCGAACACATGCTGCTCGAGGTGGGCCTCGACGCGGGCCACCTGAGATGTCCGCCGGACTACCCGAGTTCTGGCGATGCCGAGGCGATCTGGGTGCGGCGCGGCCGGGTGGAGCGAGAGCGGGTGTTCCACAACTGCTCGGGCAAGCACGCCGCCATGCTCCGGGCATGCGTGGCCCGGGATTGGCCGCTCGAATACACCGCTGCCGACCACCCCCTGCAGCGGCAGGTCATCGCACTCGCCGAAGAGCTGATGGGAGCGGCGATGCGGCCGGCAGGAGTCGATGGCTGCGGTGTGCCCACCCCCCGCGCCGACGCCGTCGGTCTGGCCCGGATGTTCTCCCGGGTCGCCGTCGATCCGGGATTCGCCCGGGTGCGGACCGCGACGATGCGATTTGCCTCGCTCCTCCGCGATGGTGATCGCCCGGAGACCCAGATAGCCCGATGGTTCCCCGCCGTGGTCAAGGGCGGGGCCATGGGATGCATCGGGATCGCCTGGCCCGAGGGAGGGATCGGCTTCGCCGCCAAGTGCTGGACCGGTGACGGCGCCGCGGCGACGGTGGCGATCCTCACCCTCATGTCCGATCTCGGGATTCTGTCCGGATACCCACGGGAGCAGCTCGCAGCGGTGATCTCCCCCGAGGTCCTTGGCGGTGGTGCCCCCGTGGGGAGTCTCACCGTCATCGAGCGATGACCGACTGGTCGGTCCTCGACGGTCTCGAGGCACTTGCCCCCCATACCGGTCCGTTCCCTCGGCCCGGCTTCCTCAGGGCGTGGTGGCGTCACCGGCCGCAGGGCGAACTCATCGTGAGGCGGTCCGGGGGCGGGGGGCTGGTCGTCGTCCATGATCAGGGCGTGGTTCGTCTCGCCGGAGAAGCCGACCTGACCGACTACCACTCGCCGCTCGGTCCCGAGCCGGCGATGGCCGCCGGTGAGATCGCGGCGCTGCTCGGCAGGGGGTTTCGCGTCGAGTTCGACTCCTTGCCGATCGAGGCGGCCGGACCGTTGCAGCATGCCTTTGGCTTGGCAGGTGTTGCACTGGCGAAGCGCCAGCACGACGCCGCCATGGTCCTCGATCTGCCTCGAGACCCGGAGGCCTATCTTGCTGCTCTCGATGGAAAACAGCGTCATGAGGTGCGGCGCAAGCACCGTCGTTTCGCCGAGGAGGCAGGCACTCCGGTGCTGCATCGCGATCCCGACGCCGTGGGGCGGTTCGCCGCCATGCACCGCACCGCCGGCGGCGACAAGGGGGTCTTCATGACCGGCGAGATGGAGGGCTTCTTCACATCCCTCGTCGCCGACGCCGGCGCCGTCATCGACGTGTTGCTCGATGGTGTCGGCAACGCGGTCGGGGCCGCATTCGGGTTCGAGGATGCCGACACCTACTACCTGTACAACTCGGCGTTCGATCAGACCCGGAGTGCGCTGTCGCCCGGCATCGTGCTCGTCACATCGCTCATCGAGGCCGCCATCGTGTCGGGTCGACGGCGCTTCGACTTTCTCAAGGGGAGCGAGGAGTACAAGGGCCGCCTCGGAGCCCTGCCCCGCCCACTCTTCCTGCTCGAGGGTTCGACATGATCCGGCGGGTGGCCTTTCTCAGCATCCATTCCTCACCGCTCGCCACTCCGGGAGTGGGTGATGCCGGCGGAATGAACGTGTACATCGATGCCCTGGCGCGGACACTGGCGGGGCGCGACATCCGGGTGGATGTCTTCACCCGGCGCGGCGAGGACGGCGCTCCCGACGAGACCGAGGTCGCCCCGGGGTACTGCGTCATCCAGATCGACGCCGATGGCAGGGAACGCGCCGACCTCGTGGGTTCGTTCGCCGAGGGGGTGGCCAAGTGGATCGCGGAACAGGATGCGACACCGGACCTCCTCCACAGCCACTATTGGCTCTCCGGGTGGGCAGGCGCCGTCCTGCAGGATGTGCTCTCGATTCCGCTGGCCATCTCGTTTCACACCCTCGGGCGGGTCAAGGAGGCCACGCGAGCGCCCGGCGAGCCCCGCGAGTCGCTGGTGCGCCTCGCCGCCGAGACCGAGGTGGTGGCCCGGGCCGGGTGCGTGGTGGCGTCGACACCCGCCGAGGCCGCGGATCTCATCGAGCACTACCAGGCGAATCCCGAGCGGATCTGCGTGTCGCCACCCGGGGTCGACCACTCGGTCTTCCGTCCGGGCAACAAGGAACGGGCTCGGGCCCGACTCGGACTCGAGCCAGGTCCGCTCGTCGCGTTCGTGGGACGGATCCAGCCGCTGAAGGGGGTCGATGTCGCCATCGAGGCGGTCGGCTCCCTCGAGGGGGTCCGGCTCCTCGTCGTCGGTGGGCCGAGCGGGCCGGTGGGCGAGAGCGAGTTCACCCGCCTCGAGGCGCTTGCTGCGCTGCGGGCGCCGGGGCGTGTGACCTTCCTGCCTCCCCGCCCCCACGCCGACATCGCCTGCGTGTATCGCGCCGCCGATGCCGTCATCGTTCCGTCACGGTCCGAGTCGTTCGGCCTCGTCGCCGTGGAGGCGCAGGCATGCGGCACCCCGGTCGTGGCCTCACGGGTCGGCGGGCTCGCCTACTCGGTCGACGACGACCGATCGGGCTACCTCGTCGCCGGGCACAGTCCCGCCGACTACGCCAGGGCCTTGCGACGCATTCTCGATGACCCCGCCAATGCCGAGCGTCTCTCCGCCGGTGCCGTCGACCATGCCGCCGCGTTCTCCTGGGACGCCACCGCCGACCGCCTCATCGAGTTGTACAACGGGTTGGTGGTGTAGAGCCAGATTCCAGATTCCAGATTCCAGAACTCGCATCACTCGAGGTCCGGTGCCTGGCACCCGGTACCCAGATCGGATCTGACATCTGGTGTCTGGTATCTGGCATCTGCCTCCGGCCCTCACGCGAAAAAGATGTCAACCAGGGCCTTGTCGACAGTCGATGTGCACAACCCCCTGTGGATTGGTGTGGATATGTGGGCAACCCGGCCTCGGCCCACGAGTGGTCGTGGTCTTCGGCCAATTGACCGCAGCTGCGCGGCGAATGGCGCGAAAAGTGAACCTGGGCGAGGTGGTTGACCGACGACTCCTGGGGCCGTAGGTTCGGCGATGCAAGGCCCAAGGTGCCGATGCGATCACCACCTCGTTCGGGGAAGTGCGGGGAGGGACGTCGTAGAGGTTCCTTGGGCCTTAGCGCGTGCGTGTCTCCCAGGCGTCGGGCATCGGAGCTCTGGTCTCTGGTGGTGCCTAGTGCCTGCTCCCTGGTGCCGACTTCCCCTGGCGCCCGGCACGGTCTACCTGATACCCAGGTGATGTCGTCCACCGGAGGTGTGTCACGGAACTGTCCATCGATCGGGGTCCGACCGATCAGCCGCTCCTCGAGGAGACCATCGGAGCGAACCTCGAGCGCGCGGTGAGGCGCTTTGGCAGCCGCGAAGCCCTCGTGGTGCGCCACCAGCAGCTGCGCTACACCTTCGAGGAGTTCGACGATGCCGTCGACCTGCTGGCTCGCGGCCTCCTCCGCCGCGGGATCGAAGTCGGAGATCGGGTGGGAGTGTGGTCCCCGAACTGCGCCGAATGGGTACTCCTGCAATACGCCACCGCCAAGACCGGCGCCATCCTGGTGAACGTCAATCCGGCGTACCGGACCTCGGAGGTCGAGTACGCCCTCACCCAGTCGGGCTGCCGGCTTCTCGTCTCCGCCCCGAGCTTCAAGACCTCGGACTACCGAGCCATGCTCACCGAGGTTGCTCCGCCCACACTCGAAGAGACCGTGTTTCTCGGGTCCGAACCGTGGGCCGAGCTGTCGTCGCCGGGGAAGGTGTCCGCCGGCGATCTCGCAACCAGGCAGCGGAGCCTCGATCCCGGGCAGCCGATCAACCTTCAGTACACGTCGGGCACCACGGGATTCCCCAAGGGCGCCACGCTCAGCCACCGCAACATCCTCAACAACGGGTTCTTCGTCGGGGAGTGGTGCCGATACACCGAACAGGATCGGGTGTGCGTGCCGGTGCCCTTCTACCACTGCTTCGGCATGGTGTTGGGCAACCTTGCCTGCACCTCCCACGGAGCCACCATCGTGGTTCCCGGCCCCGCCTTCGAGGCGGGTGCGGTGCTGGCGGCCGTCGAGGCGGAGCGATGCACCAGCCTCTACGGGGTGCCGACGATGTTCATCGCGGAACTCGAGGCCCTCGATGCCGCCGCCGTCGATCTCGGCAGTCTGCGCACCGGGATCATGGCCGGGGCGCCGTGTCCGGTCGAGACGATGAAGCGAGTCATGTCGGACATGCACATGACCGAGGTGACCATCTGTTACGGCATGACCGAGACCTCGCCGGTGTCGACCCAGACCCGTGTCGACGACGACCTGGACAAACGGGTGGCCACCGTCGGTCGGACCCATCCGCACGTCGAAACGAAGATCGTCGATCCGGAGACGGGTGCGACCGTGCCCCGGGGGGTATCCGGCGAGGTCTGCACCCGCGGGTATTCGGTGATGATCGGCTACTGGAACGATCCGCAACGCACCGCGGAGAGCATCGACGCCGGCGGATGGATGCACACCGGCGACCGGGGCACGATGGATGCCGACGGGTATGTGAGCATCGTGGGCCGGATCAAGGACATGATCATCCGGGGTGGTGAGAACGTCTATCCCCGCGAGATCGAGGAGTACCTTCTGACCCACCCCGAGATCGTCGACGCCCAGGTGGTGGGGGTTCCCGATGCCAGGTTCGGCGAGCAGGTCATGGCATGGATCATCGCCCGACCCGGTTCGTCACTCGACGCCGAAGGGGTGCGGGAGTTCTGCCGGGGGAGGATCGCCCACTACAAGGTGCCCGCCCACGTCGCCTTCATCGACGAGTTCCCCATGACCGTGACCGGCAAGGTGCAGAAGTACAAGCTGCGGGAGATGGGGACGCAAGAGGTGCCAGGCACTAGGCACTAGGCACCAGGAAGATTCCGAGTCTCGGCTGGTACCTGGAACCTGGTGCCGGATCAGAGGCCGAACATCACTTCGCCGAGCCTCACCCGGTGGACGTCGAAGGTGGCGAGGTCGAGGCGCATGGAGCCCAGCCGGAGGCCTCGCATCCCATCGCCCTGATTGGTGACCACGCGCAGCACCCCCTCGTCGTGTTCGAGCACCCCGAGTCCCAGGCATGCACCGGAGCCGTCCTGGAGTCCGACGAGGACCCCGTCGAGGCGGCCGAGGTCGAGACCCTCGGGCAGGGTGGGGGCGAAGACCGTGCTCCGCACCCGCCACCGCTGCAGCGGCTCGGCGAAGGCGGCGGCAAACGCCTTGGCGCGATGTGCCCGCCTCGTCTCCGGGTTGGCGGGCCGCACGTCGGGATCGACCGACGCTGTGTCCACCTGCGCCGAGAAGAACCGCCGCAGCATGCCGACGACGGGCTCGAGCTCGGCGCCGCGCTCGAGACCGATGACGATGTCGGGGCGGCAGAGCTCCATCTTGTGATACTTCAGGGTCTGGCCCGCCACCCCGGCGATGGCGCTCGTGGTGTCGACGACGACGAGGTCGACCCGGTCTCGGGCGGCATCGACGAGCGCCGCGGTGGCCACCACCTGCTGGAGGACGACGCCGTCCGGGGAGATGGCTCCCACGAAGTGAAGCTGGTCCGGCTGCGACAGCGAGGAGAGGTCGCTTTCGTCGCGCACGAACTTGAGGCCCGTGCAGGTGGGAGGACCGACGATGGTCTGATCGATGTCGGCATCGACGTACGCCGCGGTCTTTCCTGCTGCCACCACGGCGGCGAGGAGGTCGCGGGCGAGCGTCGACTTCCCGGTGTCGGGTCCGCCGACGAGCATCACCACGCCCCGGCGCCTGGCCAGATCGTCGAGCAAAGCGCCGTGATGTCCGTCGTGCACCGGAGTCCTCGGTTCGGGCGCTCATCGTACCGGCCGGGCTGCCGGGCGCCGCGGCCGGTATCCTCCGCGGCCCATGCCCTCCCTGCCCATCTCCTTCCTGAGCGACTTCGGCCTTCGTGACGAGTTCGTCGGTGCGGTGCACGGCGTCATCGAGCGCATCGCCCCGGGCACGCGTGTGATCGACATCACCCATGGCATCACCCGAGGTGATGTCCGTGCCGGGGCGCTCGCCCTGCTGCGAGCGGTGCAGTACCTGCCCGATGGCGTGGTGCTGGCGGTGGTGGATCCCGGAGTGGGCACGGCGAGACGGGCCATCGCTGCCTCCACGCGGCACGGGTTCTTCGTCGGTCCGGACAACGGATTGCTCGCCCCGGCGGTGGCGATGGTGGGTGGGGCCGATCGATTCGTTGCCCTCGAGGCGGCGGCGTTCCGGCTTCCCGCAGCAGGCTCCACCTTCGACGGGCGCGACCTCTTCGCTCCGGCCGCGGCGGTGCTGGCCTCAGGCGAGGCGTCGCTCGGCGACCTCGGCCCCGAGATCGATCCGGGTGGGGTGATGCCGCTCCTGCTGCCGCTGGTCGAGCACGGCGACGGCTGGGTGTCGGGCGAGGTCTGGTGGATCGACGGCTATGGCAACGCTCAGACGAACGTGTCACCGGCGGATCTCGAGCTTGCGGGGATCCGCCCGGGAACGGCGGTGATGCTGCGCGTGGGACGGGTGGAGCACGAAGTGGCTTGGACCGCCGGCTACGGCGAGGGCCATGCCCCGATCGTTCACTGCGACTCGCACGGGCTCATGGCGATCGCCATCCCTCGCGGCAGGGCCGACGAGGGTCTCGGCCTCACCGAAGGGTTGTCGGTGGGCTTCAGGGCTTGCGCGGATGAGGCGGGTTCGGCGTGAGGTCGGCTGGATTCCTCGGCCGATCTCACATTCCGGGACGCCCTCTCCGCGTACCCTCTCAGGTCACCGAGCCGAGCCGGATGACGAAGACCACACCGGCGACGAGCAACAAGGCGACGAGCAGGAGGATGGCGATGGTGGTTCCGATTCGCACCGGGGGGACGGTACTGCGGTGAGCGACCTGCTGTTCCTCACGCGGGCAACCTGCTCGTTGTGCCACGAGGCCCTTCCCTGGGTCACCGCAGTGGCGCAGCGGCGCGACCACACGGTCGAGTCGATCGATGTCGACGCCGCCGGCCTCGCCGATCGCTTTGGTGATCGGGTGCCCGTCGTGCTTCGTGATGGCATCGAGGTGCTCGCCGGCCGGTTCGATCGACGCGAGGTGCGTCGCGCCCTTCGGTGATTTCGGCCTCGGGACCCCTGCCTATATTGCCGCGATGGTGAGAAGGCCCGTTCCCCGAGTCACCGTGCAGCGGCTTCCCGTGTACCTCAGGTGCCTGGAGAACCTTCCTGCGGGCCAGCAACGGGTTTCGTCGGACGAGCTTGCCGAGATGGCGGGCGTCCTCGGCGCCAAGATCCGCAAAGACCTCTCGTACCTGGGCACCCACGGCACTCG
The DNA here is from genome assembly GCA_016215655.1 of Acidimicrobiia bacterium. Lineage (GTDB taxonomy): Bacteria > Actinomycetota > Acidimicrobiia > Spongiisociales > UBA11373 > UBA11373. The sequence continues at coordinate 56,450 of JACRIT010000028.1, forward strand.
GGGCGTGGGCTACGAAGTCGAGCACCTCAAGCACGAGATCCGCATCGAACTCGGCCTCACCCGGGACTGGGCGGTGGTGATCGTGGGCATCGGGAACCTCGGCCGGGCGTTGGCCAGCTACGGGGGCTTCGGCGAGCGGCGCTTTCAGGTGGTCGGTCTCTTCGACATCGATCCCGTCAAGGTGGGCACCCAGATCGACGGGCTCGCCGTCGAGTCGATGGAGGGTCTGGCACGGGCGGTGGCGGCGCGAAAGGCGTCGATCGGGATCATCGCCACCCCGGCCCACGCCGCCCAGGGAGTGGCGGATGCTCTCGCCGCAGCGGGGGTCCGCTCCATCCTGAACTTCGCCCCGACGGTGGTGAAGCCGCCCGAGGGAGTCGACGTGCGCCGAGTCGACCTGGCCACCGAACTCCAGGTGCTCACGTTCTACCTGGCGCAGAGCGGATAGGCACCAGGTTCTCGGCACCGGCAAGACGCGGTTGCCTGGTGCCTACTCCTCCTGCTCGCTCTCGTAGCGGCTCAGCGCCGCCACGAACATGGCGAAGAGCAGCAGCGAACCCAGCATGAGGGCCCCGGGCAGGATGCGCAACTGGAACGCATTGAGGCCGGCCACCAGTTGGGGGCGCAGGCCGCGAGGGGCATACATCGTGTACAGCAACCCCACGATGGCGAGGAATCCGAAGAAGGCCGCCCCGGTGGTGAGGAAGGCGAGGCGGCGGCCGAGATTCGTGTAGTTGATCAGGTACACGCTTCCCCAGAAGACCGCGATCGACGAGACCCCCACGATGATCCCGCGCACGAGCACGCCGGGTGCCGGAGTGCCGTCGGCGGCGACGTTGTTCTTGCCCACCAGGTTCTCGTACAGCACATCGAGGATGGCGCGGAACTGGGGGATGAGCGAGAGCAGGACGAGGGCGGTGAGGACGACTCCGAGCCACTCCAGCTTCGACATCCCGCTGTCGTCGCGGTGCAGGCGTCCGATCATCGCAGGGCCCTTTCGTACTCGACGATGAGCATGATGTCATCGCTGCTGAGCATGGCGCCGAAGCCCGGCATCCAGCCTCGGCCGACGCCGTTGACCCCGTACCGGACGCCGTTCGTGGATCCCTTCACGACGAAGTCGTAGTGGTCGTCGATGCTCGGGAACTGCACCACGGAGCGGCCTTCTCGCAGGGATGGGCCCATGGCGCCCGAGCCCGGCTCCTGGGTGAACGCGATGCCGGCCGAGAATCCCGCGGTGTGGCATCGGGCGCAGTAGGCGTTGAACAGGCCGACCGCCCTTTGCGCCCGGGTGACGTTGCCATCGAACGCCTCTACGGCGAGGGCAGGAATGTCGACCGCGTAGCGGCGCGCCTCCTGGGAGGCGAGCACGGAGTCGAGTCCGGCCTGGGCCGTCGCCACGAGCACGTCGAGGTTCTGTGCGGCGAGGCGCAGGTCGCGCTCGATGGTGCCGAGATCGGTGATGAGGAGTCGGGCACCCTCGAGGTCGGCGATCGGAGTGGCGCCCTCCGAGGTGCTGAAGCCCGTCGTCGGGTCGAATGCCAGCTTCTCGATGGCGGTGCGGGCATCCGAAGGCGGCGCCCCGGCGACGACCTGGGCCACGAGGCTGCCGAGGTTGATCTCGGTCGCATCGGACAGCCCATCGCGGTCCTGGTCGGAGGCGGTGCCGGAGCACGACGTGGCGAGCAGTGCCGCCGATTCGTCCGTGCATGTCGCCGGGTCGGTGAGCAGCGACTCGAGCCGGCGGGGGAGATCGCGGATGGCGTCGTATTGCCCCGGGATCGCCTCGAGTGCGGCGATGGCTGCCTGCTGGTCCGCCACGACCGCAGCCACCTGGGCATCGGCGCCGGCGAGCCGGCTGAGCTCGAGATCGACCCGGCCGTCCACGGCGGCCAGGACCTCGCTCTGGGGGATCTGGATGCTGTCGAGGTAGGCGATCAGCTCGTCGATCTGCTGGGTGTTGAGCGGGCCACCGCCCTCGGCTCCCCAGGCGGGCATCGGGGTGCCAGGACGTCCATAGACCAGCCAGTACCGCACCTCTTCTTCGGTGTAGCGATAGAGCACGTCGTTGACCGCCGGGGCGGCCCACGTGGTCTCCAGCCTGGAGCGGGCCTCGACGTACCTCGCACCACCGCCACCTCCGTTGGCGCCGTGGCAATTGCCGCACTGGTATTCGACGAACCACTCATGACCACGCTCGATGGCGATGTCGTCGAACTCGTGGGCGGCGGATTCCTGGCGAGCGGTCTCGTTGAGGTAGTAGAAGGGCATCACGATGGCGATCACGGCGACCGCCACGAGCGCCGCAAGGAGCACCCGGTCGAGGCGCTTGGTCTCGAGGTCGTCGTCGGTGAGATACGGGGAGAGGTTGGGGGGCGGCAGGTCGCGGCGATGTCGGATCCGGGTGTTGCGGACGAGGAAGGCAAGCCAGGCGATGACGGCGACGGCGACGATCGCCAGGGTTGCGGCACCGATGCCCATCAGCGGATGGCTCCTGCCTCGGTCAGATGCACGACGGCCCCTGGGGGTACACCGCGGTCTTGTTCGAGGCCCGCGAGGTCTGGATCACCTGTCCGGTGTCGATGATGAGTTGCCCGGCGTCATCGACGGTGACGACGAATCGATCGAGATTGCGCGGCGCCGGACCGCCCTCGTACTCGCCGTGGTAGTTGTACTTGGACGAGTGGCAGGGGCATTCGAAGCCCTGTGACGAGTCGCATTGCGGCACCCGGCAGCCGAGGTGCACGCACCGCTGCCACAGCGCCATGAGACCACCGGCCACGACCGGGAGACCGTCGAAGCTGCTTCCTGCTTGTTCGCCCTGGAAGGGAACGAGGTAGGCCTGGGCGGCAGGGATGAAGAGCGGGCTCACCCGCCCGTCGGGGAGGAACACCTGGGCGGTGAGTTCGTCCACCTTCCCGGCGGCAACCTTGGATCCGAATCCACCTGCCTTGATCCGGGGCCACATGAACCCGAGGGAGAAGATCCCCATCTGGGCCATGAAGAGTCCGAAGATCCCGGCAAGCCCGCGGTTGAAGAACTGGCGCCGGGTCACCCCGTACTCCTCGGGTCCGACGTCCTGCTTGATGGTCACCGGGTCGATGGGCGGCGGCCCCTCGTCGTGGCCGGCCCCGACCGGTGCCGCCTCGGGCGCCGCGGCTTCGGCGGAGGCGCGGCGACGCGCCCGGTCACGACGCATGGCCCTGCGATCGGTGGAGCCCGTCACCGGCTCGGCGGCCGAACCGCGGCGCAGGGCGACGCTGGCGATGGCCAGGGCTCCGAACAGGCCGACGGCGGCAAAGGCGAGGATGACGATCTGGGTCGTGCTCATAGGTCGAAGAAGATCCCGTCACGCCATGGGAAGGTGAAGTTGAAGCCCTTCCCCCGATAGAACGAACCGATGATGGTGAGGATCGCCGCTGCCACCACGAAGAAGGTGAACATCATGATGGCGAACTTGCGGTCCGATGGGCGGGTGGAGCGGTTGCGGTCGATGAAGGGGACGATTGCCAGACCGGCGAGGCCCAGACCCGGGATCAGCACTCCGGCGATCTGCGGATCGAAGTACGACAGCAACTCCTGGAGACCGAGGAAGTACCAGGGCGCCTTGGACGGGTTCGGTTGGGCATTGGGGTTGGCCAGTTCGAGGAGCGGGGCGTCCTGGAAGATCGAGAACACGATGAGCAGGGCCAGCACCACGAGCAGGGCCACGAACTCGACCGCCAGCAGATGGGGCCACACATGGACCTTGTCGGTGGGCTCCTTCTTGACCTGCTGGATCGCCCTGGCCTTGACGACGGTGAGCAGACGCTGGGTGCGCACTCCCTCGGGGATGGCGGGCGCCGCGGCCGCGGCCACCGGTGCCGTAGCCGTCACCGGTGCCGTAGTCGTCACCGTGGCCGTGGCCGTGGCCGCCGGGGCGGCAGCGGCTGCGGGCGCCGCACCGCCGGTCATCTCCGCCCACACCTGATCGAACGGCACGCCGGTGGCCTTGGCCTTGGCCTCGGCCGAGCGGCGGAGCAGGTGTTCGGGGACGTTTGCCATGGGGCCGGTCTCCTACAGGGGTCCCGAGATGCCGCCGTCCTTGCGTACCCGCCAGAAGTGCACCGCCATGAAGATGACGATGAGGAACGGCAGGGCGAGGACGTGCAGGACGTAGAAGCGAAGCAGCGTCGGGGCGCCCACCTGGAGGCCACCGAGCAAGACGAAGGAGACCTGGTCGCCGAACACCGGGGCGTAGCCGCCCATGTTCGTGCCCACGGTCACCGCCCACAGCGCCAACTGATCCCAGGGGAGCAGGTAGCCGGTGAACGAGAGGAGCAGGGTGAGGAGGAGGAGGACCACGCCGACCACCCAGTTGAACTCGCGAGGCGGCTTGTACGCCCCGTGATAGAACACCCGGGTCATGTGGAGGAACACCGTGATCACCATGAGGTGTGCGCCCCACCGGTGCAGGTTGCGCACGATCTGGCCGAACGCCACGTCGGTCGACAGCGAGGCGATGTCCGGATAGGCCTGCGTCGCCGACGGCGTGTAATAGAACATGAGGAAGATGCCGGTGATCGTCAGCAGGATGAACAGGAAGAACGACAGGCCACCGAGGCACAACGTGTAGGAGAGGCGAACCCCGTGACGCTTCACCTTCACCGGGTGGAGGTGATAGAGCACGTTGTTCATGATCACGTACGAGCGGTTACGCGGAGTGTCGCCGTAGCCCTTGCGCATCGGCGATCCGGGACGGAAGATCGACTCCCAGGCTTCCGACCCGCGGATGCGCGTGCCCACCCCGGCGATGCGCTCGCCCAGGCTGGTCCGCCCGTTTCCGTTGCCGTTACTCGCCACGTTCCCTCCGTGAATCCTCAGTCTCCGCCGCAGTCAGTCGACCGGTCAAATCACCATTGTGGACGCGCTCACCACCGTACCCCGTACGCGTATCCGTTTCGGACGTCCCGCTGACCGCTATCGATCTCCCACGGCGCCTCGGTCCCGCGCCCCTCGGCCTTGGCAGCCAGGGACCCGTCGTACTTGCCGAGTGCGATCACTCCGGTGGGGCAGCGGTCGACGCACAGAGCGCACCGGGTGCACTCGTCCTCATCGACGACGAAGAACCCGCGATTGGCGGCGTCGTCGCGCGGATCGTCGACGTTGCTGGCCTCGGCGATGGCGTCGAGGGAGAGGTAGTGGATGCACTTCCACGGGCAGATGTCGACGCAGCCCTCGCAGAGAATGCACTCGGACTGGTCGATGTGGAGGTACTGCTTCGGCTTGACCGCGGCGGCGAGGTAGCTGCCCTCGACGAGGGTGAGCTGATAGTCCTCGCGGAATGGCGGTGTCTCGAACCAGACGTCTGAGCGGGCCATCTACTTGCCGCCCTTGGTGACGGGGCGTCCCCACATCGAGGTGGAGGCGGGCTTGGGGCGGCCGGCCCGCTTGCCGCGCTCCTGCCACTGGTAGGCACCGACGGCGACGTCCGCCAGCACGGTCGTCGAATACCCGGCGGCGATGAGGTCCTTCAGCGTGCCATAGGAGAGGGCGACGTGGTTGTTGAGCACCAGCCACTTCGGGATGGTGAACACCGTCTTGCGTTCCGACCAGTCGAGGGCTCCCTGAGCGAGGTTGAGGAACTGGTTGGGCACGATACCGAGGAGGATGATCATCTCCAGGGTGAACAGGAAGGCACCGACCGTCGCCAGGGCCCAGGTGAGGGTTCGCCCGTAGATCCATCCGAACACGATGGCGGCGATGGCGATCTGTGACCCCAGCACCGCGGTGGCGCCGCCGAGGATGGGGAGTACCCAGCAGTTCTGCGGGTCGTTCTCGAAGAACACGCAGCGGGGGATCCAGTCGTAGATCGGGCGCCCGACCGAATCGGTGAGCGGAAGATTGGTGAAGTGGGCGATCATCACGCCCGCGAAGAGCAACGCGAGACCGAACGCGACACCGATGATGCCGATCCGCCTGCGCTTGTCTTCGGTCACTGCCCGGGCTCCTGCTCGAGAACGGGCGCCATACTACGCGGTAGCCGGTGTCTGGCACCCGAAGCGCGATGCCCGGTACCGAATGCAGCCGAGTATCGCGTTGCTCCATCCGGCGTCTGCCATCGGCCGTCTGGCATCCGGCATATCGGCCTCCTTGCGACCCGCCCCAGGCTCGGAGCCTCTAACCTTCCGCTCCGATTCGCAGACGAAGGGGATCGGGGAGTGGCTTCGGAGGATTCGACGGCCAGCGAGCGCAGCGGCGCGTCCGCGCTCGTCGTGCGAGCTGTCCATCTCATCGCCGCGCTGTTCTTCCTCGCCGGCGTGGCGCTGCTCGCCCATACCGCCGCCCGACTCGTCTGGCCAGGGCTCTCTGGCAGCGACATGCTCTCGTACGGTCGGGCGTTTCCCGCGGCGATGGGTGCCTTGCTCTTCGGCTGGCTCACGGTGGCGTTCCTCGGCTATGCCTTCGATGCGGTGCCCCGCTTGGTCGGGGCCCCGCTTGCCTTTCCGCTGATCGCCCTCGGGGTGGTGGCGCTCGTGGCGGCGGGCGCCGCCGCGGGTGTCGGTCTGATCCTCTTGGGCCACAACGCCGGAGGCCGCTGGCTCGAGTTCCCCCTCGTCGTCGATGGCGCCCTCGTTGCCGGGTATGCCGCCGCGGCGGGATTGTTGGTACTCACCGCCCGTCGCGGAGCGCACTCCCGGCTCCCCCTGCCGGCGTGGTATCTCATCGGCGGATCCGTGTGGCTCGTGCTCGGCTACGGCGTCGGCGCAATCCCTGGACTGGGTGGATTACCCGCAGAACTCCAGTCGACCTTCACCGGTACGGCCCTCTTCGGACTCTGGGCCGCCTGCGCCGGGCTCGGGGTCGCCTACTCGGTGGCTGGTCGGATCCTCGCCGGGGCGACGTTCAACGAACGCCTCGGCCGCATCGGGTTCTGGTCCATGTCCCTCACCTGGGCGTGGACCGCAGGCCGTCTGCTGCAGAACGGACCCACCAACGACTGGATCGAAACCGTCCCGGTGGTCTTTGGCGCCGGTCTGGTCGTCGCCGTGCTCGCCGTCGCCGCGGACTTCGCCTCGGCCTTGCGAGGTCGGTGGTCCGAGGTGAAGGCCTCCCCGCCGCTGCAGATGGTGGTGGCCGGGATCGGCTTCCTCGCCCTCGCCGTGACGGCTGCCTTCATCGCCAGCCTGCGATCGGTGGCGAGCGTGGTCGGATTCACCGCCTGGGAGAGCGGCGTGGAGGCGGCGGCGCTGCTCGGGGCCTTCACGCTCTTTGCCGTCGGGGGCATCGCCCATGCCGCCTCGACGCGGCGGGGCGGTGCCTGGGGCACCTGGTGGGGGCGGGCGGTGACCTGGCCGATCGTGATCGGCGCGGTGATCGCCGTGGTCAGCCGCTTCGCCGCCGGATTGCAGCAGGGCCTCTCCTGGCTCGCCGGGGTGCAGACCGGGGCGTTCGAGAATGCCAACGAGGGTTTCGGGGAATCCCTCGAGCCGCTGCGTGGCCTCGACTTCGTCTACCTCCTCGGCCTGGGTCTGGTCGCCCTCGGGGCGCTCGGGTTCCTGGTGCGGGTCTTCACCCTCAGCATCGGCCGTGCGGGTGCGGTCGCGCCCGCCGAGACCGGGTTCGTGGTGCACCCGCTCGCCGGTGTGCTGCGCGGGGTCGTCGTCGTGTTCGGCCTTGCCGCCGTCGGGACCTTTGCCTTTCCCGCCATCGACTCGCACGCTCCGGCATCGGTGCTCGCCGATGCCACCCGCGACTTCGCCACCGATCCCGTCGCCGAGCTCGGCCGGGAGGTCTACGTTCGGGAGGGGTGCTGGTACTGCCACACCCAGCAGGTCCGTCAGGTACGAACCGATGTCGGGCTCGGTCCGGTGTCCCAGCCCGGCGACTACGCCCATGACCCGGTGGGACTGGCCGGGGCGCGTCGCATCGGTCCCGACCTCACCCATCAGGGAAGCCGCGAGGACACCGGGAGCGCGGCGTGGGTGCGCCTGCATCTGTCAGATCCGCGAGCCGATCATCCCTGGTCGGTGATGCCTTCGTTCGCCTACCTGAGCGAAGAGGAACTGACGGCCCTTTCGGTGTACGTGTCGGGACTGGAGTGACCATGGACGAACTGCTCGCCGCAGCCGCCAAAGCCACCGGCATGTCCGAGACCATGGTGAAGCGTTCTGCCGCGGCGCGGGCCAAGGCCCAGGGCACCACCATCGAAGTGGTGCTGGCGGAGTGGGCAGGCGTCGAGGCCCCCGCCGGGGTCACGGCCGCACCCGCCACCGAACCCGCGGCGGCAGCACCCGCGCCGTCCGCTGCTCCCCCGCCGTCCGCTGCTCCCGCGCCGTCCGCTGCTCCCGTCATCGACATCGTGGAGCACGGCGAGGAGACGACCGCTCCGGCGACTCCCGCGGCGACACCGGAGGTGGTCGCTCCCGAGGTGGTGCCGGCGGGAGCCGTCCCACGCTGGCTGGCAGCGCTCTTCGTCGCGGTGCCGTTGTTCGCCCTTGCCTACCTGGCGTTCCTACCCAATGGCCCGTCGTGCGGTGATGCCGGCCGTCTGGCCGTCGATCCGGTGAGCGGCGAAATGGTCAACTGCGACGGCTCGGCGATCGGGGGGGAGACCGAGACCGACTACTACGCCCTAGGCGAAGTGGTGTACACCACCAAGGGCGCCTGCTTCGCCTGTCACGGGGCCGGTGGCGCCGGTGCGGGCACCTTCCCCGCCTTCACCGGGGGGGCCCTCCTCACCACCTTCCCCGAGGGATCGTGCACGGTGCAGCAGGAGTGGATAGGCCTCGGCACGGCCGGGTGGCCCGAGGCCACCTATGGGGCGACCAACAAGCCGGTCGGAGGCTCGGGTGCGGTCATGCCTGGCTTTTCCACGTCGCTCACCGCCGAGGAGATCCACGCCGTGGCGCTGTACGAGCGCGTCGCCTTCGGCGGCCAGGATCTCGAGTCCGCCAAGGTGGACTGCGCGGGCACCGCGGCGGAGACGGCGGCGGGGGGCTGAGTCTTCGAGTCCTCAGTCTTCAGTCCTCAGCCAGAGCAGCGCGATCGCGCCGACCTGCATGCTGATGATTGATGACTGATGACTGATGACTGACGACTATCGATCCTTCACCACCCGTGCGATCGCCACCAGGGCCGCCTCCACATCCTCCGCACTCACCCCCAGGTGCGTCACCAGGCGGATGTGGGTCTTCGTCGCCCAGCTGCGCACCCCCGCCTTTGCCATGGCAGCCACCATCGCCGGTGGGTCGATGCCGCGGGGCGGGGTGAAGAACACCATGTTGCTCTCGGGGGCGATGACTTCGAGTCCGAGAGCGGCGAGGCCGTCGCCAAGGCGTCGCGCCAGGGCGTTGTCCATCGCCAGTCGATCGAGGTTGTGGTCGAGGCCGTAGAGCGCCGCCGCGGCGAGGAATCCGGACTGCCGCATGCCTCCCCCGAAGAGGAACTTGAAGCGGTTGGCCCGGGCGACGAAATCCTTCGATCCGGCGATGGCGGCGCCGCCCGGACCTCCCAGACCCTTGGAGAAGTCGATCCAGATCGCATCCACCGGAGCTGCCCACTGCGCCGCGGTGGTGCCGGTGGCAGCCGCCGCGTTCAGCATGCGGGCTCCGTCGGTGAACACCGCAGCCCCGTGGCGGTGGGCGACGTCGGCGACCGCCTGGTATTGCCCGAGGGGCCATACCGTTCCACCGGCGAAGTTGTGCGTCTGTTCGAGAGCGACGAGCGCGGTGCGCGACTGGTAGAGGGTTCCGGGGTTGAGCACCGCCTCGAGTTGCTCCGGGGTGAAGTGGCCGCGTCCGGTGACGATCGGCTCGATCACCACTCCGGAGAGGGCCGCCGCCCCGCCCCCTTCGGCGCGCAGCACATGGGCGCGGTGATCGCACACCAGGGCGTCCCCCGGCCGGGTGAACGCCGCCACCGCCACCTTGTTGCACATCGATCCGGTGGGGAGAAAGAGCGCAGCCTCCTTGTCGAGCAGCTGCGTCACCCGCTCCAGGAGGCGCTTCGTGGTCGGGTCTTCGCCGAGCTGCTCGTCGCCAACCTCCGCCGCCGCCATCGCCGCCCGCATCCCGGCGTCGGGAATGGTGTGGGTGTCGGAGAACAGGTCGATCATCGTTGTCCCTGACCCTACCGGGTCAGGGACAACGAGTTGGCAGATGGCAGAGCGCAGATCGCAAGTCGCAGAACGCCAGTCGCTCTTTCTGCCTTCTGCCATTTCCCCTCGGGCCTTCCGACTACCCCTCGCGCGCCTTCTAGCCTGCCGCCCATGAATCCCGACGTCCTCGTCGTCGGCGGCGGGCCCGCGGGCTCGGCTGCCGCCCACTGGCTCGCCCGCGACGGGCACGCGGTCATGGTGGTGGAGAAGAAGGAGTACCCCCGGGAGAAGACCTGCGGCGACGGCCTCACCCCGCGTGCCATCCATCAGCTCGCCGAGATGGGCTTCGACTTCGGGGTGGGCGACTTCCATCGGGTCACCGGGCTGCGGTCCTATGCCGGAGAGCTCTGCCTGGAGATGGAGTGGCCGGAACATCCCATCTATCCCAACTGGGGCGGGGTGATCCGCCGGGCCGCCCTCGACTCGCAGGTGGCCCTCCTCGCCGAGAAGCAGGGGGTCCTCGTGCGCCAGCACACCGAGGCCAAACCGGTGCTCGACGAGGGCCGCATCGCCGCCGTCGAACTGACCTCACACGGCGAGACCGAGGTGATCCATCCCCGGTTCGTCGTCGTTGCCGATGGGTCGCTTTCCCGATTCGGCCGCGCCCTCGGGGCCGTGCGCGACAAGCGGCGCCCCTTCGGCCTTGCCGCCCGCGCCTATTTCAAGAGCCCCATGTCGACGGATGGCTTCATGGAGAGCCAGTTGAACCTCCACGATGCCGCCGGGCACACCGTGCCCGGCTACGGCTGGGTGTTTCCCATGGGCGACGGCACCGTCAACATCGGGGTCGGGGTCCTCTCCACCTACCACCGCTGGAAGGACCTCAATACCACCACGCTCATGGAGGCCATGGTCGTCTCCGCACCCCCGCACTGGGAGGTGACCGCGGCCAGCCAGCTGGACGAGTCGCGCGGGGGGAAGCTGCCGATGTCGTTCTCGGTGGGACCGCTCGTGGGCCGCAACTGGGTCCTGGTCGGCGACGCCGCCGGGGCCATCAACCCCTTCAACGGGGAGGGCATCGCCTATGCCTATGAGACCGGACGCATCGCCGCCCGTCACGTCGGTGCCGCCATCGGCTCGGACGATACGGCCCGGCTCTGGGGCTATCACGATGAGATCCACGGCACCTACGACTCCTACTACCGGGTGGCTCGCGCCTTCGTGCGAGCGATCGGCCGCCCGGGGGTGATGAAGGTCCTCACCCGCACCGGTCTGCGCAACCGCACCCTGATGGAGTGGACGCTGCGAGTGATGTCCAACCTCATGCGGGAGGACGAGCGACATCTCGCCGAGACCGCCTACGGGATGATCGAAGCGATCGTGAAAGCCGGACCGGAACCCTGAGTCCTCGCCTCGGGGTGGAAGCAGGTCGATGGGCGGCCGCGACCACGGGCCTTGTCTGGCGTATCTCGCCCCCTTTGCCGTTCCCTCGGGGCGGGTCGATCAGGAGTCAGGCGGAGTGGCTCGCCGCCTGCTCTCGCGCCTCCGCATGGACCATCTCCACCCAGGCCCGGTAGATCGGCACATTGGCCTTCAACCGGGCGGCGGCCTCGCAGGTGGCGTGGTCGCACTTGATCTGGCCGTCGTTGGCGGCGAAGTCGTACATGCAGCGATCGCAGGTGACGTGCAGCTCCGCCGGGAGGCCAGGGCAGTCGTAGTAGCTGCACGGCCGGGACCCGTCGGTTCCGATGACTGCAGGATTGCAGCCGGGACATCGCGGCCGGAACGCACGCACCGCTGCGGGAAGGGCGGGCACCTCGGTCGGATCCGTCATTTCACCCCCTGGTCGTCACCCCCAGCATCCGACACCGATCCGGTTCGGCGCAGGGCCAGAAGACCCGGTTCGGGCCCACCGGCGTCGCGGTCGATCATGCCACCAGATCCTGCACGAAGGCGGCGACGGCGATGCCCACGAAGTAGTAGCCGGAGTCGATCGCCCACACCGTCGTCGAGCGCTTCAGGTAGATGACCGAGGCGTAGAACGCCGCGGCGATCACGAAGAACGACAGGACGAACGACGACACGACAAGGGTTTCGATCGACGGCTCGTTCTGGAACACGATGTGCAGCGCCGGGATGAAGTAGGCGATGCCGATGTTGATCACCAACGCCTGCACGAAGCCCTTGACGAGCACCGATGGCCCCGGCATCTGGCCACCGGGATTGGTGACCCCGTTGCCGGCCGCCCAGCGCCTGCCGAACAGCGGCCCGTACCAGAGCCAGCCGACTACGAACATCGCCACCGTCCCCAACAGGATCGCCAGCCACTCGAGCTCCCCGAGACTGTCGAAGAAGTCGCTGAAGGTCATGCCCCTCCCTGGGTAGATCGGATGACGCTACTCCAGGCCTGGGGTGCGAGGCGGCTCGGGGAGCTCGTGCCCCGTCGGGCCTCGGGCATCGGTTGACGGGAAACGGCACCCACGGCGGCTTGCCTGTCGATCGGGCGTTCTAATCTTGCTGGGTCCTCGATCCCACGGAGCCATGTCCCTAATCGACTACCTCCCCATTGCCATCATGTTTGGGATCGCCGTCGGATTCGCGGTGGCGTCGCTGGTGCTGTCGCGGCTCATCGGCCCGAAGAACCCCACCCCGGAGAAGCTCGAGCCCTACGAGTGCGGCATCGTCCCGTTGCAGGATCCCGTGCAGCGGTTCCCGGTGAAGTTCTATCTCGTGGCGATGCTGTTCGTGATCTTCGACATCGAGATCGTGTTCCTCTTCGCCTGGGCGGTGAGGTTCCACGATCTCGGCTGGTACGGGGTCGGCGCGGTCGGGGTGTTCACCCTGCTCCTCATCGAAACCCTGGTGTACGTGTGGAAGCGAGGCGCCCTCGACTGGAACATCGCCCACCGCCGTCGCCGGGTGGTCGATCGGCAACTGCGAGAGGCGGCGTAGTGGCGCATCCCGCGGGACCGCCCAACATCCTCACCGTCTCGTTCAACAAGGCGGTGGCGTGGGCGCGCACCCGTTCGATGTGGCCGGCGTCGTTCGGCCTCGCCTGCTGCGCCATCGAGATGATGGCGACCGGCGCGGCGCACAACGACCTGTCGCGCTTCGGCATGGAGGTCTTCCGGGCGTCGCCGCGCCAGGCCGACCTCATGATCGTCGCCGGGCGCGTGTCGCAGAAGATGGCTCCGGTGCTGCGCCAGGTGTACGACCAGATGGCCGAGCCCAAGTGGGTCATCTCGATGGGCGCCTGCGCTTCGACCGGGGGCATGTTCAACAACTACGCACTCGTGCAGGGCGTCGATCAGGTGGTGCCGGTGGACGTCTATGTCCCCGGCTGCCCCCCCGGGCCGCAGTCGCTCATGCACGGCATCCTCACCCTGCAGGAGCAGATCAAGGCGGGGGCGAGGGGGGAGCGATGAACCGCATCGAGGCGATCGCCGCCGGGGTACCCGGTGCCGCCGTCGAGGATTCGCTCGGTCAGGCCGTGATCCGGGTGACGCCCGAGGCGCTGGTGGCGGCGGCGAGCGCGGCCCGAGATGCCGGATTCGACTTCTTCGTCGACCTGTGTGCCGTCGACCACCTCACCCGTGATCCGCGGTTCGACGTGGTGGTGAACCTGCTGTCGTTGGAACCGCCGGAGCGGGTGCGCTTGATCGCCGGCGTCCCCGGCGACGACGCCACCATCGCCTCGATCACCGGCGTCTTCGCCGGCGCCGACTTCTACGAGCGGGAAGCCTTCGACCTCTTCGGCATCGAATTCGGCGGACACCCCGACCTCACCCGAATCCTGCTTCCGGACGAATGGGTCGGTCACCCGCTGCGCAAGGACGCCCCCGTCGGGTCCGTGCCGGTGCAGTTCAAAGGATCTGCGGATTGGACCCCGGGGACATCAGTCGGTGCGCCGGGTACAGGGCACCAACTGATGGCGGGGCCGGTCCCATCCGCAGACCCTTTCAAAGAAGCGAACCAGGCGACATGAGCAATCCTCCCGACGTCGTCACCGGGGATCTCGAGGCGCCGGCCCGCACCCAGGGCGGAGCACCTCTCGGCGAGCCGGGAGCCGCGCCTTCGGCACGGCGTACCGTTCACGATCTCTGGGTGAGTGGCACCGAGGCGCCCTCCGACATGCGGGGCTTCACCGATGAAGGCGCCCAGGAGATGCTCGCCGACGAGTCGGCGGCGGTGCTCGCCGCGCAGACCGGAACCGTCGTCGTCGACGATTACCTCTCCGACACGACCCCCTCCGGTGACGACATCCAGATCCTCAACATGGGACCGCAGCATCCCGCCACCCACGGCGTGCTCCGCCTCCACATCGAGCTCGACGGAGAGACGATTCGTCGGGTGAAGCCGATCATCGGCTACCTCCACACCGGCATGGAGAAGACCGCCGAGACGCTTTCGTTCATGCAGGGTCCGACGAACGTCACGCGGATGGACTATCTGTCGCCGCTGCACAACGAGCTGTGCTTCTCGCTCGCCACCGAGCACCTCCTCGGCATCGGCGTGCCCGAGCGCGCCAGTGCGATCCGGGTGCTCATGACCGAGCTCAACCGGGTCGCCAGCCATCTGCTGTGGAGCGCCACGACCGGCCTGGACATCGGGGCGCTCTCGATGATGATCTACGGCTGGCGCGAGCGCGAACTGGTGCTCGAGTTCTTCGAGAAGACCACCGGCCTGCGCATGAACCACAACTACATCCGCCCCGGTGGCGTCGCCGCCGACCTCCCCGATGGCTGGGAGGTCGATGTCGACGGAATCATCGCCGGGGTGCTGCGCGGTCTGGTGGACTACGAGAGCCTGCTGCTCGACAACCCGATCTTCCTGGAGCGCACCAAGGGCGTCGGGGTGCTCGCCCCTGAGGAGATCCGCGCCTACGGCGTCACCGGGCCGTTGGCGCGGGCATCGGGGATCGGGTACGACGTGCGCAAGGCGTTCCCGTATTCGGGTATCGAGCAGTACGACTTCGATGTGCCGGTGTTCACCGGCGGCGACGTCTATGACCGGTTCCTGGTCAGGTTCGAGGAGATCCGCCAGTCGCTGCGGATCGTGAAGCAGGTCCGCGACACGATGCCCCGGGGTGACTACCGCACCGACGACCGCAAGGTGACGCCACCCCCGCGCGCTCGCATCGATCAGTCGATGGAGGCGCTCATCCATCACTTCAAGATCTTTACCGAGGGCTTCAAGGTGCCGGCGGGTGAGACCTATCAGGCGGTGGAGTCGGCCCGGGGCGAGCTGGGGATGTACCTGGTGTCGAACGGCGGCCACAAGCCGTGGCGATTGCACGTGCGCGGTCCCTCGTTCGCCCACGTCCAGGTTCTCCCGGCCATGCTCGCCGACTCGCTCATCGCCGACACCATCG
This sequence comes from Acidimicrobiia bacterium, assembly GCA_016215655.1. Lineage (GTDB taxonomy): Bacteria > Actinomycetota > Acidimicrobiia > Spongiisociales > UBA11373 > UBA11373. Next base: position 71,899 of record JACRIT010000028.1, read on the forward strand.
CCGCCCTCGCCTCGGCCGACACGCTGATGGGGGATGTGGACCGATGAAGAAGGCACTCGGCACTCGGCACCCTTCATCAAGAGGGTTCGGCCAGCAGCCCACAGCCTGCGTATTGCGTATTGCGCATTGCGCATTGCGCATTGCGAATCGCGAATTGCGGGTGACCTCATGACCTGGCCCGACACCACCCTCGCCCGCGCCCGCGACATCATCGCGCGCTACCCCGAGCCGCGTTCTGCGGTGATGCCGCTGCTCTATGTCGCCATGCGCCACGACGGAAGGCTCACCGATGAGGGGATGAGGCAGGTGGCGGCGCTCACCGGGATGACCGCGGTGCAGGTCGAGTCCGTGGCGTCGTTCTACTCGATGTACAAGCGCCACGTCGGCTCCCACGTGGTGTCGGTGTGCACCTCGATCTCGTGTCACCTGCTCGGAGGGCGTGACGTGCTTGCCGCGGTGAGCGATGCCACCGGTGTGCCCGCGGGCGAGACCTCGGCCGATGGTTCGGTGACCATCGAGTCGGTGGAGTGCATCGGGGCCTGTGGCGGGGCGCCCGCGGTCCAGGTCGACTACGAGTTGATCGAAGGCGTCACCCCCGACAAGGGCGCCGAACTGTGCCGCTGGCTGATGACGGCGCATCCCGAAGTGGTTCACGGCGATGATCTGCAGACCCGGTTCGGTGGGCGGCGCTCGTTCCCCGCCGGCCCGCCGGATCCGGTCGGCGCCATGGGTCCGTATCCCGCCTTTGGCCCGCTCGGCACCACGGGAGGCGAAGCGTGACCGATCGCATCCTCACCGTGCGGATGGAGGCGCATCCCACCGACTCGCACACCATGGCGCGCTACGAGGCCACCGGCGGATATGCCGCGCTGCGCAAGGCCCTCGCCATGAAGCCCGAGGACATCGTCGCCGAGGTGAAGGCCTCGAACCTGCGCGGTCGCGGCGGAGCCGGCTTTCCCACCGGGGTCAAGTGGGGCTTCCTCGCCCCGACCCGCCCGCGGTACCTGGTGATCAACGCCGACGAGTCGGAGCCCGGCACCTTCAAGGACCGGCAGCTGCTCGAGCGCGATCCGCACCAGCTGCTCGAAGGGATCATCATCTCGTCGTTCGCCATCGACGCCCACCACGCCTTCGTCTTCGTCCGCGGCGAGTACCCCCGCTCCGCCCGTCGTCTGCAGCAAGCGGTGGAGGAGGCCCGTGCTGCCGGCTACCTGGGTCGGGGCATACTCGGCACCGGCTTCGATCTCGACGTCACCGTGCACCTCGGGGCGGGTGCGTACATCTGCGGCGAGGAGACCGCGGCCCTGAACAGCCTCGAGGGTCGACGCGGCGAGCCGCGGATCAAGCCGCCGTTCCCGGCGGTGGCCGGGCTGTACGCCAAGCCGACGATCGTGAACAACGTGGAGACGATCGCCAACATCCCGTGGATCGTCATGAACGGCGGCGCCGCCTACAACGCCATCGGACCCGAGGGCTCGCGCGGCACCCGGCTGCTCTCGCTCTCCGGCCATGTGGCCAATCCGGGCAACTACGAAATCGTCATGGGGATGTCGTGGCGCGATCTCATCTTCGGCATCGGGGGAGGCATCCCCAACGGCAAGGCGTTGAAATGCTGGATCCCCGGCGGCGCCTCGGCGCCGTGGTTCACTCCCGACCTGCTCGACACCCCGGTCACCCTCGACGACATCGCCAAGAACGGCTCCATGGCCGGGTCGGGCGCCGTCGTGGTGATGGATGAGACCACCAATGTGGTGGCGGCGGCGTGGAGCATCGTGCGCTTCTTCTCCCACGAGTCGTGTGGACAGTGCACCCCGTGCCGCGAGGGCACCACCTGGCTGCAGCGCATCCTGGAGCGGATCCTCGCCGGGCAGGGCCGGCCCTCCGATGTGGACCTGCTGCTCGACGTGTGCGACAACATCAGTCCCGGGCTGCGCTGGCCGCCGGCGCAGACCACGATCTGCCCGCTCGGTCCCTCTGCGGTGTCGCCGATCACCTCGATCATGAAGCACTTCCGCGACGAGGTCGTCGCCATGATCCCCGGGGCGGTGACGGCCGGTGTCTGACCCGATCAAGCTCACCGTCGACGGACGCGAGGTCACTGCCCCCGGCGGCCAGCTGCTCATCAAAGCGGCGGAGGAGCACGGCACCTACATTCCTCGCTTCTGCTGGCACCCGCGGATGAAGCCGGTGGGGATGTGCCGCATGTGTCTCGTCGAGGTGGAGGGCCCCCGCGGCAAGGTGCTCGTCACCTCCTGCACCACGCCGGTGGCCGAGGGCATGGTGGTGCACACCAAGTCCGATGTGGTGAAGAAGGCGCAGGAGGGGGTGCTCGAATTCCTCCTCGTCAACCACCCGCTCGACTGTCCGGTGTGCGACAAGGGGGGAGAGTGCCCGCTCCAGGACCAGACCCTCTCCCATGGCCCGGGAGAGTCGCGTTTCGTCGAGGAGAAGCGTCACTTCGAGAAGCCCATCGCCATCAGCGAGTTGGTGATGCTCGACCGGGAGCGCTGCATCCTCTGTGCCCGCTGCACCCGGTTCAGCGACGAGATCTCGGGCGATCCGCTCATCGAGTTCATCGATCGCGGCAATCACACCCAGATCAACACCTTCCCCGACGAACCGTTCGCCTCGTACTTCTCGGGCAACACCGTGCAGATCTGTCCGGTGGGGGCGCTCACCGCCACCCCGTACCGGTTCCGTGCCCGCCCCTGGGATCTCGAAGCGGTGGAAAGCACGTGCCCACAGTGCTCGGTGGGATGTCGGGTGTCGGTGCAGGCATCGCAGAACCAGGTGCTGCGGCTCATCGGAGTCGATGTCGATGCCACCAACCAGGGGTGGCTGTGCGACAAGGGCCGGTTCGCCTTCGAGCACCTGCGCGCCCCGGCCCGCCTCTCCACCCCCTTGGTGCGCGGAGCCGATGGTGAACTCCACGAGGCGGGCTGGGGTGAGGCCCTCGACCTGATCGCCTCGCGGATCGGCGCGGTGATCGCCGAGCGCGGTCCCGCCGCCGTGGCCGGACTCGGTGGGGCCCGCAGCACCAACGAGGAGGCCTACGCCTTCGGCAAGCTGCTGCGCGGCGTGCTCGGCACCGGCAACCTCGACGCCTCGCTCGGCGACGATCCGGGCGCCGCTCTGCTCGCCGGAGTGCCGCATCGCGCCACGATCGACGATCTGGAACGGGCCAAGACCATCCTCGTCTGGGGGCCGGATCTCAAGGAGGAGTTGCCCGTCCTCCACCTGCGGGTGCGGCGCGCCGCCACCGCCCTCGGCGCCGACGTCGTCGTGGTCCATCCCCGCGCCACCGGCCTCGACCGCGACGCCGCCCATGTGGTCCGCTATCGCCCCGGTGAGGGTGCGGCGACCCTGCAGCGGCTCGCCGCCGGAGAAGGCGACCTCGCCGCGGTGCGTGCCGCCCTCGACACCGGCCCCGTGGTCGCCATCGTCGGTCGCACCGGTCTCGCCGAGAGCGCCGATCTCGCCGACGCGGTGGCCGCCTTCGCCCTCACCCTGGCCGATGCCAAGGTGATGCCGGTCGCACGGAGGGGCAATGTCCTCGGCGCCATCGACATGGGGGTGCATCCCCACCTGCTTCCCGGCCGGGTTGCGGCGAGCGACGCCGCCGCCCGTGCCGCGCTGGCGGCGGCGTGGGGCTGCGCGGTGGCGGTTCCGGGGCGCGACACCTCGGGGATCCTCTCCGGGATGGCGGACGGTTCCATCGCCGCGGTGCTGCTCCTCGGCTGCGACCCCGTCGCCGATCATCCCGACCGCAAGGCGGCTGCGGCGGCGTTCGACAAGGCGCCGTTCCTGGTGTCCCTCGATCTCTTCCTCAATGAGTCGAACCGCACCGCCGACGTGGTCCTGCCCGTGGACACCTTCACCGAGGTCGAGGGCACGATGACCAACCTCGAAGGCCGGGTGCAGAAGTCGAATCGCATCGTCCCCGGAGTGGGGGCGTCGCGTCCGGTGGTGGAGATCCTCGAGGACCTCGCCGCCCGCCTCGGCGGCTCGATCGGGGCCGGTGCCGCCGCCATCGCCAAGGAGATCGCTCTGGTCGCCCCCGCCTACGCCGCGGTCTCGTGGGAGGCGCTGGATTGGGGCCGGGGACGCGACGGCATCGTGGTGGCGGAGGGTCCGTTCACCCACACCCCGGAGCGCCGCGCCACGGACCCCTCCGTGGGGGCACTCACCCTCCACCTCGGCCGGGTGCTCTACGACGGCGGCACCATGATCACCGCCGGCCCATCACTCGCCCGGCTCGCCCCGGAACCGGCGGCGCACCTCCATCCCGACGACGCCTCGCGCCTCGGCTTTGCCGCCGGCGATCGGGTCACGGTCACCGGCAACGCCGGGAGCGCCGCCATGGCGGTGGCAATCGATCCGACGCTCGCCAGGGGCACCGTCTATCTCCCCTTCAATCTGGGAGCGTCCATCGGCAACGGGCTGGAAGTGAAGGTGGAGAAGTGAAGCCCGCTGCCCGCTTCCGGCTTCCCGCTTCCCGCCAGAGCGCGCCAGCGCCATTGGACGCGTTCTTGCGGGCGCCGGGCGGTCACCCCCTACCGACCGAACTGCGTCCGGTCGGCTCCCCCACAAGGGGGGAGCGATGACTTCCCTTCTCGAAACCCTGTTCACCACCCCGCTCTGGTCGGGGCTGATCAAGGCGATTGCGGTGTTCTCGCTGCTCATGCTCACCGCACTCGTGCTCGTGTGGTTCGAACGGCGCGTGGTGGCGTTCATGCAGAACCGGATCGGACCGAATCGCGCCGGACCATTCGGGATCCTGCAGACCCTGGCCGATGGGTTGAAGCTGATGTTCAAGGAAGGGATCCGGCCCCGCAAGGTGGAGGTGGGGATGTACCTCGCCGCACCGATCGCGGCGATGATCCCTGCATTCCTCATCTTCATGGTGGTGCCCATCGGCGCCCCGATCCACATCGGCGATGCCACCGTGACCCTGCAGGGCGCCGACCTCAACGTCGGCCTGCTGGTCGTGCTGGCGAAGTCGTCGCTGGCGGTGTACTCGATCGTGCTCGCCGGCTGGGCCTCCGGTTCGAAGTACCCGCTTCTCGGCGGGGTGCGTGCCACTGCGCAGATGATCTCCTACGAGGCGGCGATGGGTCTCGCCCTGGTGCCGGTGGTGGTGCTGGCATCGGCGCAGTTGGCCGGCGGCGATGTCGGTCTGGGCACGATGTCGTTCGCCACCATCGTCGAGTTGCAGCAGGGTTCGTTCCGCGGCCCGATCCCCGGCTGGTTCGTCTTCTGGCTGCTGCCGTCGTTCGTGATCTTCTTCACCGCGGCGGTGGCCGAGACCAACCGGGCGCCCTTCGACCTCGTCGAGGCGGAGTCCGAGATCGTCGGCGGCTATCACACCGAGTACTCGGGGTTCCGCTTCGCCATGTTCTTCCTCGCCGAGTACATCAACATGTTCAACGTCTGTGCCATCGCGGTGACGCTCTTCCTCGGCGGCTGGCTGGGACCCGGTGCCGACCTTCCCTATGTCGGCTGGGCGGTGCCGATCTTCTGGTTCCTGGTGAAGACGTATGCCCTGCTCTTCCTGCTCGTGTGGATCCGGGCGACGCTGCCCCGGTTCCGCTACGACCAATTGATGTCGCTCGGGTGGAAGCGCCTCATCCCCATCTCACTGGTGTGGCTGGTGCTCTTCGCCCTGGTGCGCGCCTGGCAGTCGTTCGGAGCACCCTGGTCATGAGCATGCTCCCCGGCTTCCTGGTCACGCTCCGCCAGATCTTCCGGCGCAAGGTGACGACGCAGTACCCCGAGCAGAAGCGGTCGAAGCCGCAGCGCTTCCACGGCCGTCACGTGCTCAATCGCTACCCCGACGGCATGGAGAAGTGCATCGGATGCGAACTGTGTGCCGGGGTGTGTCCGGCGCGCTGCATCTACGTGCGCGGCAAGGAGAACCCACCCGACGATCCGGTCAGCCCGGGGGAGCGCTACGGCTTCGTCTACGAGATCAACCTGTTGCGCTGCATCTTCTGCGGGCTCTGCGAGGAGGCGTGCCCCACCGAGGCGATCACGATGACGCAGCTCTTCGAGATGTCGGTGACCAACCGCGACGACGCCATCTACACCCGGCGCGAGCTGCTGATGAATCCCGACGGGACCGTGCCCCATCCCCAGCCCGACAGCATCCTCGTGGACAAGGGGGAGTTGCGCCTGGCCGACGGCTGGATGCGCGCCACCTCCCCGTCGGGCCGCGCCGCCTACGAAGGCATCATCGCCTGGACCCCGACCGCAGGCGTCGGAACGCGGCCGGCGGAGAAGGGGCAATCAGCCGAGAGTCATCAGTCATCAGCCATCAGCCAGAAGGATTCCGAGCGGGAAGCGGGAAGCGGGAAGCGGGAAGCCGACCATGGTTGAACTCGTCCTCTTCGTCGTCTTCGCCGCCGCCGCCCTCTTCGGCGCGGTGACCATGGTGTGGGCGCGTAACCCGGTGTATTCGGCGATGGGGCTGATGTTGTCGATGTTCTCCGTCGCCGTGTTCTACGTGTCGAACGGGGCGCATTTCATCGCCGCGGTGCAGGTGATCATCTACGCCGGTGCGGTGATGACGCTCTTCCTGTTCGTCATCATGCTCATCGGCGTCGACAAGGCCGAGACCCGCACCGAGAACCTGCCGTTGCAGCGTCCGGCGGCGTTGGGACTGATCGCCCTGTTCGGGGCGGGCGTGGTGGTGGCGGGCCGCTCCGCCTGGGTCACCGGCCGCACCGTGTCCCCGGGCTCTCCCATCGATGGTTCCATCGAGGAGGTCGGCGGCGAGCTCTTCAACAACTGGCTCCTGCCCTTCGAGATCACCGCGCTGCTGCTCATCATCGCCGCCGCCGGTGCCATCGCCCTGGCCTTCTTCCGTGACGACGAGGAGGGGGACGCATGACCGTCACCCCGGGCTGGTACATGGCGCTCGCCGCGGTGCTCTTCGTCATCGGGGCGAGCGGCATCCTGCTGCGCCGCAACGCGCTCGTGATGTTCATGTCGGTGGAGTTGATGCTGAATGCGGTCAACCTCACCTTCGTCGCCGCCGGGCGTGAGCTCAACGTGATCGACGGCCAGATCTCGGTGCTGTTCGTGATGGTCGTGGCCGCCGCCGAGGTGGTGGTGGGGCTGGCGATCATCGTGGCGGTGTTCCGCCGTCGCAAGACCGCCTCCGTGGACGAACTGGCGGGGCTCAGGGGATGACCGATCTGCTCGTCTCGCTCGCCGTGCTCCTCCCCCTTGGTGGTGCGGTGGTCATGGTGTTCTTCGGCAAGCGGCTCGGCGAGCCGTGGGTCGGGTACCTCGGCACCCTCACCGTGGTCGGCGCCTTCGGCGGTGCGGTGGTGGCGGCGGCCGACTTCTTCGCCGGAACCGGCGAGCCGGTGCTGGTGCGCTGGTTCGATTGGTTCCCGGCCTTCGGGGTC
>JACRIT010000026.1 GCA_016215655.1 Acidimicrobiia bacterium
CCAAGCCGGATCGATCCGGTCTAGGGCGGCGGCCGACTCCTCGACGCCCCACCGGATGCGACTGCCGTTGGGACGGGAGCGGGCAACCAGGCCGCGCACCTCGGCTGGCAGCGACGCAATCCCGACGTTGTGGAGCCGGCGTAGCACCCGGGCCGCGTCCACGCGATGCTCCCATGTGAACCGCCCTGAATCGACCCTCTCCCAGACCACCAGAGCCCCCTCGCCGTCGTCGAGGTGCGTAATCACCGACGGCACTGTGACTCCGTAGCCGGGCAAGGCACCGGCCAGTCCGACCACCTTGGCCGCGGTGCCGATCGCGCCCAGACCCGACCAATCATCGAACCCGGGCCGGTAGTGCTTCGCCACGACGCGCCCGATCCTCAGCACCGAGGTTTGGCTACCTCCCCCGATCTCCGCTGTCCCGTCCGGATCGAGGCCCGCCCGTTCCAGGAGCCGACGCGTGTCATCCCTCATCCCGACAGCTGTCCTGGCAAGACGCCGAGGGTGTCAGTGGTCGATTCGATCAGTCTCATTCGCCAGAACACACAGACCTCCACGACAGATTCAACTAGACCGAACAAGCCACCTCTCATCACGAAGTAGGTATCTCCGCCTCCTGAGACCCGCCAGCCTCGAGACTCCGCCTCTCGCAAGAGGCGCTCCAGTTCCTTACGGCTGCCCCGCGGCCTGGGTGACGTGGCGACTCCCTGGCCCCCAACCATGAACGCACCACCGGCCGAGGTCAAGAGTGCCGTGGCTCCCCGGCCCTACAGCTCGAAGCTCTCCCCGAAACGCGGCATCGTCACCGATGGGACCTGCAGCGACTTGGAGAACTGCTCCATCACTCCTTCTTCCCCGTGGACCAGGAAGGTGCGCTCCGGGGCGATGGCGCGGTGCCACTCGAGCAACTCGTCGCGATCGGCGTGCGCCGAAAAGCCGTTGATGGTGTGCAGGCGGGCGCGGACCGGGATGTCCTCGCCGAAGATGGTCACCTCCCGCGCCCCATCGACGAGGCGGCGGGCCAGGGTGCCATTGGCGGCGAAGCCGACGAGGATCACGCTGGCCTCGGAGCGCCACAGGTTGTGCTTGAGGTGGTGGAGCACCCGTCCCCCGGTGGCCATCCCCGAGCCGGCCATGATCACCGCGCCGCCGCGCACCTCGTTGATGGCGCGGCTCTGCGCAGTCTCCCGGGTGAACTGCAGACCGGGCAACGCGAACGGATCCCGCCCGGAGCGGAACATCGCCGCCACGTCCTCTTCGTACCCCTCGGGATGACGCCGGTAGATGTCGGTGGCCGAGATCGCCATCGGCGAGTCGAGATACACCGGCAACGCCTTGGGCAGCAGTTTCTCGTGGACCCCGAGGGCGAGGACGAAGAGGACCACCTGGGCGCGTTCCAGGGCGAAGGTGGGGATGATCACGTTGCCGCCGCGCTCCAGCGTGGCATGGATGGCGGAGTAGAGCTCGTCCACCGACGGCTGGATCGGCTTGTGGAGGCGATCCCCGTAGGTCGACTCCATCACCACGGCATCGGCGCCGGTGGGGGTGACCGGCGAACGCAACAACGGATCCGCCGCCCGCCCGATGTCGCCGGAGAACCCGATTGCGTGACGGGTGCCGTTGGCCGTCTCCTCGATGAGGATCGAGGCCGAGCCGAGGATGTGGCCGGCGTCGAGGAACGTGGCGTAGAGGTTGGGCGCCAGCATCAACCGCTCTCCATACGCCGCGGTGCGCCCGAACAGCTCGAAGGTGTTGAGGGCATCGAGGACGGTGTACAGCGGTTCGATGGCGCCGCTCCTACCGTGGCGCGCCGAGAGCCGCTCGTGGCGCTTTGCCTCCTCCTCGTGCAGCGAGGCGGAGTCGAGCAGCACCACTCGCGCCAGCTCGCGGCTCGCCGCAGTGGTGACGATCTCGCCGCTGAAGCCGCGCTTCACCAGGAGCGGCAGCCGGCCGCAGTGGTCGAGATGGGCATGGGTGAGCAGCAGGACATCGATCTCGCGGGGGTCGAACCCGAAGGGATCGGAGTTGTCCTCATCGAGGCGGCGGCCTCCCTGGAACATGCCGCAGTCGACGAGCACCCGCATCCCCGCCGCCTCGACGAGATGACACGACCCGGTGACGTCGCGATCGGCCCCATGGAAGGAGATCTTCATTACGCCTCCTTGTGACCAGTGCCTGGTGCCTTCTCGAGTACCACCCCGTACACGAATCCCATCGGTCCCATCCGCCACACCCTGGCCAGCCGCAGCGGACCATCGGCGTAGATCTCCTCGGGCGGAGGCAGCGAGTCGAGACTGCGGTGGAGGTACCGGTACTCACCCACCGCGCCGATGGTGGCACCGGCGAGGGGCAACACCACGGCGGTACCCATGCGATGCAGCACCCGCTTCCACGCCGCCGGAGGTCGGCCGAGATCGACGATGGCCGCCACCCCGCCGGGACGCAGCACCCGGGCGATCTCGCCGAGAGTCTCCGGGATCGAATCGAGGTTGCGCACCACGTAGGCGGAGAAGACCCCGTCGAACCAACCGTCGGAAAAGGGAAGGCGCTCACCCTTGCCGACGACCCTTCGCGTCGACGGATTCAGCGCCAGCATCTGCGATGAAGGATCCAGCGCGACGATCTCGCGGTCACCGAGATCGGGGTTGGCCGCTCCGGTTCCGGCACCGAGATCGAGCACCCGACCGGGGGGGAGGAAGGCGATCGCCTGGCGGCGCCAGTCGTCGTCCCGGCCCAGGGACAGCATGCGATTGAGCCGGTCATATCGGCCGGCGATCCGGGAGAACACCTCCCGGCCGCTCATGAGAGCCGCTCGAAGCCGGTGTAGGGCTGCAGCACCTCGGGCACGATCACCGAACCGTCGGCCTGCTGCCCGTTCTCCAGGAGGGCGATGAGGGTGCGTCCCACGGCGACCGCGGTCCCGTTGAGGGTGTGGGCCATCGCGGGATCGCCACTCCCTTCGCGATAGCGGATTCGCAGCCGCCGGGCCTGGTAGTCGGTGGTGTTGGAGCACGAGGTCAACTCGCGGTAGGCGTTCTGGCCGGGGAACCAACCCTCGATGTCGTACTTCTTGGCGGCCGAATCACCGAGGTCGCCGCTGCACACGTTCACCACCCGGTACGGGATGCCCAGCGCCGCGATCAGCGACTCCTCGATGGCGAGCAGCGCATCGTGTTCCTCCCACGACCGCTCCGGAGGGCAGTACGAGAACATCTCCACCTTGTCGAACTGATGCACCCGGAAGATGCCGCGGGCGTCCTTGCCGTAGGTGCCCGACTCCCGCCGGAAGCAGGTGGAGAATCCGGCATACCGCAGCGGCAGCATGGCGGCGTCCAGGATCTCGTCGGCATGCAGTCCCGCCAGCGGCACCTCGGCGGTGCCGACGAGGTAGAGGTCGTCGGCAGTGATGTTCCCCTTGGCGTCGGACACTCCGACCGCGTACACCTGGTCGCGCGCCCCGGGAAAGAAGCCGGTGCCGAACAGGGCCTGGTCGCGCACCAGCACCGGCGGCACCACCGGGGTGAAGCCCTCCTCCATGAGCCGGCCCAACGCCCACTGCACCAGGGCGAACTCCAACATCACCGCCCGACCCTTCAAGAAGGCGAACCGCGACCCGGAAACCTTGGCGCCGCGGTCCATGTCCAAGAGGCCGAGCCTCTCGCCGAGATCGACGTGATCGAGCACCGGGAAGCCGAACGACGGCAACGTGCCCCGGGTCTTGATGGTGACGTTGTCGGCATCCGTCACCCCCTTCGGCACCGAGGCATGGGGCGGGTTGGGCAGCGGCACCCACATCGCCTCGAACCGCGCATCCAGCACGTCGGCCTCCGCCAGCGCCGCCTTGTACTGCTCGGCGAGATCGGCCGCAGCCGCGATCGCGGCCTGCTTGTCGGCGCCCTGCAGCCGGGCGATCTCCTTGCCGGCACGATTCTGCGCGGCGCGCAACTCCTCCGCCGCCGCCCGGGTGCGACGCCGACTCTCATCCAGCGCCACCAGCGCCGGGACGTCGATCGTCAATCCCCGATGGGCAAACGAAGCCGCAAGACCGTCGGGGTCGGTGCGGAGAAGGGTGATGTCGAGCACGAGGCGATGGTAGAGGGAGTCATCAGTCATCAGTCGTCAGTCATCAGCCAGACGCATTCAGGCTGAAGACTGAGGACTGACGACTCCTCCTCTACATCCCCGCCAGCGCGCGCTGTACCGCGGTTTCTTCCTCCACCGACAACGGCTCGATGCCCTGGCCGTCACGGATCATCTTCGTGAAGAAGAGCGACTGGCGAGGACCGTGGAGCAGGGTGATCACCAGGCCGTCGCGGCGCTCGTTGAGGAGGGCGATGGCCCGCGACATGTGGCCGGTGCGTTCGTCGTTGGCATCGAAGGTGACCACCGCGGCGTAACGGATCGCCCCCGGCATCCGGTCGACCAACCCCTTGAGGATCGGCTGGATCTTGGCCACCGCCGCCTCCACGAGTGCGAGATCCTCGTCGAGTCGCCGGATCTGATCCAGGACGTTGGCGTCGCGCGGCAGGGCGGAAAAGCGTCGCCGCTCCAGCGACACCATGTAGATCGCCATGATGGCGACGAACAACGAGATCACGGCGATGGCGTCGATCAACATGTCATCCGCCCGGGTTGACCTTGAAGCGGAAGATCACCGAGTCGTTCTCCTCCTCGTCGTCATCGCGCATGATCGAGGCCGGGATCTCATAGGTGACACCGGCCACCGTGGGAAGGTCGTCGAAGATGAGGGTGGTCGACGTGGCGGCCTCGAGACCGGCCACCTCCTGCTCGGCCTGGAACAGCTCGCCGGTATTGGACAGCAGCTGCACCCGCACCGTGATCCCGGTCACATCGACATTGCCCCGGTTGGACACCACCACCTGTGCCGACTGGTTGGCGGTCACCGCGAGCACGGGCAGGCCGTCGGCCTCACCCACCGGGCCGGGCTCGAGCTGGAGGTCGGCGAGCGCGATGTCGTCGACCGGAGCGATGGTGCCGGCGAGGAACATGCGCCGCGCCAGGTCGCGCGGCTCATAGAGCGATTCGTCCTCTGCGGGGACGAACGCCACCGAGGGGAACGGACCATCGAGCAATATCGTCTCCACCTCCCCGAGTTCGGCGAGGAAGCCAACATACGCACGATCGCCCACCCGGAGGTCGATCAATCCCCGGGAGAGGGCTGCCAGCCCTTCCTCGTCGAGGGGGTTGGAGGACAGGGCGAGCATGCCCGACCGGGTGTCACTGATTCCCGACCGCCAGGCACTGGCGGCGATTCGCAGGAACAGACTCGCCTCCGTCAGATCGGAGGGCGCCGCGATATCGACGAGACGAGCCACCATCTGCTCGGCCGAGGCCTCCATCGCCCCGAGTCGCTCGACCAGGGTCGCCCGGTCGTAGTCCTCGATGTCGAGCACGAGTGCCGAGAGCGTTCCGGCCGAGTCGGCGGCGTCGGTGGAGACGTCGAAGGTCACGTCGAGGTACGCCCGGGTCGTCTCCCGCTCGCCCTGGGCTTGGAACACCCCGTAGGCGACACCGGACACGACCCCGACGACCACGAGGATGGCGAGCGTGCGACGGCGCCGCTTCCTCCGGGCAGCGGGGGAATATGACACAGGGTGGGCGAGGGGGGAGTCGAACCCCCACGAGCGTGAGCCCACAGGAACCTGAATCCTGCGCGTCTGCCAGTTCCGCCACTCGCCCCCGAGGGTCGGAAATCGTACCACGGGGCCGTTCTACGACTCCGGGACCAGCGGTACCCTCTCCCCATGGGAATCGCCCGCGGCATCGAGCGCCGCCTGGAGCGCCTCGTGGATGGATTGGCGGCGAGGCTGTTTCGCGGCCGAATCCACCCCGTCGAGCTCGGGACGCTCCTGGTGCGTGAAGCCGATCTCGCCATCTATGAGACCCCGGGCGGGTGGGGCGTTCCCAACGACTTCAGGGTGGTGATGGGGGGCGAACCGGTGGATGCCGAAGTGATCGACGCGGTGGAGACGGAACTGGCTGCCTTCATCGAGGAGTCGGCCCTGGAGCGAGGATGGCGACTCGAGGGCACGGCACGAGTGGCCCTCACCGTCGATCCCCGGCGCCGGCCCAACGACGTCGAGATCCAGGCGGCGATCCTCCCCGGACCGCGTCCGGTGTGGGCGCGGCTGAACCCCGTCGATCCGGCCGGCACCCGGCTCGATGTGGCCATCAATCGTGCGGTACTCGGGCGCGGGTCGGGAAGCGACGTGCACATCCCCTCCGACGACGTCTCACGCCTGCACGCCGTGTTCTGGCAGGAGGCAGGCTCGGCCTGGGTGGGCGACCTCGAATCGTCCAACGGGACCTTCCTCAATGGCGAGCGCGTGCATGGACCGACCCCGGTCGTCGAGGGCGACCTTCTCACGCTGGGACGCACCGAGTTCCTCGTGGGACGCGTTTGATGTCGCCGGTCCTGGTGAACATCCTCAAGATCCTCTTCGTCGCGGTTCTCTACGGCTTCCTCTGGATCGTGGCGAGGGCGGTCCGGTCACATCTCGCCATGTCGGCGAGGCCCGCCGACCGGACGGTGGGCGGCTCGGGGGTGATCGTGTTCACCGAACCCCCAGCCGAGTCGGGACGCATCCTCGAGGTCGAACGACCCACACTCGTCGGACGCAGCGGGGAGGCGGACGTCACGCTCGACGACCCCTTCATCTCCGACCGCCACGTCCGATTCGACAGGGTTCAGGGCCGTCTCGTCATCGAGGACCTCGGCTCCACCAACGGCACCTCGGTGAACGGCATCCCGGTGGTGGCGAGGCGTGCCCTCGATCATGGTGATGTAATACGCATCGGACAGACCATCATGGAGGTCCGATGAAGTTCACCTGGGCGGCCCGGTCCGATACCGGTCGGGTGCGCGATCACAACGAAGACGCCACGCTCCCCGCGGCCGGCACCTCGGGCAGCGGGGATCATCTCGTCGCCGCGGTGGCAGATGGGATGGGAGGCGCCGCCGGCGGTGAGATCGCGAGCACCACCGCCATAGCCACGATCGCGGCCGTATCCGGCGAGGTCGCCATCCGCATCGAGGCGGCGAACCTGGCGGTCGTCGAGGCCGCGGCGCAGCGACCCCGGCTCAAGGGCATGGGCACGACGGTCACCCTCGGCCTCTTCCACACCGATGGTCGACTCCAGATCGGCCACGTCGGTGACAGTCGCGCCTATCTCCTGCGCGGTGGGTCGTTGTCGCAGATCAGCACGGATCACTCGTTCGTCGGCGAGATGCTCACCGCAGGGCGCATGACGGAGGCCGAAGCCGAGGTACACCCCTACCGCAGCGTCCTCACCCGGGCGGTCGGCCTCGAGCCGGCGGTCGACATCGACGTCACGAACCTGGTACTCGCCGCCGGGGATCGCATCCTGCTCTGCTCCGACGGCATCACCGCGATGCTCGAGGACGACGAGATCCAAGCCACGCTGACCACCGAGGCCGGCCCGGAGCGCGCCGCCGACGCGCTGGTCACCGCCGCCAATGCCGCCGGTGGCATCGACAACATCAGCGTGGTCATCGTGGACGCCGGGTGACCAAGCGCACCGAGGCGCTTCTCGTCGTCCTGAGCGCCGCGATCGCGGCCGCCGGCACCGCGCTCGTCACGGTCACCACCAGCGCCGCCATCACCCTCGACACCCTCGCCGCGGGTGCGACCCACACGGCGGCATTTGGCGCGCTCCTCGTGGGATTCCGACGCTGGGCACCCGGAGCGAGCCGCCTGCTCCTTCCCCTGGTGGGCTTCATCACCGCCGTCGGATCCATCGAGGTCTTCCGCATCGATCCCGATCTCGGCCGCCTGCAACGCTGGTGGCTGCTCCTCGCCGCCAGCATCGGTTTGCTCACCCTGCGGTTCCTGCGGAGGCGCGGCATCGGCGCACTGCGTCGCTACCGCTACCTGTTCCTCGTGGGCGCCCTGGCACTGCTGGCACTGCCGCTCCTTCCCGGCGGCCTCCCCGTGGGCGGCGCCACCGTGAACGGTGCCCGGCTGTGGGTGCGGGTGGCGTTCGGCGATCGGTCGCTGTCGTTCCAACCCGGAGAGGGCGCGAAGGTGCTCATCGTCGTGTTCCTCGCCTCGTACCTCGCCGACCGGAGACGAGCCCTCACCGAGATGCCACGCTCCCTGGGGCCGGTTCGGCTTCCCGAACCGCGGCAACTCCTCCCCGTGCTCCTCGGATTCGCGGTCGCCTTCCTCGTCCTCGTCTATCAGCGCGACCTCGGGGCGTCACTGCTCCTGTTCGTCGTAGTCGTGGCCCTCCTCTATGCCGCCACCGGCCGCGGCACCTACCTCGCCTCCGGTGCCGCCCTCATCGCCGGAGGTGCCTTCGCCGCGGTGACCTCGTTCTCCCACGTGGCGACTCGCGTCGATGCCTGGCTGCATCCCTTCGACGACTACGCCACCGGTGGCTATCAGGTGGCGCAGGGGATCTTCGCCCTTGCCGAAGGCGGACTCGTCGGCGCCGGCCTGGGCAGTGGCTCTCCGTGGCTCATCCCCGCTGCAGCCACCGACTACGTGTTCGTCGCCATCGTCGAGGAGCTGGGGATGGCCGGCGGCCTCGCCCTGCTCGCCGCGTTCGCCATGCTGATCGCCGTCGGGTTCGGGATCGCACTGCGCGCCACCGACGCCTTCCGGTCCCTGCTCGCCGCCGGCCTCACCATCGTGCTGGCAGTGCAGACGCTGCTCATCATCGGCGGGGTGCTGCGCATGCTTCCCCTCACCGGCATCACCCTCCCCTTCGTCTCCTACGGGGGTTCGTCGCTGCTCGCCAACGTCGTGGTGATCTCACTCCTGGGGCGCATCTCGCACGAGGAGCGGACATGAGACGCCACATCCACCGCGTCGCCGTCGTGCTGGTCGCACTCATGGCGCTGTCGGGTGCATGGCTCACCTGGCTCGTCACCGATGCCGCCAGCCGGTATCGCGACGACCCGCGCAACGTCCGCGCCCAGGCCGGCGCCTTTCTTCCCGGAGCCGGGCGCATCCTCACCTCCGATGGCGTCGTCGTGGCCGAGGATGACGATCTTCGCAACCGCCGGTACCCCGTGGGCGTCGTCTACGCCCACCTCCTCGGATATGCCACCTCGGACGACCGTCGCGGCATCGAGGACTCGCGGTATGCCGCTCTCCGCCGGCGCCACACCGGCTCGATCTCCGACTGGCTGCTCGGCCTCGGCTCGGGTCGTCAGCCGCACGACGTCGTCCTCACCGTCGTCGATCCCGTGCAGCAGGCAGCGCATCGCGCCATCGGTGGAGCCACCGGTGCGGTCGTCGTGATCGACATCGCCACCGGCGCCGTCCTCGCCTACGTCTCATCGCCGACCTACGACCCCAACCGGGTCGTCGCGGGATCACTCGACCCCGGGGATGCCGACGGTGAGAGCGTCGATGCCCTCATCGACCGGGCGGCGGACCGGGTGCTTCCCCCCGGATCCACCTTCAAGGTGATCGTCGCCGCTGCCGCCCTCGAAGCAGGCTCCTCCCCCGACAGCGAGTTCGCCGACGCCGACGAGTACCTCGCTCCCGGGTCGGGATCGCCGATCCGAAACGCCGGCGATGGCTTCTGCGGCGATGGCGAGACCGTCACCCTGGAGCAGGCGCTCGTCGTCTCCTGCAACACCGTCTTCGCCCGGATGGCGGTCACCCTCGGCGCCGGTTCGATCGCCTCCGCCGCACAGCGAGCAGGATTCGATCGCTATCTGCCCTGGGAGACCGGGGCAGCGCGATCCTCCATCACCTCAGCAGACATGCTGTCCTCCGATCCCGGGGCACTCGCCCAAACCGGAATCGGCGAGCGCGACGTGCGCGTCACCCCTCTGCTCATGGCGCTCATCGCCGCCGCGGTGGGCAACGACGGCGTGGCCATGCGGCCGTATGTGGTCGCCAACATCGCCACGGCCTCTGGAGAGAGCGTGAGCAGCGCTCATCCTGCGGCCCTGGCCCGGATGTTCGACGCCGCGGTCGCTGCCGATCTGCTGGCGATGATGGAGGCGGTGGTGGCCGGCGGCACCGGGACCGCAGCCCGGGTCGATGGACTCACCGTCGCCGGCAAGACCGGAACCGCCGAGGGCTCCGGCGGGCCACATGCCTGGTTCATCGGAGTGGCCGGCGCCGAGCACCCCGAGATCGCCATCGCCGTCGTCGTCGAAGGGGCCGGCTCCGGAGGAAGGGTGGCGGCACCGATCGCGGCAGCAGTGATCACAGCGTGGCGCGATGGGGCATAGACGCCAGATACCAGACGCCAGATACCAGACGCCGGCATGACGACCTTGCCGGGACCGTACACGAACTGAATCTGGAGTCTGGAGTCTGGTATCTGGCATCTGGGAACGCTGAAAGCGTTCCCAGTTACCATCCTCGCCGTGGAGCCCCAACGCGTCCTGTCGGATCGCTACGCCCTCATCTCCCATATCGCCCGCGGCGGTATGGCGGATGTCTACGTCGCCCTCGACCGGCGCCTCGGCCGCAACGTCGCCGTAAAGATCCTGCACGGGGAGTTCGCCGCCAGCGACGCCTTTGTCGAGCGCTTCCGCCGCGAGGCCCAGGCGGCGGCAAATCTCACCCACCCCGGCGTGGTGGCCATCCACGACTGGGGTGAGGACGACGGCACCTACTTCATGGTCATGGGACTCGTTCAGGGTCAGAACCTGCGCGATGTCGTCCGCGCCGAAGGCACGCTCAAACCCCGCCGCGTGGCCCAGATCGGGTTCGAGGTGGCCGCCGCCCTCTCGGCAGCCCACGCCCAGGGCCTGGTGCATCGCGACATCAAGCCGGCGAACATCCTGCTCACCCCCAACGGGACCGTGAAGGTCGCCGACTTCGGCATCGCCCGCGCCTTCGACGACTCCGAGCAGCTCACCCGCACCGGATCGGTGATCGGGACCGCCACCTACTTCAGCCCCGAACAGGCACAGGGGCATGTCGCCGATGGGCGCAGCGACCTGTACTCGCTCGGGGTGGTCATGTACGAGCTGCTCACCGGGCGGCCGCCCTTCACGGGCGAGACCCCGGTGGCGGTCGCCTATCAGCACGTTCGCGCCACCGCCGAGCCCCCCACCTGGCACAACCCCGATATCCCGCTCGGGCTCGAGGCCGTCGTGATGAAGGCGATGGAGAAGCATCCCGATGATCGCTACCAGGACGCCGCCGAGATGGCCGACGATCTCAAGCGGGTGCTCGCCGGGCAGGTTCCGCTGGCGGCGCATGGCAGCGAGGCGGCGACGCGCATCCTGTCCGCCACGCCGGCTCCACCGGCGTACGACGACCCGTACGCTGCTCCCCGCGCCACACCGCGCCGTACCGCCGCCGCGACGGCCACTCGTGATCGACCGGATCGTTCGACCATCGTCATCGGCGTACTCGCTGCCGTCGGGCTGCTCGGCCTGGGGCTGATCCTGCTCCTCAAGCTCTTCGGCTCATCGACCCCGGCCAACGCCGTGACCATTCCCGATGTGCGCGGGATGGAGCTCGCCGCAGCTCGCAGCGAACTCGACGATGCAGGACTCACCCGGGTCGGCGAGGAGGTCGTCGCCGATGCCGAGGTGCCGCTGGGTCTTGCCGCCGGCACCGACCCTGCCGCCGGGGAATCCGTGGCCCGCGGCACCGAAGTGACCTTGCTCGTCTCGGGCGGCGTCGCCGACATCGTCGTGCCGCGGGTGATCGAACAGACCCTCGACGATGCCCGCGCTGCCATCGAGCGGCTGGGCCTCGAGGTCGGTGACATCACCTACGAGGTGTCGGCGGTGATCCCGGAGGGCAGTGTCATCGCCCAGAGCCCCGAGCCGGGAACGCTGGTGGCCGCCCGCACCGACATCGACCTCGTCGTGTCGGCGGGTGCCGATGCCCTCATCGTTCCCAACATCGTCGGCAATGCGGAGGAGAACGCCCTCTTCGCGTTGTCCGAAGCCGGTTTCGATACCACCCAGATCACCATCGAGCGCCGCCCGAGCGCTGACGTCGCCGAGGGGTTCGTCATCGAGACCGACCCGCCGGCCGGTGGTGCCCTCGCCCCGGGTGGTGTCATCACGGTGGTCATCAGCCAGGGAGCCATCCCGGCCGTGGTGCCCAACGTCGTGGGCAGCTCGCCCGATGAGGCCCAGGCCCGTCTCGAGGAATTCGGATTCGAGGTCGAGTTCGACGACGACCTCGCCCTCGCCTGGAACGATCCGCTCAATGGCAAGGTCGCCGCGCAGGATCCGTCCGCCGGACAGACGCGCGAGTTCGGCGCCCGGGTGACCCTGCGAGTGGGACGCGCCGCCACCCAGGTGTCCGTGCCCTCCGTCGTCGGAGATGCCGAGGCCGCCGCCAAGGCCGAGATCGAAGCCGCCGGCCTCACCTGGGCAAAGGGCGCCGACACCGTGCTCGCCCCGGGCGACGCGAGCATCGGGCGGGTGGTCACCCAGAATCCGACCGCGGGATCGTCGCACGCCGTGGGGACGACCGTGACCGTGAGCATCGGCGTCGAGGGTGCCACCGTTCCGGACCTGTTCACCGGAGGAAGTGGCGGGTGTCCCGGCGCGGTGGGACCGTCGACGGCCCAGAGTCGAATCACCGCGGCCAACCTGGTGATGGCGACGGGACCCGCCGACGACGCCTACGGCTACTCGAGCCAGCCCGGTTTCAACACGCACGCCTGTGAAGGGCGCGCCGTCGAACAGACTCCGCCGCCGGGGACGGTCGTCGCCAAGAACTCCACGGTGACGGTGTCCTTCGACATCGTGCGCACCCCCGCGGACTACGACATCTACGAGTTGTATCCGCTGAGCAGCGACCCCGAGCCGAACGCACCGACCGAGTTCCCGCTGTTCACCTTCACCCAGTCGACGGAGCAGAGCGGGTTGTGCTTCGACGCCACCGTCGCGTATGAGGGAAGGATCCGCCGCATCGACCCGCTCCCCGGGCAGGTGCTTCCCCTGACGGGAAGCCTGTACGAGATCAAGTACTGGCTGGCGACGACGACGCCCGGTCCGTACGACAACTGCCCGGCGTACACGCCACCTCCCTGATCCGCAGCCTGCTTCGCCGCCGCGTGGATATATCACGCCAGGGCCTTCCGACCCTGGGGTGGCGTCCGTCAGAATCGCTAGCTTCTCCCTGGAACTGGTTGAGGTGGGTACAGCCAACCGGCGCCGGCGCGCACCTCCCTGGCGGAGCGTCTCCGCGTTGGCAGGTCGATAGGACGAGTCGATGGCGATCGCGAAGCACCGCACCAAGGTGGATCTCGTCGAGCGTGAGATCCTGCGGAAGATCGAGCGCGGCGAGCTGACCCCCGGCACGGTGCTCCAGCAACGCGACCTGGCCAGGCAACTCGATGTCAGCCCCACCCCGGTTCGCGAGGCCTTTCGCCGTCTCGAGATGGCCGGGATCCTCCACAGCAACGCCCACGGCGTCGAGGTGGCGGAGCGAGTCACCGCCGACGACGAGACGACGCGGCGGGTACTCGCCGTTCTCGAGGGGCTCGGCGTCGAGCTGATCCTGGAGCGGGCGACTCCCGATGATCTCGCCGTCCTGCGGGCCCGCAATGAGCGCTATCGGACCGGATCGATCGAGGAGTGCCACGAGGCCCACTGGCAGCTGCACCTCGGCATGTTCGAGATCGCCCGGTCGACGGTCCTCACCAATCATCTCCGGTTGCTGTGGAGCCTGGTCGACACCGCTTCCTCGGCGCGTCGCAGCCGCGAGGAGTCGGCTGCGCATCACACTGCCATCCTCGATGCCCTCGCCTCGCACGATGCCGAGCTGGCCAAGCGCCTGATGCGCGAACACCACAGCCACAAGCCCGCCCTCGACTGAGAGGCTCACCGCTCCCAGAGGAGGGTTCGCACCGCGGCGGTGTGCTCGCCGAGAAGCGGCGGCGGTGACGACGGAGCTGCACCGACTCCGGTCATCGGGCTGCGCACCAGTCGCACCTTCCCTCGCACGGAATCGGTGATCTCTTCGACGAGCCCCGCCGTCTCCGGCGCGGCGAACAATGCGGCAAGGTCGCGCACCGGTGCCGCCGGCACGTCGGCGCGGTGGCACGCCTCGACCCAGTGGTCAACCGTCCGGGTGGCGACGACCGCGGCGATGGCCGCCACCACCACCTCTCGATGGGTCACCCGTCCCGGGTTGGTGACGAGCCGGCGGTCGGCTCCGAGCCCCTCCAAACCGAGCGTGTCACACAGCCGACGGAACTGGGCATCGGTGGCCGCGGCGATCACCACGAATCCGTCGGCGGCGGCGAAGGCCTGGTAGGGCACGAGATTGGGATGGGCGGTGCCCATGGGGCGTGGAACGATCCCACCGATGAGGTGGTTCGCCGCCTGGTTGGCGAGCGCCGCCACGGCCGAATCGAAGAGGGGGACGATGACCCGCTGGCTCTCCCCGGTGCGGCGCCGGGTCTCGAGCGCCGCCTGCACGGCGATGGCCGCGTAGAGGCCGGTGACGAGATCGAGCAGCGCCACCCCGATCTTGGCCGGTTCACCCGAGGGATCCCCGGTGATGCTCATGAACCCGGTGAGGGCCTGCACCACGATGTCGTAGCCGGGCTCGTCGGCGCGCGGGCCAGGACCGAAGGCGGGGATGGAGCAGTAGACCACGCCATCGCCGCGCAGGTCCTCCCAGCCGAGCCCGGCTCGATCGAGCACTCCCGGGCGGAAGTTCTCCACGATCACATCGGCCCCGGCGGCGAGGCGACGCAGCAGGTCACGATCGTCGCCGTCGTCGAAGTCGAGCGCCACCGACCGCTTGTTGCGGTTGAGCGCCAGGTAGTAGGCGGCGTCGCCTCCCAGAAAGGGCGGACCCCATCGCCGGGTGTCGTCGCCCGCGCCGGGGCGCTCCACCTTGATGACGTCCGCACCGAGATCGGCGAGCACCATCGTGCAGTGGGGGCCGGCGAGCACCCGGGTGAAATCGAGCACCCGCACTCCGGACAGGGCCTGCATCACGCCGCACCCTACCCTGCCCGGCATGCCGGACCCCGCCGCCGCCGCCCGCAATCGAGCGCTCTTCGCCTGGTATCGCCGCACCCGGCGCGACCTGCCCTGGCGACGCGACCGCGACCCATGGCGCGTGCTGGTGAGCGAGGTGATGCTCCAGCAGACGCAGGTGCCGCGAGTCGCCGCCTGCTTCGAGGAGTTCCTTGCCCGGTTCCCCACCCCTGAGGCGATGGCGGCGACCACGCCGGATCGGGTGGTGAGGGTATGGGTCCACTTCGGCCTCGGGTACAACACGCGCGCCCGACGACTGCATGCGGTGGCCCGCCGCATCGCCGCTGCCGGGTGGCCGCGCACCGCCGCCGACCTGGTGACCCTTCCCGGGGTCGGCCCCTATACGGCAGCAGCGGTGGCTTCGATCGCCTTCGGGCAACGGGCGGTGGCCGGCGACACCAACGTTCGGCGGGTCGTGTCGCGCTGGGTGGGACGGCCACTGCAGGGACGCGAGCTCGCCGTCGAAGCCACCATCCGATCGGGAGCCCAGGCCGGAGCGTGGAATCAGGCGGTGATGGATCTCGGCGCCATGGTGTGCCGACCCAAGCCCCGCTGCGAGGTCTGCCCGGTGGCGGCGTGGTGTACCGATCCATCGGTGTATGTGGCGCCGCCGCGCCAGAGTGCCTTTGCCGGATCGGACCGCCAGGTGCGCGGCGCGGTGCTCCGGGCGCTGGCGAGGACGACCACCGCCGAGGTCGCGGAGATCGCCGAGGCGGCGCGCCTCCCCCGGGATCGGGTGCAAGCCGCGCTCGCCTCACTGTCTGCCGACGGCACCATCGAACCGGTGCGGGGAGGCTTTCGGCTCAGTACGCACCCGTCGGGATAGTCTTTCCCTCCCGAGGAGGTCCCCATGCGCGTGAAGTGGCTCATGCTGACGCTGGCTCTGACGACGGCGGTCGCCGCTTGCGGAGACGACTCGGGAGGCACCCTCCCCCTCAGTTCGACGACCCTGGCCGCGGACACGACGACGACCGTGGCGCCAGAGACGACCACCACCACGGTGGCCGCGGAGACCACCTCGACCACGGCTCCCGCCCCCACGCTCGGCCCGCCGCCGATGGCCCCGGTGCAGTTCAACCCCGACGGGATCGGCTTCGCCCGCTTCGGTGAAGGTGCCGACGGCGTGGCCACCCTGGCTCTGTCGTACTTCGGGGCACCCTCGAGCGACAGCGGATGGCTCCCGGGCGGGTTCGGCGACTACGGGGTCTGCCCCGGCACCCGATTCCGCCAGATGTACTACCTCGGCGACACGCTCATGCTCATGTTCAGCGATGTCGAGTACTTCACGCCCGGCGGTGTCGACAACTTCATCCATTACGCCTACTCGGGGGCCACCCCGATCACCCTGGGACCACCGGTGTCGATCGACGTCGGCAACACC
Organism: Acidimicrobiia bacterium; assembly: GCA_016215655.1. Taxonomy (GTDB): domain Bacteria; phylum Actinomycetota; class Acidimicrobiia; order Spongiisociales; family UBA11373; genus UBA11373. Next base: position 16,362 of record JACRIT010000026.1, read on the forward strand.
GTGGCAGAACTCACCACGATGTGGCCTGCCGCGGTCGTCGACGGCAGCGATCCGCTGTTCGGTGAGGTCTTCCATGTCGATCCGGAACCCGGCTTCGAGTACCTGTTTGGCACCCTCACCGGGACCACCCCCGCCGACACCATCACCTACATCAGCGGAGGAGTCGGCTGCGGGGAATAGCCGCAATGCGCAATGCGCTAACCGATGGAACCGCCCGAGTCCAACAGCGTCGTGCCCAGCCACTCGTAGAAGACGAGGAGGACGGCGAGCAACAGCAGGGCGATGAGCGTCATCGCCAGGATGCGGACCGGCGACGGGCCGGGGAGCGACTGATAGATCCGCCGGATCACGCCGATCCCCCCGATCGGGCGGCACCCAGAATGGCAGCGGCGTTGGGGCCGGCGACGAGACGGGCCACCACGACGAGGCGCTCGCGGGCCGAGAACACCGGGTTGCAGGTGGTGAGGGTCAGCCACGCCCCCTCCCACTGACCGGTCACCCAGGTCTCATCGGGGGCGACAAGGCGGATATCCACCACCTGATAGGCGTGCACCCCGGAGGCAGTGGCCACGGTGATCATGTCACCCGCTGCCACCCGATCGAGGTGCAGGAACGGGGCGCCGTGGGTGGTGCGGTGCCCGCTGATCACGGCGTTGCCCGGCTGGCCGGGAAGCGCCGTGCCCGACATGTGCCCCGCACCCGATCGCAGTGAGTCGCGGTCCACACCTTCGACGAAGAACCAGTCGACTCCGGCAGTCGTGATGGTGATGCGACCCACCGGCTCACCGAGTGCCGGGGGCGTCTCGGCGACGAAGGTCGGTGCACTCCCCGGGAGTTCGATGGCGAACGGGGCGAGATCGACAGGGACGACGATCGGCGACGCCGGAAACTCCGGGGCGGTGAAAGGCACGACGACGGCGCGCCCGGTGTCGGCGGCAAGGCGGGCGCCAAGATCGGCCTGGGCGCGGGTGGCGAAGAACGAAGTGACGCCGAACTGATAGGCGAGGAAGCCGGCGACCACGACCCCGGCGACCACCACGGTGCGCGCCATGACGTACACCACGGTCGAGGCCGCCGGGCCGCGTCGGATGGCGATGCGAGGCAACTCGGCCCTGATCGTGCTCACCCGTTCCTCCATCCGAACGCCCGACATGGCCCGCTAGCCTGTCGCCCATGCCCAAGTCCAAGGGACGGCGCAAGCCGAAGGCCCACGCCACGCCACCACCGGTTCACCACGACGAGAAGGTGTCACCCAAGTGGTACGTGGCCGCGATGTTTTCGCTCATGGCCATCGGCGTGCTCGTGATCATCCTTAACTACATCGACCTCGTCCCCGGGGGACAGCAGAGTGTCTTCCTCTACTCCGGCCTGGGCTGCATCGCCATCGGCTTCCTGATGACGATGAACTACCACTGAGTTCGAGCCTCCGGCTCGAACTCATCGCGCCAACGGCTGACAGCTCGCAGTCAGCGGCCCGAATCACAGCTCTGTAGTTCTCCCCAGCTTGTCCACAGGTGTGGACAACACTCGAACCCCTCTCGCCGTTGGCTGGGAGAGGTGCCTACACCAGCTCCATGTCCTCCCGACAGTGCCTGGGAGCGGCGAAGTCGGCGTCGTGAGCGTGGGTGACGGTCAACTGCATCCCGCACACCGTGCAGCGAAACGTTCGCTCGACGTCGATGACGTCGTCGGGATCGGGTTCGTCCGGCCCGCCCTGGGACAGCAGCTTGATCGCCCAGCGGCCGCTCATCCACACGACGACGCCGATCAGCGCGGCGAGTCCGATCTGGAGCAGCCCGCTCACAGCAACTCGAGCAGCGTGCCGTTGGCGGTGCCGCCCCCCTCGCAGATCGCCTGCAGCCCGAAGCGAGTACCGGTGCGTTTCATCTCGTGCACCAGGGTGGTCATCAGCCTCGCCCCCGAGCAGCCCAACGGGTGGCCGAGGGCGATGGCCCCGCCGTTGACGTTCACCGTGTTCCAGTCGGCCCCCGTCTCGAGGAGCCAGGCACCGATCACCGCGGCAAAGGCCTCGTTCACCTCGAAGAGGCCGATGTCGCCCACCTCCAGTCCGGCCCGATCCAGCGCCTTGAAGGTGGCGGGCATCGGGGCGGTGAGCATGATCACCGGATCTGCCCCGGCGAGCGAGAAGCTCCGAAACCGGGCCATCGGGGTGAGGCCCATCTTCTCGGCGACATCTTCACCCATGACCAGCACCGCGGCGGCACCGTCGGAGATCTGTGACGAGTTGCCGGCGGTGACCTTTCCCCCGTCGGGCTTGAAGGCCGGCTTCAGCGCAGCCAGCGCCTCGGCAGTCGTGGTGCGGCGAACCCCCTCATCGGTCGTGAAGAGGCCGTCTGGCGTCTCCACCGGCACGATCTGGGTGTCGAACCGGCCCTCGTCGATGGCGCGCGCCGCCCGGGTGTGCGAGTCGAGGGCGATGGCATCGAGGTGCTCGCGCGACAAGTTCCACTTCTCGGCGATCATCTCCGCCGAGATCCCCTGCGGCACCAGCCCCTGGGAGTAGCGCTGCAGCATCTTCGGCCCGAAGGGGAAGCCGGGGCCCTGCTGGATGGTGCTCCCCATCGGCACCCGCGTCATCGACTCGACACCGCCGGCAATCACGATGTCGTACACACCCGCCATCACCCCCTGGGCGGCGAAGTGGACCGCCTGCTGGCCGGAGCCGCACTGACGATCGACGGTGACTCCGGTGACCTCCTCCGGAAAACCGGCGGCGAGCGCGGCGTTGCGGGCGATGTTGAGCGTCTGCTCCCCGGTCTGGCTGACACATCCGAGGATCACGTCGTCGATCAGCGCCGGGTCGACCCCGTTGCGCTCCACGGCGGCGCGCAACGGCACCGAGGCCAGGTCGACGGGATGCACGTCCTTGAGCGCTCCACCGCGGCGCCCCACCGGAGTGCGAACGGCATCGACGATGACGGCGCTGCGCATGAAGACCTCCCGGGCGGCTATCGGATGCCGGATACCAGTGACCGGATGCCTCATCGTCTGGCATCGGGTATCTGGTATCTGACTTCGTGGAGATGAGGGGATTCGAACCCCTGACCCCCTGGATGCAAACCAGGTGCTCTGCCGGACTGAGCTACATCCCCGCGGGCGACATAGTACGAAACCCCGCCGGGGTTGGGATCACTCCCCCTTTGATACACTCCTGACCCGTTTGGGCCCGTAGCTCAGCCCGGTTAGAGCGCATCCCTGATAAGGATGAGGTCGGTGGTTCGAGTCCACCCGGGCCCACCGACGTTTCGAAACTCACACCCTGGCGCGAGTGAACCCCTGCGCGGTGGCGGAACCCGCCAAACTACGCGTCGTTGTCTCCGAGGCGGCCGAGGTACTGCCGGAGCGGGTCCGCCCACATCCAGATCAGGACCTCAAGGATTCGTAGCTGCGTGACTGAGTACCCCTGGTTCGCCAGCGACACCCGGAAGGCTGTCAGCTGATCCCAACACTCGTTGAGGTCCTCCCGAAACGCCTCAAGCGGGACGCGTGCGGCTTCCGCTGCTCGGCGCCTGTCTTCGCGAGCCCCCTTGAGATCCAGGCGTCCAGTTGACGCCAAGTAGTAATCGGAGACGACCGTGTCGAGCATCGGGATGAGGTGGGGACGCTTGCGGTGGAGGACTTTCGCCGCGACGGGAACCAGGACCCATTTGACCTGACACGCCGCATGCAGAAGCCCCACAACATCGTCCAGCGGGAACGTCCGGAGGTCCGCTTCGACAGGAACGCCCTGCAGGAGCGAGTCGCATGCCTTCGCAATGCCCCGGTGGACGCTCCGGATCCGGGTCGCCGAATTGAGGAATGAGTTTACCGACACGGTCACCACCACATCGATTGGCTCGATCGTCTGTGGCGACTGATCTCCAACCCCGTCGTAGTAGGCCCACTCCTCGGCAAAGAAGGCCGTCAAGAGGGCCGATGGATCTGGAATCCGGGCTCCGGAGGAAAGCTCCAGTGTCTCGCTCATCGACTTGAGGCTATCGAAGGGGTGAGACACACCCAGGGGTGTACGGCACGGCGTCGACCCCATGATGCGACCTATGGACTTGAGGGGAGACTGCATGACTGATGAACTGAGGACGTCTCGAGATGCGGCGTTCGATGCATTCAGGGATCTTGAGCGCCGGACCGGCCGCGAGGTCTTCCGACTCCAGGAGATCGTGACTGCGGTTCAGGGGCGGGCTGGTGCCGGACGCGCCCGGTCGGACGACCGATGCCTAGCCGGCGGAGACGAACACCGGCGACTGCTCGACGACGATGGTGACTCCGTCGGGACCGGCGACGAAGGACTCGGAGGTTGGTTCGGTCTGACCCGTTTCCCCGATCATGGACTCCACCTCGAAGGTTCCCGCGCCGGTGGGGATGATCACGGTCGTTGGCAGCGGCGGATCGGGGTGCACCACCAGGAAGGGCGGGTCGTACCACGCCACCCAGAGTCGCGCACCGGCAACGACGAACTCGTAGACACGCGTGCCCTCCGGACCTCCCACATCCACTCGTCGCACCGCGGTGTATCCATCGATGTGCCGGATGAGCTGCTGCATGGCGTGGAAGTTGGCATGGGTGTTGCCGGAGGGGAGCTCGATCATCCCTCCCCATCCGGCATTGCCGGCCGCAGCCTGGCCCACGGGCCAACTCAAGATCGGCAGGTCGCCGGTGAAGGCCGTGTCGATCAACTCGACGCCCTGGTCGGCGGCGATGACGACCTTCTTCACCATGTCGGCGGCGGCGTACCGCCGCATCCAGGCGAGGGTTTCTGCATCTCCGTCGAGGGCCCTGGTGAAGTAGGCGGCGAGGCGGCACCGATCCGCCTCGGTGGCGGGGTAGATGACGATGCCCATCAGCGCCGGGGGTCGCTGGCAGTCGATCGCCGGGCCGAACGCCACGAACGGGTTGATCGACGTGTCGCTGATGATGATGGGCCGGTCGTACCCGCGCTGATCCATCTCCCAGTCGAGCCACCGCACCAGCTGCTCGATCTCCCCCGGATGGGCCAGGGCGTGGACATTGACCGCATCGAAGAGCTCGGGATGGTCGAGGATCGACCGGATCTCCCTGAAGGAGTGGGGCCCGTACCGGGCGATGGCGGCGTCGTCGAGGCTCTCGAACGCCGGATCACCCAGCAGGGCGTCGGCGACCAGGAACGCGGCATGGCTGACCCTCACTTCGGAGAAGGCAGCATGAGCCGCCTCGTAGGCGATCTCGAGCATCACCAGGTAGTCCTCGACCGGCTCCGGCTCGTAGGAGGTGAACTCCGACCCGATCTCGTAGTGGCGGATCGGGTAGAGCAGTCCCGGCATGTCGTCGACCCCATCGCCGTCGTAGCGCTCCACCACCGCCCCGACCCACGCTGCGTATGCCTCACGGAACTCCGGTTTCGGGGTCACGTCGCGCGACTGCAGCAACGAGTGATCGACCGACGCCCAGGTGCTGTGCGACTTCAGAGCCACCACGGTTTCGACGAACCCGGCACCCTGGAACGCCTCGACGTAGTCGTCGAGCTTGGAGAAGTCGATCTCGCTGTCGGGCCCGCGCTGCATGTTGCCCCAGGAGATCGCCTCGGGGAGCGGCTTGGCGGCGCCGAAGCCCACCTCGCCGAGCAGCTCGGCCTGGCGCTCGATCTGGTCGGGACTGTCGAGGACCACGTATTCGACGCCGATGATGATGGGGGCTCCGTCGGACCCGGGTGGTGGCGTGGTTCCGGGAATCGCCGGCGAGGTGGTGGTGGTCACGGACACGGTGGTGGAGGTGTCGTTCGCCACCGGGCCGCACCCCGCGGCAGCCACCGCCAGGACCAAC
>JACRIT010000027.1 GCA_016215655.1 Acidimicrobiia bacterium
CGTCTTGCCGGGACCGACTGGGAGGTGCTCGACGTCATCTACGGCAGCGAGTCCACGGTCGCCCTGCAAACCCTGCGCGGTCTGTGCTTGCTGGTCTCCGCAAACACGGCTGCCACCACCTCGTACTGGCTGTACTTCTACGTGTGGTTCAATCTGGCCTCCCGAGCGGGTTGTCTGGAAGCTGCAACCGAGATCATCGAGCTGGTTCGATCCTTCGGAGCCCCCTAGCCGAACCCCAGAGTCCCCGCCTCATCCAGCTCCCACCGGCAGACCACGCGCCGGAGAGCCGGGGTGCGAGCGTTAGCAGGGCTGTGTCAGGCGCGCTCGGGGTTCCCGACCCCTCCGCTCACCCGGGAAGCGCCCAGACCCGGTTCGCCTCCCAGGTGACCGACTCGCCGGGCCGATGTCGTGTCGCACCCGACACCCGCACCTCGATCTCGCCCAGGCCCGTGGTCAGGGTCAGGTCGGTGAACGAACCCCGAAAGCGCACTGCGCTGACGGTCGCCGACCGCGACCCGCCCAGCCGCACCCACTCGGGCCGGATCGCCACTCGGCCCATGCCAGGCCAGTCCGCCACCACCGACACCGGGCCGGTCATCCGAGCCGCCCATTCATCGATCGGCCGCTCGTAGACCTCGATGGGCGAACCGACCTGCACGATCCGCCCGGACCGCATGAGCGCGACGCGATTTGCGGCTCCGAGCGCCTCGGCGGGGTCATGGGTGGCGTAGAGAGCCGCAGCGCCGCGGGCGGCGCGCTGGGCGGCGATCTCGGACTCGGCCGCACCGCGCGTGGCCGCATCGAGGTGCGCCGTGGGCTCGTCGAGAAGGTACAGGGTGGCGTCACGAGCCAGCGCCCGCGCCACGCCGACCCGCTGCTGCTGGCCCCCGGACATCTCGGCGGGACGCCGCCCCGCCAGCTCCGCTATCCCCATGGCGGTGAGGAGCTCATCGGCGCGACGCCGTGCCGCGTCGACGCCATGCCCAGCGGCACGCAGGGGAAAGGCCACCGTGTCGCGGGCATCGAGGTGGGGCCACAGGGCGTAGCTCTGGAACACGAACCCGATCGAGCGCTGCTCCGGAGGGACGCCGGAACCGACCACCTCTCCGCCGATGCGGATCTCCCCTGCAGATAAGGGGATGAACCCGGCGACCGCGGAAAGCAGGGTGGTCTTCCCGCTGCCGCTGGGACCCAGCACCGCCACCACTTCGCCTGCGGCGACGGCGAGGTCCACTCCGGAGAGGATCTCGTGGCCGCCGGCATGGACGACCAGGCCGCGCACCTCGAGAGCACTGGTCATGTCGTCCCCCGCTGCCGGCCCATCATCACGGCGGCCCCGATGCCGGGCACGGTGAGCAGCACCGCCAGCGCCGCGGTCACGGTGACGTCGCCGAGTTGCTGCACCTCGAGGGTGACCACGGCCAGGGTGGCGGTTCCCGGCCCGTAGAGGAGGCTCGACATGGTCAGTTCATGGAGGCCGAAGAGGAATACCAGCACCCAGGCGGCGGCGAGCGCTGGTCGAAGCATCGGGAGCACCACCCTGCGCAGCGTGACGGCACCGGTGGCGCCCGAGGCGCGTGCCGCTCGAATCGAATCGCGATCGACGACGCCGCAGGAGCCGGCGATGGCCCGATGCGCCAGTGCCCAGAACTTGGCGAGGTAGGCGATGAGGATGATCACCACGGTGTCGCGCAACCAGGGGCCATAGGCGAGCAACACGGCGACTGCGAGCGCCGAACCCGGGACCGCGAAGGCGGCGGCTACGGCGAGGCCGATCCCGGTGCCGCCACGACGCGCCAGCGCCAGCAAGAGGCCGAGGACCGTGGCCACGGTTGCCGCGGTCGCAGCCAGGACCACGGTGCGCACCACTGCGCCCCAGGCATCTCCTTGCCAGGCCTCGGCGAAGTTGGCCAGGGTCCAGTTGGCCGGCCAGGGGTCCAAGCCTGCAGCCCGGGTGAGTCCGGTGAGGACCAGGGCGGCGAGGGGAAGCACCGTCGTGGCGACGAGATACCCGGACATCAGGATCGGCGGGCGACCCCCACCGACGACGGGCAGCGGCTCGCGCGACGCCGAAGAGGCGCCTCCGGCCACCCGTCGCATGGTGGCGGTGGCAACGGCCACCGCCACCAGCACCAGCGCCATGAGCACGGTGGAGAGGAGCAGCACGCGGTGAAAGGCGGCGGGGTCGGCCGAGCGGGCGAGGTCGCCGAAGATCCGGGTGGTGATCGTGGGGAACCCGGCAGGGACACCCAGAACCGCGGGAATCCCGAACGAGTTGAGCGAGACCACGAAGGCGAGGAGCCCGCCGCCGGCGATCGCCGGAGCGAGCAGCGGCAGGGTGACCCGCCGCAAGGCCTGGCCGGCGTCGGCTCCCGATGCTCGCGCCGCCCACTCGAGCTCGGGACGGGCACGGGTCCGGAGCGCCGATCCGACGACGAGGTACACCAGGGGAGCGGCGTGCACGGCGAGCACCACCACGATCCCGACCGGGCCGATCAGGCCGGGAAGGGTCCACCCGACGAGATCGTCCATCAGTCCGCCGCGGCCAAACGCTCGGCTCCACGCCAGCGCGGAGACGAATGGCGGCACGAGGAGCGGCAGCAGGACCATCACGTGCCAGGCCCGCGAACCGCGACGCGTCATGATCCGCGCGGTCGCCACGCCGATTGCGGTGGCGAGGGTGGCGGCCACCGCCGCGGTCCACAGCGAGTTGGCGATCGCCTCGCCATCGAGCGCATCGAGCACGGATCCGCCGGTGGTGGTGATCGTCGTCCGGATCAGATCCACGAGCGGGATCAGGACCAGTGCGACCACCGCAAGACCGAGCGGCAACGCCGTGGCCGATCCCGGAAGCAGGCGGTCAGCCGCCGAATATGGCTCGGAACGCATCGAGCAGCTCCTGCTGGCGATCGAACGCCTGCTCCCAGTCGAGGGTGACCTGCGGCCCGCCCACCTCCCAGGGCACACCGGGGTGCACCGGCTGCCATCCCGTGGAGGCGATGGCGGTTTGCCCCTCGATCCCGAGCACGAAGGAGACGAAGTCTGTGGCGGCGCCCGCGGCTGAGGTCACCGCGATCGGGCTGTAGATGGCGATGGCGCCCGGCGACGGCCACACGATCTCGATCGGGGAGCCATCGGCCACCGCATCTGCCGCCGGCACGTCGAGGGTGATCCCGGCGGCGTACTGGCCTTCGGCGACCGCGGTGATGACGTCGCCCGGCGCCGCCACCACCGCGGCGCCGGCTGCGTGCAGCGCCTCGAGGTAGGCGAAGCCGTAGTCGTCGGCGATGGCGAAATACGCCACGGCAGCGAAGGCCGAGCCGGCGAACGCGGGATCGGGCAGCACGACACCCCCGGTGGCGGCTGCCGACACGAGGTCGTCCCAGGACGCCACTGCGGGGCCATCGCGGTGGCGCACCACCACGAGGTTCAGCACCCGGGTTCCCCAGAAGCGGTCCTGGCGGTACTCCGCGGGAACCGCGGTGGCATCGGGTGCCGCCACGCGGAGCACCCCCCGAGCCTCCCACTGCTGCATCGAGAGCGGGTCGGTCAGCCAGAGCACGTCGGCCTGGATGTCGCCTTCGCGCAGATCCGCGGCGATGCGGGCGTTGACTTCTCCGGTCGGGGCCCGGAACACCTCGACGGCGACTCCCGGATTGTCGGCCTCGAACGCGGCGACCACGGTGTCGACCGTGTTCTGGGTCACCGTCGTGTACAGCACGAGGGTCCCGGCACCGCCGTCGCCGCCGCAGGCGGAGAGGACACCGGCCGCCAGGAACACGGCGAGCAGGCGGCGACTCATGCGTGGTCCAACACGGTGGCGGGACCGGAGTGGGCCAATCGGGTGTTGACCATGTCGAGGTGGCGCGTCGTGTACATGCGCAGGTTCTGGACAGACCGCTGGTCGAGCACGTCGCAGACCCAGTCCCAATGCATCGAGACGACGTCCCCCGCGGTGACGGCACCGGCCAGGCTGAGACCATCACTGCCGAGTGTCACGGTCTCAGGCCGCTCCGATCCGAAGAAGAGTCGGCGCCCATCCCACTGCAGGGCCTGCGATGACACCACGGCGCGGTCGCCGGTGATCGTCAAGACGGTGCCCCAGCGGATCCGGCAGCGGTCGAGGATCTCGAGAGGCTCGCCGCGTTCGCCGCGCAGAAGCCCCACCCATGGATACACCGCCAACACATGGAACGAATGATGGGGCACCCCGCCGGCCGGGATCGCCTCTTCGAAGAACCCCCAGCCCCCGCCCATCCGCCGGCGAAACCCTTCGTCGAGGACCCGGCCGAAGGCGCCGACATCGACCCGCTCCAGGATCGAATTCCCCACCCAATACGCCTCGACCAGACGGCGATCGAACGGATCCTGGATCCCGGTGACGCCTGCCATGACATTGAGATAGGGCAACGGCCCGTGAAAGGCCTGAGCCAGGGCGGCGAGGCCGGGATCGGTGATGCCCGCGGCGGCGTATTCGATCAGGGCGCGGGCATCGTCGGGACCGCAGTAGCCGCGCTGGTTGGGCGGGTAGGCATATCGGGCAAAGAGCTGCAGGCCGGTGTCCGATGCCCCTGTCGTCACCATGGGGGCCAGCCTACGGCACCCATCCGGTCACCCGACCAGGGCCTCACCACGTCTCCCGATGCACGACCTCGTCGAAGGGGCGCCGCTTGGGATGCCGCAGGGGGCGAAGCGGCCGGTCGACGGGGTAGCCGAAGGACACCACCCAGGCCAGCTCTCGATCGCCGGGGAGCTCCAGGACCCGCCTCGCCTGATCCTGATCGACCACCCATCCGTGGGCGCTGCCGATGCTCATCCCGGCGGCAGCGATCATCATCTGCATCACCGCCTGGCCGAGGTCGAAGGCCACCATCTCGCGGTGGCGGGCATCGTCCGAGATTGCGGTGACCACACCGACGGTCGCCGCCGACCCGGCGACATGGCCGGCACCCTGCCACACCTTGGCCAACTCGATGAGACGAGCCCGATCGGCGACGACCACGAAGTCCCAGGGCTGCGAGTTGCGCGACGACGGCGTGCGCCGCCCCGCTTCGAGGATGCGGTCGAGCTCGTCGGACTCGATGGACCGTGCCGCGTAGGCGCGCACGTTGCGTCGTGAGGTGATCGCCGCCCAGACATCCATGCCGTCCCCTCCCCTTCTCCGGTCGCCTGCCCGAGTGCTCCGCTTCCTTCGCTCCCTGGCGGTGGGTCCTACGAGCGGGCACCCACCCGGTCATGGTCGAACACGTGGGCGTTCTGCACGAACCCATGCACCGTAAACGGCTTGCTCGCTTCCGCCTTGCTCGGCGGGAACACGACCGCCGTCGCCACCGCACCGACCAGGCAGGCCACGGCGCAGATGGTGAACGCCATCGGGAAGTTGCCGGTGTCGCCGAGCCAGCCGCCGAGGATCGGGAAGACGATGCCGCCCGCCCCGTACGCCAGGAACACCCACGGGTAGTTCTGACCGACCGAGGTGTTGCCGAACTCGTCGGCGGTCAACGCCGGAAAGAGGCTGAAGTTCCCGCCGAAGTTGAAGCCGATGAGAGCCGCACCGAGGTAGAGCAGCCACTCGCTCCCCGCCATCGGGATGAAGGCGAACAAGAGGACGCCCTGCGACGCCGCCATCACCACCACGGACCGCTTCCTTCCGAGGCGGTCGCTCAGCGCGCCCCAGGCAAGGCGACCGATCCCATTGGCGAGCGAGAAGAACACCGCCATGGCGGTGCCGGCGATGGCATCGGCGTCGTCGGCGCCCACCCCGTTGTCGACCAGTGCCTCGACCGGCCACAGCTTCATCAGGCCGATCGCCATGAGGCCGGCCCCGGCGGACACGGCGAAGGTGAGAGAGATCAGGTGGAACTGCGGAGTCCGCAGCATCTCCTTCGGGGAGAAGTCCTCACCGCCCTTGCCCTTGACCACCTGCGGGACGAAACCGGCGGGGAGCCATCCCTCGGACGGCATGAGCATCCACCGGCTGCCCACGAGCACGAGGGCGGCGAAGGCGGCGCCGTAGATGAAGAAGGTGACGTCGATGCCGAGATCGTCGATTAGGTTGCCCCACTCCCCGGCGATCTTCACCCAGCCGAGGGCCCCGAAGCCGAACCCGGCAACCGCCACCCCGGTGATCATGCCCTTGCGATCGGGGAACCACCGCATGCCTACGGCGATGGGGACCACATAGGCGAGACCGATGCCGGCGCCGCCGATGAGGCCCACTCCCAGCAGCACGATCCAGAAGTTCGTGCCTCCATCGAGACCGGCGAGGGCGTAGCCCAGTCCGAGGGTGATGCCACCGAGGACGGCGAGGCGCCGTGGTCCGTACGCCTTGAGGCGGCGGCCGGCGAACACCATGATCAGGGCGAACGTGCCGAGACCGACCGAGAACACGATCTGGGTCTCGACCTTGCTCCATCCCGAGTCCTTGAGGGTCGGGGTGAACACCGACCAGGCGTAGATGGCGCCAAGGCAGAGCTGGATGAGGATGGCGCCGACCACCACGGTCCAACGCCTCGTCGGTGCAGGCATGATCTCTCCCGATGGGATGGGGACCCGGCGACCGTATCAACCGGCCGGGAGCCGCTTCCAGGGCCGATGGGCGGGAGCCGGACGCCAGATGCCCGATACCGGAATCGAGGTGCCCGAAAGCTTCGACGTGGTGACGCCAGGTGGCCTCTGCGCAGGAGGCCCCATCCGCAGGAGAGCCGACCTATCGGATCCCGGTGTCGTAGGCGACGTCGAGGCCGGTCACGGCGCCGTCGATCACGATCACCTCGAGTTCGGCGGCGGTGCCCATCAGGCCTTCGACGGGTTGCGGAACGAGGGTGTAGGTGCCGGGAGGCAGGGAGACCGAGAAGGAACCGTCTGCACCGCTTCGAACCTGCGCCACCTCGGCACCGGCGACGTTGCGAACGATCAGGAGTGCGCCGAGCACCGGACGGTCCGCACACCCCGGATCGGGAGGGTCGAGGACCACGGGACACGTCGGTCCCGAATGGACGGAGCCGGAGACGGCATACGTGACCCCTGCGGTGGTCGAAGACCCACCCCCGTCCGCATCTCCCCCACACGCCGCCAGGACGACGAGAAACACCATCACCGCAACAGAGCGTGTACTCATGCCCGTTGGACGAGCCGTGCCACTCCCGGGTTCCCGCCTAGGACCCGGTGTGATCTCTCTTGGCCTTGCGGCGGAACATCCCGGTGAGCATGGCGTTGCGCCGGATGTTCCCGAAGTTCTTCCACTCCCTCCTTTTGTCGACCTTGACACGCTCCGCCGTCGGCTCGTGGGGTGAACCCAGGTGCTTCGCCAATTCGCGCAAGGTGTGGGTCCACATCTTGTCCTCGGCTCGGTTCCCGTAGGCCATGAACCCGGCTTCGTAGATCGGATCGTTGGATCGGATCAGCGCCGACACCTGGGCGATCGAGTGATCCTCCTGCTCGTGAGCACTGAAGGTGATCCATCCGGCGAAGGGGTGCCCCTCCGGGGTCATGTAGGTAAAGGAGCGGTCATCGGCGTACAGGACCATCACCCCCGTGGAGAGTTTCACGGGTCCGGTCTTGCCGGTGATCAGACCGACTTCGCCCGGTTTGATCCCGGCGATCGGCGCGTAGAACCGGTTCGTCTTCGGCCAGAACCGGCCGTACGACGACTTCCACACCGCGATGATCTCTTCGGGATTCTTCCCGTCGATGCGCACCTGGTAGGTCTTCTGCCACATCTGGCCGAAGCCCTGCAACGGTCCGGTGAGTTTGCGGCCCTGCACCGTCTGCCCCTTGGCACCCTCGGGGACCGCCCCGACCTCGAGGCGCTCCACGGGCTTCGCCCAGTTGTCGTCGTCTCGTGCTCCACTCATCTCGTTCCTCCTCGGGACCCCAGCAAATCATTTCCCCGTGACGGGATCGTTACGGGTCCAGGAGGTCGCCTTCCGGACTCGTTCAAGCACGCCGCATCTCCCGTCGGATCTCCCCGAACGCCACCGGGAGACTGATCGGCGAATCGACCGGCCTCACGCTCCCGCGACCGCGGACGCTTCGTCGTCGAAGATGTGGATCGCCTCGTCGAGACGAGTGAGCGACAGGATCTCGCGGTAATGCTGGGAGAGGCCGAACGCCCGCATCTGTTGGTGGTTGCGGTTGGCGCGAATCAA
>JACRIT010000005.1 GCA_016215655.1 Acidimicrobiia bacterium
AGGGTTTCTCGCCGTGGTCGGCAAGGGAATCGTGTTCGACTCCGGTGGGCTCTCGTTGAAGCCGGCCGACAGCATGGAGACGATGAAGACCGACATGTCGGGCGCTGCCGCGGTGTTCGCCTCGATGCAGGCGATCGCGGCACTGCGACTTCCGGTGAGGGTTCTCGGCATCGCTCCACTCACGGAGAACATGCCCGGTGGGTCGGCTCTGCGACCGGGAGATGTGCTCGAGATCCGCAATGGGAAGACCATCGAGGTGCTCAACACCGACGCAGAGGGAAGGTTGGTGCTGGCGGATGGGCTTTCGCTCGCCGCGGAGCAACGGCCCGATCTCATCGTGGACATCGCCACGCTCACCGGGGCGATCTCGATCGCCCTGGGAGAGAAGATCGCCGGGTTGTTCGGTACCGAGTCGGCGGTGAACCGGGTCGCCGAGGCTGCCGAAGCTGCCGGTGAGCGAGTGTGGCGAATGCCCCTTCCCGCGGACTATCGCAAGAACATCGACTCGGATGTCGCCGACATGAAGAACACAGGACCGCGCTATGGCGGAGCCATCAATGCGGCTCTGCTCCTCAAGGAGTTCGTGGGGGACATCCCGTGGGCGCATCTCGACATCGCCGGCCCGGCGCGTGCCGCCGAGGCCGAGCACTACGTCCCCAAGGGCGGAACCGGTTTTGGGGTGCGCACGCTCGTCGAGCTGGCCCGCCGCATGAGCTGAGCTCAGGAACTCCGCCGGGCCGCGGCGCGGATCGCTGCCACGATGAGCATCAGGGCGATGCCCTCGCCCACGAAGAAGGCGAGTCCGACGCGGTGTGACGCCGTGCCCGTGGTCGTGAGGATCGTCACTGCCGCCGCGCCGAGCCCGCCGAACCAGCAGAGAGCGAGCTTGGTGGTCGCCCGAAGCGCCACGAGCATCTGTTGGACGAACAGCGCCGCCGTGGCGATGACCACGCCGCCGATGGCGAACGCGGCGAGCGCCGCCGACGGACGGAACTCCTCGCCCAGGAACAGCGCCACCACGCCGGGGCCGACGAAATGTCCGACGGCGAAACCGCCACCGGCGACGACGGCGGTTGCCACCCCGACCTGCAGCGCCCATCGTGCCAGTCGGTCGCGGTTGCCCGCTTCGACCTCCCTGGTGAAGGGGGGAAGCACCCGAGCGATGAGGTTGTAGGCCACCGTGAGCGGGGCACGGAACAGCAGGAAGGTCTCGAAGAAGACGCTCACTTCGGCTGGGCCTCCACCGAGCGCGGCGACCAGGAGCGGTCCTGCGGCCACGATCGTCTGCGAGGCGGCGTTGGCGGTCACGAAGGCAGCAAGGGCAGCCCCCGTACCGGTCGTGGCGGGAGCCGCCGACGGCGCGGCGTCTCCAGCACGAAACGGCCGCCATGCGTAGATGATGAGAGCGCCCGGGATGAGCGACCAGGCCACGCCGACCACACCAAAGCCCGCAATGATCACCAGGACGGCGACACCCAGGCGGGCCACCGACTCCGCCATGGTCGTCCACCCGTAATCGGCGAATCGGTGGCGTCCTGCCAATGACCCCCGGGCGAGGGCGAATCCGCCGTAGGAGACGATGAGGATCGGCACCACCACGAGGTAGATGGCCTCTCCCGCGAGGAGGCGGTTCAGCGTGACCGCGGCAAACCCGGTGACCAGGATCGTTGCCGTACCGATCACCGCTGTGAACAGCATCCGCGGTGGCGGCTCGGGATGTGTCGCCGACAGCCGGCGGATGGTGAGCTGCTCCATGGGCAGGAACACCGTGGTGAAGACGAGGAACTGCATCGTCCAGAGGACCGTGATCGGGGCAAACTCCTCGGGTCCGAGGGCACGCCCCGCCACGAGCTGGAATCCGTACGCGGCAGTCGCCGCGATGACGGTGCCAAACACCATCGTCGCCGTCCCCGGGGTGGCAAAGGGTTGCTTCAGGCGGCGGGCGTGGTTGGCTGCATTCATGACCGGGAGTCGGGTCAGGCTAGCGGTGGTCGCACGCGCCGCGGATCGCATCCGTCGCGATGCGGCGGCCTAACGGCAGTCGACGATCGAGCCCAGTCCAAGGGCGGCGGCGAGGGCAGCACGGCTCTCCGTGCCCACGATGCCGTCGGGGTGGAGCGAACTGGCCCGCTGGAATGCCGCCACGGCTCGGTCGGTCCTGCTGCCAAAGGCACCGTCGATCGGCCCGGGGTTGAAGCCGAGCAGGTTCAGGAGCTGCTGGAGCGCTCGCACCTGATCACCGGCGGTGCCCCGACGCAAGAGGCGGCCGTCGGACGCGAGGATCCGCCCGTTCTCGGCGGCAGAGCGCAGCACCATCAATTCACTGCGGGTGCGGCTGCCGACGACCCCGTCGGTGAAGAGCCCGCGGGCATCCTGGAAGGAGCGAACCGCAGCCGTGGTGAGCCGACCGAAGACTCCGTCGACCGGCCCGTCGTAGTGGCCGAGCGCCGAGAGCAGGGCCTGGAGCTGGCTCACCGCCGGCCCACTGGTACCGGCGCGGAGGCTGCGGCCGGCACCGATGAGCGCATCGATGGGGAGGGAGATCAACGGGCACGCCGCACCGGCAACGGGGACCGTGGTCGTCGTGACGGGCGGGACCGTTGTCGTCGTGGTGTCGGCCACGGGGACGGTGGTGGTGGTCGTCGGGACGATGGTGGTGGTCGTGGTGGGCGCGGGAGCGATGGTGGTGGTCGTCGCCTCCGCCACGGTGGTCGTGGTGATCTCAGGGGCAAGCGTGGTCGTGGTCGCTTCTGCCGCCGTGGTCGTGGTCGTCTCCGCCACAGTCGTGGTGGTTGTGGGCGCGGGGGTTGTCGTGGTCGTGGTCGTTTCCGTCACCGTGGTCGTGGTCGTTTCCGTCACCGTGGTCGTGGTCGTGGTCGTGGACGACGTCGAGACAGCACCGCTCGAGCAGCCAGTGACCCCATTGATGGCGTACACCTGTTGCGAGCGCAGCCCGAGGGTGCCGCGCAGTTCGCGCGTGTGGAAGGTTCGAGGCCCCCCGGATCCGGTGAACGTGATCTCGAGGGCGGCGCCGGATGCCGAGCATCGGGTGATCGTGGCTCCCGTCACCGACGCCATGCCGGGGAGGGCGGCGGTGAGTTGCGATGCCGTGAACGTGCGCGTCCAGCGGAAGTTGCCGTTGCGTACTGCAGCGAGGCCGGACCAGTGGTCGTCGACCGCCTTGGTGTAGGGCAGCGTCGCCGTGAAGGAGTCCTCCGAGTTCTC
The DNA here is from genome assembly GCA_016215655.1 of Acidimicrobiia bacterium. Lineage (GTDB taxonomy): Bacteria > Actinomycetota > Acidimicrobiia > Spongiisociales > UBA11373 > UBA11373. Next base: position 3,226 of record JACRIT010000005.1, read on the forward strand.
GGTCCAGCCGAAGGTGCTCGAGGAGTAGAAGGTGTCGATGGGGACCTGGACGCCGTTGCGGGTCGCCCCCGGGTGGAACATCACCTGGCCCGCGGTGGAACGAACCGCATCGATCCAGTGCTGCGTGCCGTGGCCCCAGCCGACGTAGTTCTGATCCACCGGCGTGTCATACAGCTGGCACCAGCACCATGGCCGCGACTCGGGTGTGCCTCGCGTGAGCAGCCGGGCGTAGGCGTAGGAGCGTGCGGCCACCGCCTGGGCCTCGAGCGCCGCCTGTCCGCCGGAGTCGCCCCAGAAGTACGGCATCTCGGAGATGCCGAGGATGTAGTCCTCCATGGCGATCTCGATCGAGCCGGCGATCGTGGCCGTGTTGTTGTCCGGTCGGAGGTGGAGGGTGCCGCGGGCATAGGTGCAGGGTTGCTGCTGGGAGCCGGAGGCGAGGTTCCAGTTCATCTGCGAGCAACCGGCAATGACGAAGGCGGTCGTGGGGCTCCCGCTCCATCCGTCCCATTGGGCGTCGATCGCGCACGGACCGGAGAACGACCCTGCCGGGGCGGTGACGGTGCACGTGTCGCCCGAACGCGAGATGGTGACGGTCTCTCCGGCGACCACGGCCACGGTCCCGGCGGCAGAGGTGAATACGACGGGCACGGTGGGAGCACTGCCCGTGGCGCGCACGGTGAGCGACACGGAGGGCCGTTCGACCTGAAGGTTCACCCAGAGCGGGCGGGCGGCGAGCGCGGCGTCGACGGGACCGGGTGAGGCGCCGGTGAAGTAGTGGCTGAGGATGTCGGTCCACGAGAATCCCTCGAGCGCCATGCCGTATGCCCCGAACTGGCTCATGCCGACGGAGTGGCCGTAGCCGCCGCCGGCGAAGGTGAACGTGCCCTCGGCGGCGTTGGCGGTGTACATCGGCGCGAGCCCGCCGGCGAGCACCACGCCGGCGACGAACGCTCCGAATCTCGGCCACCATGACCGCTGAGAGTGTCCCTGTCCCATACTCTCCGCATCGGAGCAGAGAGTGGCAAGGTTGACTACTTTCTGCGGTCAGACCAGTTCGCTGACTAGTCCCTCGAGCGCTGGGGTGGCCTCCCCATCGAGTACCAGGTCGGCGAGGTCGTCGAGGTCGGTCGGGCCCCGGTTGACGATGAGGAACGGCATCCCGCGCTCGGATACCCGCAGCGGGACCGATGCCGCCGGAAACACCCCGAGGGTGGTACCCACCGCGAGCACGGCGTCGGCGTCATCGGCCATCTCGAGGGCTCGCGTCAGGGCCTGATCCGGGAGTCGCTCACCGAACATGACCACATCGGTCTTGAGGATGCCGCCGCATCGCATGCAGGCCGGATCGGTGTCGCCCCGTGCCACTCGATCGGTGACGTCGCGGGTGGGCTGTGAGGCGTGGCACCGGACGCACGACGTCGTGGCGGCCGATCCGTGCAATTCGACGACGGCCTCGTGGGGGAGTCCGGCCGCGGCGTGGAGGCCGTCGATGTTCTGGGTGACGCACCCGATCATCACCCCCGCCTCCCACAGACGGACGACGGCGCGATGGGCGGCATTCGGTCGGGCGTCGAGGAACCCGGTGGTGGCGCGGTTCGCCCAGGAGCGTCGCCGTACCTGCGGGTCGCCGAGGTAGCGCTCGATCGTGAAGTCATCGGGATCGAGCTTCGTCCACAACCCATGTGACCCGCGGAAATCGGGGATCCCGGAGTCTGTGGAGATGCCCGCTCCGGTGAACACCAAGATGCGCGTTCGCCCGCGCAGCAACGCCACGACGTCGGCGATCTCCGTCATGGCCCCGATGGTACGAGGCCGTCCCGCTCAGCCGGCAAGCAGGGTGCGGTACTCGGTCCGCAGGGCCGGCCGGAGCCGGGCGATGTGGCTCTCGTCGAGGTGGGGGATGAGCGCCGGGACGAGCACGAGACCCGGGGCGAGGAGGATCAGGCCCTCGGCGGCGAGGACGGCGAGATGGAGCGGCTCGCGGATCCGTTTCCCCTTGCCCGCCGCGGCGACGAGTCGCAGCAGGTCCGCCACCGCCCCGGGACCGATGAGCGCCGTCCAGTAGCGGCGCACCGCGGCGTCGGTGGGGTGATGGCCGGCGGCCGGACCGGGGCGGGTGGTCACCTCGACCCAGGGCCGGGGTACGACGGTGGGACGGTAGGCCGCCACGGTGCCCGGGGCTGGCGCGGCATCCATCTTGATGGGAGGACGGGCATCTCGACGGAGTCTCCCGGGCACCGTAGCGGTCATGGCCCATGAAATAACATATGAAGCGAGATAGCATCAAGTAGATACAGTCAAGACGCGAAAAAGAACTCTCGGCCGCGACCATTCCGTAGGGCGTAGGGCGAGTGCCTGGTGACCAGTGCCGTCCTACGGCGAGTACCGCCACACCGTGACCACGACTTGCGTGTTCTCGTCGATCACCGATCCCGGTCCCGGGACCATCGCCTGGACGAGACCGTCGTCGCTGGCGACGCTCGTGGAGACCTCGTCGAACACCCAGGTGAAGGCGACCCGGGATCCGTCACGCAGCTGCGTCAGCTGCTGATGGGCCTGCGCCTGGGAGAGGCCGAGGAGATTCGGGAGGACCACCGTCGGGGAGAGGCCATTGGAGACCTCGAGCTCGACCTCGGTGCCCTGGCGAACCCGTTCCCTCGGTCCGGGGTCGCTGGCGACCACGGTGCCTTCGGGCTCGTCGGAGTTGACCAGCTTGATGCCGGCGTCGAGGCCGACCTTGAGCAGGTCTTCGACGGCGTCGTCGAAATCGAGGCCGATGACATCGGGCATCTCGACCCGGGGGGTGGCGTAGTAGGTCTCGAATCCGGAGGGGTTCGCCGGGAAGTCCTCCACCGGCATGTCGGCCACGACGATCTCCATGAACTCCTTCCAGATCGGCGCCGGAATGCTGCCCCCGGTCATGCGGGCGACGAACTCGCCCTTGATCGTGAGGTTGCGCATCTCGACCTGGGCATCGGGGTATCCCACCCACACCGCCGTCGTCACCTGCGGGATGCCGCCGACGTACCACGCATCGCGGTAGGCCTCGTGGGTGCCCGTCTTCCCGAACTGGGGGCGCCCGATGTAGGCGCGACCACCGGTCCCGATGGAGATCACCTTCTCCATGGTGCGCAGGGTTGCCGCGCTCAGCGCCGGCTCGAGCACCTGGGTGGATTCCACCTGGTGCTGGTAGACGATGTTGCCCTCGCTGTCCTCGATGCGCTCGATGAGGTAGTTCTCGGTACGGAGTCCGTAGTTGGCGATCGTGGAATACGCCGATGCCATCTCCAGCGGGCTCACCGCCTGCGCCCCGAGCACGATCGCAGGGACCGCTCCCAGCGGTGATTTGATCCCCATGCGGTGGGCGACATCGACGATGTTCTCCGGCCCGACGGCGATCGAGACCTGGCAGAACACGGTGTTCGTCGATAGGTACAGCGCTTCCTCGAGGGAGCGGATCCCGGGCGCGTTGGTCCCCGCGTTGTGGCACTCCCACGGTTCGAGCCCGCCGAAGTCGAGGATCTGCGGGGTCGAGTAGTCCCAAAACGAGTTGAGCGGGATCCCCTGTTCGAGGGCGGCGACGAGTCCGAACGGCTTGAACGCCGAGCCCGGGTTGCGGCGACCCTTGGTGGCGAGGTCGTACTGGCGTTGTCCGGCCTCGATGTCGGTGCCGAAGTCGAGACCCGATGCCATCACCAGGGTCGCCCCGGTGCGGTTGTCCACCATGGCGATGGCACCGGTGGGAAGGCCCGTACCCGGAGGAAACCACTCCTGGAGGATCCGGCGGGCCTCCTCCTGGAGGGCGAAGTCGACGGTGGTGTACACCTTCAGACCGCCACCGCCGGCGCACTCGGAGTCGTCGGCAGGGCACCCGAAGAGCGCCCGTTTGCGCTGCAGGTATGTGGCGCCAAGGCCGAAGCGGGCATCATTGAGGATGGTGTCGCGTGCGGCGATGAGCACCTGTGGGGCGAGATCGATGAACTCCTCATGGACGACGGTGGCGATGGGCCCGGCCTTGGCGGCTAGGCCCTCGGCAGCGGTGATGTAGCCCTCCTGGACCATGTTGTCGATGACCGCATCGCGAGCGCGGCGGGGGATCTCACTGTCGTTGCGCAGGTCGTAGAGCGAGGGATTGCGAATCGGCACCGGGAGTGCCGCCGCCTCGGCGATGGTGAGCTCGTCGAGGTTCTTGCCGAAGTACTCCTGGGCGGCTGCGGTGATCCCGTAGGCGTTGGAGCCGAAGTAGACGGAGTTCAGGTAGTACTCGAGGATCTGCTCCTTGGTGAAGCGCCGCTCGAGCTCGATGGCGATGGTCGCCTCGGCGACCTTGCGCCGGAGGGTCGACTCGCTGCCCACGAAGTTCTGCTTCACCACCTGCTGCGTGATCGTCGATCCGCCCTGCTTGGGGCCGCCGCTCAGGTCTTCGATGAGGGCCCGAGCCACCGCCTGGTAATCGACGCCACTGTGCTCCATGAAGTCCTCGTCCTCGGCGGACAGGACGGCGCCGATGACCAGGTTGGGGATCTCGTCGAATGGTGTGGGCTGGCTGTTGCGCTCGGTGAGCTGGCCGAGCAGGACGCCGTCCGCGGTGAACACCGACGAAAGGCGTGACAGATTGGGCAGGTCGAGGGTCATCGATTCGACGTCGGGAATCCACGCCTCGCGCAGGTCCTGGAGGGTGCCGTGGGCGCTGTTGGCTCCGAGGAAGACGAACAGTCCGAACCACGACGAGGCGATGACGACGATGGCGGCGAGAATCGCCGCCGCGGTGAAGCGTCGTCCTTCCTGCTCGACCTGTTGCGCCTCGTGGATGGAGATGTCCATTCCGCGTCCTAGGAGACGTCGAAGGGATCGGCCGGGTTCCCCCGGGTAGCATCCGCCCGACCACGCCGAGTGTACCGATGAGCCCCGACAACACCCGCCGCACCACGAGCGGCATCGATATCGACGCGGTCTATGGGGCCGCCGCTCTCACCGGCTGGGATCCCGAGGTCGCGCTCGGCGAACCGGGTCGGTACCCCTTCACCCGAGGGCCGCATCCGACGATGTATCGCGGGCGGCTGTGGACGATGCGTCAATACGCAGGGTTCGGCACGGCTGCAGCGACCAATGAGCGGTTTCGCCAGCTCCTCGCCGCCGGCCAGACCGGCCTGTCGGTGGCGTTCGATCTCCCCACGCAGATGGGCCTCGATTCCGATGCGGTCCTGGCCCGGGGCGAGGTGGGCAAGGTGGGAGTGGCGATCGACTCGCTCGGCGACATGCGGACCCTGCTCGACGGCCTGCCACTGGCTTCGGTATCGACCTCGATGACGATCAACGCCACCGCGGCGATCCTCCTCCTGCTCTACGAGATCGTCGCCGAGGAGGCGGGAATCCAGCCCGAGGCGATTCGCGGGACGGTGCAGAACGACATCCTCAAGGAGTATGCGGCACGCGGCACGTATATCTATCCCCCTCGGCCGTCGATGCGCCTGGTCACCGATCTGTTCGCCTACTGCGGCGAGCGCCTCCCGGCATGGAACACGATCTCGGTCAGCGGGTATCACGTGCGGGAAGCGGGTTCGAGTGCCGCCGAGGAAGTGGCGATCACACTGAGCAACGGCCTCGCCTACGTGGGCGCTGCGGTCGCCGCGGGGCTGGACATCGATGGGTTCGCGCCGCGGATCTCGTTCTTCTGGAACGGCCACAGCAACTTCTTCGAAGAGATCGCCAAGTACCGCGCCGCACGACGCATCTGGGCCACCGAGATGCGCCACCGCCTGGGGGCGAAGAACCCCGAGTCGTGGAAGATGCGGTTTCACACCCAGACCGCGGGAAGCACCCTCACCGCGCAGCAGCCCGAGAACAACATCGTGCGCACCGCACTGCAGGCGCTCGCCGCGGTGCTGGGCGGCACCCAATCGCTGCACACGAACGCCTACGACGAGGCGCTCGGACTCCCCACCGAGCGCTCGGCGATGATCGCGCTGCGCACGCAGCAGATCATCGGCTACGAGTCCGGGGTCGCCGACACCGTCGATCCCCTGGCAGGTGCCTACTTCGTGGAGACCCTGACCGACCGGCTCGAGGCGGCCATCCGCAGCGTGATGGGCCAGATCGAGTCGGCCGGGGGAGCGGTCGCTGCGGTCGAGGCCGGAGTGGTGCAGGCGATCATCGAGGAGTCGGCGTATCGCCAGGCTCGCCAGGTGGAATCCGGAGACGCCATCGTCGTCGGGGTCAACCGGTTCTCCGAGACGGCGGGCGATGTCGTGCCCGGTCTCGTCGTCGATCCGGATGTCGAGCGCGATCAGGTGGCGAGGCTGGCGGCATGGAGAGCGCGACGCGACGCCACCGCGGTGGCCACGCGACTCGCATCGGTACGCAGCACTGCCGGCGGCGACGACAATCTGCTCCCCCCGATGAAGCAGGCGCTCCTGGTGGGAGCCACCGTCGGCGAGGTGTCGGCAGCGCTCGCCGACGTCTTCGGGCGATATCGTCCCGGGACATGAAGTCCTCAGTCTTCAGTCCTCGGTCTTCAGCCCGACTTGCTGACTGGTGCACGGACGATGATGACTGATGACTGAAGACTGAAGACTCTCGCCCATGCCACTCGTCCTCGCCGGCATCGCCTCGCTCGTCTTCGGAGTCGCCGACTTCGTCGGCGGATTCGTCACCCGGCGAGCCCCGGCGATCACCGTCGTGTGGGGTTCGCAACTGCTCAGCCTGGGCATGGTTCTTGCCCTCGCCCCCCTCTTCTCGGACGGGGTGGCCGTGGGATCGGCGATGTGGTGGGGGGCAGGCGCCGGTGCCGCCGGTGCGCTCGGCCTCGTCGTCTTCTACCACGCCCTCGCCACCACCAGGGTGGCGGTGGTCGCCTCGGTCGCCGCGGTGGTGGGCACCGCGGCGCCGATCATCTTCGGAGTCGTGGTGGGGGAGCGTCCGTCGGTGCTCGCTTGGATGGGCATGGCCCTCGCCGTCCCCGCCCTCGCCCTCCTTCCATCGGGCGAGCACGATTCCGGTCGGGGCGGGCGCGGGGTATGGCTGGGGTTCGTCGCCGGGCTTGCTTTCGCCCTCTTCGGCATCCTTATCTCGCGGACCGGTTCGGATTCGGGAATGTGGCCGCTCGCCTGGGCTCGCCTGGCCTCGGTGGTGCTGCTCGGCATCGCCGCGCCGGCGATGGGGCGGCCGCTCGTGGCGGCTCGTCCTGCCTGGCGCTTCATCACGCTGGCAGGGTTGCTCGACATGGCGGGCAATGTCCTGTTCCTGTTGGCGGTGCGCCGTGAGCTGCTGTCGCTCGTGGCGGTGATCATGTCGCTCTATCCGGTGTCGACGATCACCTTGGCCCGCATCGTCTACGGCGAGCGTGTGGTGCGCCGCCAGGTCGGCGGCCTGGGATTGGCGGCGGTCGCCGTGGTGCTGATCGCGCTCGGTTGATCAGCGGATGATGGCGAGCACCGCGCCGCCGGCGACCCGGTCTCCGGGCCGAACTCGCAGGTCGACGATCTCGCCGTCGATCGGAGACCGGACCTCGTTCTCCATCTTCATGGCCTCGAGGATGAACAACGGGTCGCCGACCGCGACACGATCGCCGGCCTTGTGGTGGACCTTCACGATGGTGCCCTGCATCGGGGCGATGACGGCCCCCGTATTGCCCCCACCTGCCGGAACCTGAGCGAGCTTGGGTGGACGCCGCCGCGGAGCGGGCCGCCGGCCCGGCGTTGCCGTGGTGGTGGTAGAGGCATCCGGCGCCCAGACCCGGACCACGAAACGCCGTCCGCCCACTTCCACGGTGAGTTGCCGCTCGGCGAGTTCCTCGTCCTCGGGGAGCCGGGCCGGCACGGGGTGCGTGAGGGCCCCGAGATCCATCTCGTCCTCGACGGTGCGGGTGTGGTGTGTGCCGGCGAGGAACGACGGGGAGTCGAGCGCCAGCAAGTGGAACGGGATCGTGGTCGCGATCCCGGTGATGGTGTATTCGCGCAGCGCGCGCCGCGCCCGGGTGATGGCCTCGTCGCGATCACGGCCCCACACGATGAGCTTGGAGACCAGGTTGTCGTAGTACTGGCTGATCGCGGATCCCGCTCCGTAGCCGCTGTCCACGCGGACCCCGAAGCCACCCGGCTCGGCGTAATCCACGATCTGACCCGGATTGGGGATGAATCCGTTGGCCGGGTCCTCGGCATTTACCCGGAACTCGATGGCGTGGCCGCGCGGCGAGACCTCGGAGAACGACAGGGGCTCGCCCATCGCCACCCGGAGTTGCTCGCGGACCAGGTCGATGCCGGTGACCATCTCGGTGACGGTGTGCTCCACCTGCAGGCGAGTGTTCATTTCGAGGAAGTAGAGATCTCCGCCGGCGTCGAGGAGGAATTCGACGGTTCCGGCGTTCTCGTAGTCGGCCGCCTTGGCCACGGCGAGGGCAGCCTTCCCCAGGGCCTTGCGCTGTTTGTCGCTGAGCGCGGTCGACGGAGACTCCTCGATGAGCTTCTGGTGGCGGCGCTGCAGCGAGCAGTCACGCTCGCCGAGGAACACACCGTTGCCGTGGTGATCGATGATGATCTGCGCCTCGATGTGGCGGGGACGCTCGAGGTACTTCTCGACGTAGACCTCGGGGTTCTTGAAGTACGCATCGGCCTCACGCCGTGCCGCCTCGAAACCGGCTTCGAGATCGGCATCGCGATGGATCACGCGCAGACCCTTGCCCCCTCCGCCGTGGGCGGCCTTGATGGCGATCGGATACCCGAACTTGGCGGCGACGGTGCGCACCTCGGCCACGGATCGCAAGGGCTCCAGGGTCCCCGGCACCCCGGCCACGCCCGCCTTCTCCGCCACCTTGCGCGAGGAGATCTTGTCGCCCATCGCCGTGATCGCCGCCGGAGAAGGCCCCACCCAGATGAGGCCGGCATCGATGACACGCCGGGCGAAACCGGCGTTTTCGGCGAGGAACCCATAGCCGGGGTGGACGGCATCGGCCTTGGACTCGGCCGCGGCAGCCAGGAGCCGATCGATGTCGAGGTATGACGCCGCGGCTGGAGCGGGGCCGATGTTCCACGCCTCGTCGGCGCAGCGAACATGAGCCGCATCGCGATCCAACTCGGAGTACACCGCGATGGTCCGCAGTCCCAGTTCCTTGGCGCCCCTGATGACGCGGACCGCGATCTCGCCGCGGTTGGCCACCAGGACGGAGTGCATGGCGCGCATCCTAGAGAGGGATGTTTCCGTGCTTCTTGGGAGGAAGCGTCACGCGCTTCGTCCGCAGCACGTCGAGGGTCTGGATGAGGCGGTGTCGGGTCTCACGCGGCTCGATCACCTCGTCGATGAGTCCGCGCTCGGCGGCGACATAGGGATTGGAGAATGCCGACTCGTAATCCGAGATGAGCTGTGCCCGGATGGCGTCGGGATCGGCGGCCTCGGTGATCTCGCGACGATGGATGATGTTCACCGCCCCCTGGGCTCCCATCACCGCGATCTCGGCGGTCGGCCAGGCGAAGGCCATGTCCGCTCCCACCCCCCGTGAATTCATCACTACGTAGGCCCCGCCGTAGGCCTTGCGGGTGATGACGGTGACTCGCGGGACGGTGGCCTCGCAATAGGCGTAGAGCAACTTGGCGCCGTGGCGGATGATGCCGCCGTGCTCCTGGTCGACGCCGGGGAGGAAGCCGGGGACGTCGACGAACGACACGATGGGGATGTTGAACGCATCGCAGAACCGGACGAAACGTGCCCCCTTCACCGAGGCATCGATGTCGAGGGTGCCGGCGAGTGCAGCCGGGTTGTTGGCCACGATGCCGACGCTGTAGCCGTCGAGGCGCGCAAAACCGACGACCAGATTGGGCGCGAAGTGGTGATGGGCCTCGTAGAACTGGCCGTCATCGACGACGAGTTCGATGAGATCGGTCATGTCGTACGGCTGGTTCGGCGAATCGGGGATGATCGTCGTCAGCGCCTCCTCCATCCGATCGGGTCGATCGGTGGGGGTGAAGAACGGCGGGGCCTCCATGTTGTTCTGGGGAAGGAACGACAACAGGAAGCGGACCTCTTCGAGTGCCTGGCGCCCATCGGCGGCGACGAAGTGGGTGACACCGGAGACCGAACTGTGGGGATGGGCGCCGCCGAGCGTGTCGAAGGTCACATCCTCGCCGGTCACCGCTTTGATCACGTCGGGGCCGGTGATGAACAGGTGCGAGGTTCCTTCGACCTGATAGACGAAGTCGGTGATGGCCGGGGAGTAGACGGCACCGCCGGCGCAGGGGCCCATGATCACCGAGATCTGGGGGATCACTCCGGAGGCCATGACGTTGCGGTGGAAGATGCGGCCGTATCCATCGAGGGCGAATACCCCCTCCTGGATGCGCGCTCCGCCGGAGTCCTTCAACCCGACGAGGGGAGCCCCGGTCTTCATCGCCAGATCCATCACCTTGCAGATCTTCTCGCTCACCGCTTCGCCGAGTGAGCCGCCGAAGACGGTGAAATCCTCGGCGAACACGAAGATGGGCCTGCCATCCACGGTGCCCCAGCCGGTGATCACGGCGTCGCCGGGCGGCCGCCGGTCCTCGATCCCGAATCCCCGGGCGCGGTGACGCACGAACATGTCCATCTCGACGAACGAGCCCTTGTCGAGGAGCGTGTCGATGCGCTCGCGGGCGGTCATCTTGCCCGCCTCGTGCTGCTTGTCGACCGCCCGTTGGCTGCCGGCGTGCTCGTGCTCCTCGCGGAGCCGGCGCAATCGTTCGATTTGCTCCTCGGTGCTCATGGCTCCCCGGAGTATGGTCGGTCACGGCGCACGTCAACGGTTCCCGGCCGGAAAGGGCCCAGGGGCGTCCCGGTCCGGCAGGATTCGCCTTGGTTCGACTCCGCGGAGACCCGCAATGGCTACACCCCTCACCATCATCGCTCTCGAGGTCGTCGACTCGACCCAGGACGAGGCGCGACAGCGCTATTCGGGCACTCCGCTCGTCGTGATCGCCGGTGCGCAGCGACGGGGGCGGGGGCGGACGGGGGCGACCTGGGAGTCGGCACCCCGTGCCCTCGCCGTCTCGCTCGCCTGGTCGCCGCACTGGCCTGTGTCCGCGGTCGCCCGGCTCACCCTGGTCGCCGGTCTGGCGGCCCTCGACGTCATCGGCGGTGATGGCGGGTTGAAGTGGCCCAACGATGTCATGATCGGCGGGGCCAAGGCCGGTGGCATCCTCACCGAGCGATACGGCGACACCGTGATCACCGGCCTCGGGCTCAATCTCTACTGGCCCGATCCGCCACCCGGATTTGGTGCCCTCACCACGGCGGACCCCGGGGCCGATGCAGCCCGGCACCTCGGCGAGAGGTGGGCCGAGCGACTCCTGCAGCGTGCCGCCTCCGGGCCGGACGGCTGGGGTCGGGCCGAGTATCTGGCGCGGTGCGTGACCATCGGCGAGGAGATCGCCTGGGACCCCGATGGTCGTGGCACCGCCACCGGCATCGCCTCCGACGGGGGTCTCGTCGTGATGACCTCAGCGGGGGAGGTGGTGCTCGAGTCGGGAGCGGTGAGGACCGTGCGTCGCCGGGGTGGCCCCGGAGGCCGTGGCTAGCCTGGGTGGCGGAGGTGTGTCCGTGACCGTGATCGCAGGCGAGGGGCGGGTGGCGATTCTCTATGGGCACCAGCCGATGGCATCGCCGCCCCATCACACCGGGTATCTCGCCCGCCCCGACGTCGTCGATCGGCACCCCGGGGTCGTGATCACGGCCGGTGCCGAAGCGTCCAACGCGGTGCGCACGCTGGCGCGCTACATCGCCCGACACGGCTTTGCCGCGGTCGTGCCGCCGGGATCCCGTGCCGAGTTCACCGCCGCGATCGACGCTCTCGGTGGTGCCTGGGGCGGGTGGTCACGGCGTGACCGCCGGGCCGTGATCGGCATCGGTCTCGGATCCTCCTGGGCGATCGCCGCCGCCGAGGAGCACGGTCTGCCGCTGGTGCTGCTGTCGCCGCAGCCGACACCGACAGGGCTCAGCGGGGCGTCGGCGACCCTGGTGCTTGGCGTCGATGCCCCCGGTACGGAGTCTTCCGGCGCCGGGGGCCATTGGGTGACCTATCGCGGTTCGGGCCTCGGGTTCTGGGACGATGCGTCCGCCGATTACGTCCCGGCGGCTGCCGCGGACTCCCGGGCACGCCTGATCGCATTCCTCGATCGTCACCTCGCCATCCCAACGGCCGCCTGACGCACCGTCCGGGGCTGCACAGTGCGGCACCGGTGCTATAACGACGGTCCCGCCATGACGATGCCCTCCTATCCCCGCGTGTCACCCCCGGTCCCACCGGCGCCCGTCAAGCGCGGGGGGAAGCGGGCCATCGTCATCTTCCTCGTCGCCGCCAACATCGTCGTGTTCGGCGCCATCGGAGTCGTGTGGTGGGCAGCGAACCAGGTGTCGTCGTCGGTGTCGACGATCCCCTCGACCGACCTCTCGCTCGACGCCGTCGACCCCGGCGAGCCCCGCACCTTCCTCCTGGTGGGGAGCGACAGCCGTGAGAATCTCGAGGACCTCACCAACTTCGGCTACGCCGGTGGTCAGCGGTCGGATGTGCTGATCCTCATGCAGGTCCTGCCCGAAGCCGGCCGGATGCAGTTGCTTTCGATCCCGCGTGATCTCCGCATCGAGTACGGCGGACAGGTGGGACGGATCAACGCCAGATTCGCCAACGGTGCCGGAGACCTCGTCGGCGCCCTCACCGACGAGACGGGCCTGCCGATTCACCACTACCTCGAGGTCGAGTTCTCTGGTTTCGCCGGGATCATCGACGCCATCGGTGGCATCCGGCTGACGTTCCCGTATCCGGCGAGGGATCTGTCGTCGGGCCTCGAGGTCGGGGCGGGCACCCAGGTGCTGGACGGCTTCACGGCCCTGTCGTATGCCCGCAGCCGCAAGTACCAGGAGTTGCGCGACGGCGAGTGGGTGAGTGTCGATGCCAATGACATCGGGCGAACGCGGCGTCAGCAGGATGTGCTGCTCGCCATACTCACCCAGGTCGATCGGCCGACCTCGATCAGCGGGTTCCAGAATCTCCTCGATGCCCTGGGGGGATTCGTGTCGGTGGACAGTGCCTTCGATGCCGAGGAGATCGTCCAGCTCGCCTGGTCGATGCGGGGTATCAGTGGCTCCGATGTCGAATCGATGACGCTGCCGGTGCAGATCTTCGAAGAGAACGGCACCTCCTACGTGGTGCGGATCGAGCCCGATGCCTCGAACGTGATCGACGCCTTCGCCAACGGCGACCCGATGACAGTCGACCGGGATTCACGAATCCAGGTGCAGAACGGCAATGGCATTCCCGGCTCGGCCAGTGCGGTTGCCGAAGCCCTCTCCGGGGCCGGTTTCGAGGTCGTGGGAACCCTGGATTCGGTTCGCAGCGACTACCAGGTCACCGAAGTGGTGGCCGGCGCCGCCAACCTCGCACTCGCCCAGGCCGTGGTCGATGCCCTCGGCTACGGCGAGGTGATCGTGGGAAGAACCCCGGCGGGAGTGGAGGTCGTGGTTATCGTCGGGGCCGATGCCCCGACCGGGTAACCCACTCACTCCGATCCGCCAGGCGGTCGTGCTCGTCGGCGGCCGCGGCACCCGCATGTGGCCCCTCACCTTCGACGTCCCGAAGGGCCTGCTGCCCCTCGGGGGCCTTCCATTCGTCGAGTACCAACTGCGCCAGCTCGCCACCGTGGGTGTCGAGGAGGTATTCCTCGCCGTGGGGCGCGAGCTGCTCGGAGCGTGGGAGCGCTACGCGGCGAGTCCTCGGGCCGGAATCACGGTGCACCTGGCGATCGAAGACGAGCCTCTCGACACCGCCGGGCCGGTGCGTGCCATCCTCGACCGCCTCGACGAGCGCTTCCTCGTGCTCAACGGCGACGTCGTGGTGGAGGCCGACCTTCGTCCGCTGGTGGCGAGCGAGAGCGTCGCCTCGCTGGCACTCATCGAGGTTGCCGACACGTCGGCGTACGGCGTCGTGGTGATGGATGCCTCCGGCGCGGTGGAGCGGTTCGTGGAGAAGCCGCCTCTCGCCGACGCCCCGGCGCGTACCGTCAACGCCGGAATGTACGCCTTGACCCGGGAGGCGCTCGCCGGCTACCCGAACGGGCGTCTCTCCTTCGAGCGAGTGGTGTTTCCCGACCTCGCCGCCAGCGGCGCGGCGCGCGGTGTCCTCCTCGCCGGTCGGTGGATCGACATCGGGACGCCGCAGCTCTATCTGGCGGCTCACGCCGCAGTCCACCGCGGTGAGTCCGCGCTGCACCGCCCGACGCCGCATGAAGCAACCGGGGCGGACGTCGCCGGGCGCCAGGCCGGGGAATGGTCGTGGATCGGGCCAGGAGCGAGCGTCGCCGAGGGCGCGGTGATCGAAGAGGCGGTGGTCATGTCGGGGGCGGTGGTGGCCGCGGGCGCCGTGGTGCGCGGCGCCATCGTGGGTCACGATGCCGGCATCGGCGCCGGATCCATCGTCGCCGGTGCGGCCATCATCGGTCCCGGAGCGGTCCTCGGCGACGGTTGCGAGGCAGATCAGGGGATGAGAGTCGCGCCGGGAGCCGTACTGGCTCAAGGCAGTGTCACGTTCCGGCCGCCGAAGTGAGGTGCCCATGAAACGCAAGGCCATCGTCACTGGAGGAGCGGGCTTCATCGGCAGCCATCTGACCGATGTGCTTCTCGACCGCGAATGGGATGTGCTCGTGGTGGACGATCTCACCTCGGGGAGGATGGATCATCTCGCCGGAGCCAGACGTCGCGGTGCCGCGGTCCATGTGACCGACATCCGCGCCGCCGAACTCTCCGACCTTTTCGCCAAGTTCGGTCCCGAGCTGGTCTTCCATCTCGCCGCCCAATCGAAGGTTCGGCCATCGATGGACGACCCCATCCACGACGCCGAGGTGAACGTGGTGGGAACACTCAATGTCCTCGCCGCGGCCCACCGGGCTCGGGCCCGGAAGGTGTGCTTCGCCTCGTCGGGTGGTGCGGTGTACGGAGACGGCGCCCGGCTCCCGGTCAAGGAGACTGCGGCGAAGCGGCCCGCATCGCCCTACGGGATCTCGAAGAAGATCGTCGAGGACTACTTTCGGTGGTACCACGAGGTGC
The DNA here is from genome assembly GCA_016215655.1 of Acidimicrobiia bacterium. Classification (GTDB taxonomy): domain Bacteria; phylum Actinomycetota; class Acidimicrobiia; order Spongiisociales; family UBA11373; genus UBA11373. Next base: position 18,289 of record JACRIT010000005.1, read on the forward strand.
ACGGACTGGAGTACTCGCTGCTCGCCCTGGCCAACGTCTACGGGCCGCGACAGGATGCCTCGCTCGAGGGAGGGGTGGTCGCCATCTTCGCCCAGGCGATGCTGGGAGGCCGGCGTCCGGTGATCTTCGGTGACGGCACTCAAACCCGCGACTTCGTCTACGTGGGCGATGTGTGCGATGCCTTCGTTCGCGCCGCCGATGCCGGCGACGGCCTCATGATGAACATCGGGACCGGTACCGAGGTGTCGATCGGTGCCCTGTACGACACGATGGCGGAGCTCATCGGATACATCACCCGGGCCGATCACGCCGCGGCAAAGCCGGGGGACGTCCACCGCTCGGTGGTCGACGCCTCCCGGGCGAAGAAGGAACTGGGCTGGTCGCCGTGGACCACGCTTCGTGAGGGCCTCGCCAAGACGATCGAGTGGTATCGGGAAGGCACCAGGTCCTAGGCCCCAGGTTCCAGTCGGAGTGCCTGGTGCCTACTCCAACTCATCCAGGGTTCGCGGGAAGTCCTCCTTGAGCAACCGGCTCAGGGCGCGGTCGGCGAGGATCTTGCCCCCGGTCTGGCAACCCGGGCAGTAGTTCGTCTCGTTGGTGGCGTAGACGATGCGCTGTACCGGCGCCCCGCACACCGGACAGGGACGGCCGAAGCGGCCGTGCACCGCCATGGCCTCGTGGAAGGCGGTGACCTTCTCCGGGAATCCATCACCGACCTCCGATCTGAGGCGATCGGTCCATTCCGTGAGCACCGCTCGGGTGGCGGCGTGCAGCCGGGCGATGTCATCGTCGTCAAGACGATCGGTGCGCACGACGGGTGACACCCTGGCGCGGTGCATGATCTCGTCGGCGTAGGCACCGCCGATTCCCGCAACGAGCCGGGCATCGGTGAGGGCCCGCTTGAGGGTGTGGCGCTCCCGGCGCAGGGCCTCTCCGAGTTGTGCCACGGTCATGGTGAGCGGTTCGCAACCGCCCCGATCGTGCGCAGCGAGGCCTGCGACGCCGCGCACGAGGTGGATGCTTGCCCGCTTCTTCGTGCCCTCTTCGGTGAGCAGGATCGTCACATGCGGGAAGTCGAGTGCCGCCAGGCCGCGCTTGGCGGGGATCGCCGCGCCGGCAGGACGCATGCGGAGACGGCCCGCCACCATGAGGTGGATGATCACGAACAGGTCGCCTTCGAGCTCGAGCACCAGCCGCTTGCCGATGCGGCGGGTCCCGACCACCCGCTTGCCTTCGATGGCGGTGATCGCCGGCTCCACGGTGCGCAGCACCCAGGGGCTCGCCAGCCGGACACGCAGCAGATGCCGCCCTCCGATGAGAGCCTGCAGCCGCTCGAGATAGACGACCACGTCGGGGAGTTCGGGCATGAAGCGTTACCCGTCACCCGTTGCCCGATGCCCGAGCCGAGGTCCGAGTCCGACATCTGGCATCTGGCATCTTCCTACCGAAACAGGTCCTCATCGGCGGGTCTCACCAGGTCGGCGGCGCGGCCGTCGCCCGGAGGGAGGATGACCCCGCGCACCAGGGCGGCGGGCACTGCCGACGCCTTTCCCATGACGAGATCGGCGGCGGCGGCGATCTCGTCGACGACGGCGACTTCGGTGACGTGGAGCTCGCGGCCCGCGGCGTCGTAGGTCCCGCGAAGGTCGAGGATCGCCCCCCTGCCGGAGACGCCGATGGCGACATCGGTGAGCCCGCGTCGCCAGGGCCGGCCAAAGGTGTCCGAGATGATCACGGCGACGTCCACTCCGCTCAGGGCCTTGAGCCCCATGCGGATGCCGTGGGCCGACCGGTCGGGGTCGTGGGGGAGCAGCACCGCGGTGCCCGGCGCGGCATTGGATCGGTCGACGCCGGCATTGGCGCAGATGAACCCGTGCTTGGTGCGGGCGATCACGAGGTCGCCGCGCCGCCGGATCACCTCCACGGACTCACGCAGCACGAGGTCGCGGTAGGCGCGCTCCTCCTCGCCGACGAGCGTCACCACGGCCCCTTCGGCCTTCGACACGACCTTGTGGGTGACGACGAGCACGTCTCCGTCGTCCAGGGCGAGGCCGGCGTCGACGATGGCGGTGTGGAGCAGCGAGGGGAGGTCGTCACCGGCGGATACTTCGGGAATGCCATGCAGGGGGAAGATGGTGAGCGGGTTCATGGGAGCTCCATGATGAACGATGCGAGTCGGGCCGCGTCGGCACGTCGGACGATGTGGGTGTCGGCGGCGTGGATCGCCACCTCTCCGCCGAAGCGGGCCACGTCTGCGGCATCACCGGTGTCGATCACCAGATCGGTGAGCAACCCGCGGTAGGCGGCGAGCACTCCGGCCGTGCCTGGCGGCAGTCCGAGGGATGCGAGGACCCGATGGGCGGGTCCCTTCAGGGCCACGCCGGCGAAGAGCGGGCTGATCGCCAGCACCCGCCGAGCCGCCGCCAGGGCATCGCGCACGCCGGGCACCGCCAGGATCGGCCACACCGAGAGCGGAGGGTTCGATGGGGCGATCACCACCAGGTCGGCGGCGCCGATCGCCTCGAGTACGCCGGGCGCCGGCACGCACAAGCCGGCGCCCGTGTATTCGATCGAAGCCACCTCGTCGCGCTGTCTGCGGTAGACGAAGTACTCCTGGAAGTCGAGCCATGTTCCGGTGGTGGTCTCGATGCGGGTGCGCAGCACGCCATCGGTGACCGGGATGACGCGGCGGTCGACTCCGAGCATCGTTGCCGTCCTCGCCACGATCGACGACAGCGGCTCGCCGTCATCGAGTGCTCGGGTGCGGGCCAGGCAGAGCGCGAGGTCGATGTCACCGAGCCGGAAGGTGGTGTCCTCACCCTCGGCGGCGAGACGCTCCATGACCGTGAAGGTGTCACCGGCGAGTCCCCACCCCTCCGGCCCTTCGCGATCGGCGAGGGTGTAGACGACGGTGTCGATATCGGCAGAGACATGCACCCCGTGAATGCGATCGTCGTCGCCGACGTTCACGATGATGGAGAGTGCCCCGGGGGGAAGCACCGAGTCGAATCCCCGGGCGGCTCGAGCCCCCCCAACGCCACCCGCGAGCACCGTCACCGTCGTCATCCGATGCCCTCCGTAGAATGGCGACCCGCATGTCCACCGAACCCGCCACCGCTCGACCGACCGCGCCCCGGGTGGTCGCCGTCGTCACCGCGGACGACCCGGCGCTCCTCGTCCCCTGTCTCGAGGCGATCGGGAGCCAAGTGTATGGGCCGGTGAGGGTGATCGTCGTCGGTGGCGAGGATGAGGTGAGACGCGTCGCCGGCGAGCGCGAGGCGATGTGGCGTCCCAACCTCCGGGCGGTGTACGACGCCATCGGAGCCGATGTCGACTACGTCTGGGCGGTGCGGCAACGCGCCCGGCCGGAGCCGGGGGCGCTGGCGGCGTTGGTCCAAGACGGCACCCGGGTGGACGCGTCGGTGGCCGGTTCGAAGGTCGTCGAGGCCGCCAACCCCGAGGTGCTCGTCTCGGTGGGATACGCCACCGATGTCTTCGATGGCTCGTTCACCGGCCTCCAGGTGGGGGAGCTGGACCAGGCGCAGTTCGATGTCATTCGTGACGTCGCCGCGGTGTCCGACACCTCCATGCTGATCCGACGCGACCTGTTCCGCGGGCTCGGTGGCGTCGATCCGGCGATGCCGCCGACATCGGCCGCCGTCGACTTCTGCCAGCGAGCGCGTTTGCGCGGTGGCCGCGTCGTCGTCATTCCGTCGAGCGTGGTCCGTTACGAAGGTCCCGACCCGGCGCCGCGGTGGCGTGAACGTGCCGGGGAGACCCGGGCGATGATCAAGGCGTACTCGCCCCTCACCCTGTTCTGGGCTCTCCCGGTGGCCTTCCTCGTCGGCTTGGCCGAAAGCGTGTTGGGGATCTTCATCGGCCGCTTCGCCCTCCCCGGAGTGCTCGCCGCCGGCCTGTGGAACATCCTCCACCTTCCCTCGGCGCTCAAGGCACGGTTCCAGGCACGGCGGGGCCGGGCGGTCGGCGATGAGGAGCTGTTCCGCTACCAGGTGAACGGATCGACCCGGTTGCGCGCCCTGTGGGACGAGGTGGCCGAGCGGGTGCGAGCTCGATTCCCCGAGGGGGTGCTGTCGGGCTTCGCCGATGCCGTGGAGGCGGGGCAGCAGCGAATTCGCAACCCCGCCTTCTTCGTCGGGTTCCTCGTCGTCGTCTTCTCGCTCGTCGCCACCAGGGAGATCTGGTCCGAGCGACTTCCCATCGTCGGATACTCGCTGCTGCCGCCGGATTCGCCGACGGCAGCGCTCGGCGCCTATGCGGGCGGATGGAATCCCGCAGGACTGGGATCGCCCGAGGTGCTCCGGCCCCAGGTGGCGATCACCGCCCTCGTCCAGTTCTTCACCCTCGGACGTAGTGGTGCCGCCGTGGCCCTCATCACCCTGGGGTCGTTCGTCTTCGGCGCCTTTGGGATGAGCCGGTTGGTGCGAACGTGGCGGGTGGGGCCAACCGCAGGGCTCCTCGCCGGCGTCGTGCTCATGGCCGGGCCGGGAATGGTCGGGCTCACCGGTGGCAGCCATTGGAGCGCCATTCCGGCGATCGCCGCGTTGCCGTGGGCGCTCAGCACCGTGGTCGGACCCGGTCCCACCGTCCGTACCATCGCTGCCACTGCCCTGATCATCGGCTGGGGGGCGGCCTTCGCTCCCGCAACCATCCTCGTGCCGCTTCTCGCCACCGTGCTGTGGGCGGCGGTGGGGGTGGGACCGCGCCTTCGTGCCGTGGCACGCTGCGGGGCGGCCACGGTGGCGGCGGCGGCGCTGCTCATGCCCTGGGTGCTCTACGCCGACTTCGGCGGCTTCCTCGGGGATGGTTCCCCGGCCTTCTGGCAGCCGAGCGCCTGGATCGTCGCATTCATCGTCGCCGCCGGGGCGGGTGTGGCGCTCACCGCCGATCGCGTCCTGGGTTCGCTCGCCTCCTGGGGAGGGCTGCTCGTCGCCCTCGGGGCGATCGCCGCTCGGTCGGGTGATTTCGGCGGTGGTGCCGAGATGGCGGTATTCGGACTCGCCATGGTGAGCCTCGGCACCGCGGCCATCGTCGCCGCCGGTTTCGATGCCGGCCTGCGGCGTCGGGTGTGGGGTGGTTCCGCCGCGATCGGGGCCCGCGTCGGCCTGTTCGCGGCGTTCTTCCTCGTCGTCGCCACGCTCGGCCTCGCCGGCCCGGGGCGCGCCGGCCTGCCGGCCGATCATCTCGGCTCCTCGTTCCGGTTTGCGGTCACGAGCGATGGGACGGCAAATCGCATCCTGCTCTTCGGCCCCGTGGAGACCCTTCCAGGAGGGGTCAGAACCCTCGACGGCCTCGGGTACCGGGTGATCGTGCCTCCCTATCCGCGGACCTGGGAGGCCGAACTCAACGAACCTCGGCTCGGCGACGAGGCCCTCGAAGCGCTGCTGTTGGATGTGCTGGACGGGGAGGTCCGGCGGGCCGGCAGCGCACTCGCCGAATTCGGGATCGCCTGGATCGCCTTCACCGAATCGAGTCCGCTCGAGCTGCTCTTCGAAGCCCAGCTCGACCTGGTGCCGCTGCGCTCCTTCGACTTCCCGGTGTTTCGCAATGAGATCACCGCGGCCTCGGCGCGTTCCGCCGATGGGTCACCCTGGCTCGCTGCAGGGACCGGGTACCGGGCTCCGGCGGGGGCGGCCGGTGCGGTTCGGGTCGCCTCGAATGCCGACAGCCGCTGGGGCCCGGGATCGTGGGAGCAGGACGGGTGGGCCACCCGGGTCGTCGACGGTGGCCCTTCGGTCCGGTTCGCGCCCTACACACCGCGCCGGCTGATGGCCATCGCCTCGGGTCTGTGGGGCCTGGCGCTGGCATCGGTGTGGATCATCACCCGGCGGCGGAAGGCGGCGCCATGAAGCGAGTCGTGACACTCGGGGTGATCGTGGCGGGTGCCGTCGTTGCGGCGCTGCTGCCCGAGCCGCCGCCTGCGGCGGTGCCTCTCGCCGGCGTGGTCATCGATCGTCCCGGCATCGAGTCACCGATCGACGCCAGCATCTGGTACTGCGCCTGGGCACAGGCGAACGCCGAGCGCGATTCGGCCATGTCGGTGGCCTCGATGGCTCCTGCCGAGGCCGAGTTCACCTTCCCGGTGGCCATCCCCGGTGAGCCTGCCGATACCGCGCTCGTCGCCACGCTCGGCCCCGGCGCGGCCATCGTCACCCTGTCCGATGTCGCCCAGCGCGGCGACTCACCGGCGTTCGTCGAGTTCAGCGATGGTCCGGCCGCGGCGGCGGTCACGGTCGTCGGAGACGTCGTCGCCTCGGACCAGTGCGTGTCGCAGGGTCCCGATGAGTGGTTCTTCGCCGGCGGCTCCACGATGACGGGAGAAGCCCTCGCACTGCGCCTGTTCAATCCGTTCCCCGAAGTCGCCAAGGTCACCGTCACCGGATTCTCCGAGATCGGCGTGGAGGCGTTGGGTGCGCTGCGGTCGATCTCCGTGAACCCGCGGTCGTGGCGTGACATCTCTTTCGAAGAGCTGCTGCGTCAGCGACAGAGCCTGATCCTGTCGGTTCGGGCGGACGAGGGGTTGGTGGTGCCGGCGATGTCGTTCCGGACCGGGACCGATGAGGCGTGGTGGGGTGGCTCCGGGCTCTCGACGTCGTGGGAATTCCCGGTGACGCAGGCGGAAGGCACCGACGCCGCCCTGGTCATCGCCCATCCCGGGGTCTCCGCGGTCGATGTCACCATCGATCTCTATGGCACCGACGCGGCATTCCCCGCAGCGTTCACGTTCACGGTCGACTCGCAGACCCCGCTGCGGGTCCCGCTGGCGGAGATCGATGCCGACCTGCTTGGCGCTCGGGTGTCCTCGACCGGTCCGGTGGCGGCCGGGGTGGTCGGCGTCGGCCCGGCAGGGACGGGGGTGACCACCGGTGCCGCCGAGCCCGCTCGAACCTGGCTCCTCCCCGGCCTGCGCACCCAGGGTCTCGACACCGGCGCCCTCTGGCTGCTGAACACCTCCGAAGAGCCGATCGCGGTGACCGTGGGTGTGCTCACCGGATCCGACATCCTCAACTCGCGCCAGACGGTCGATCCGGGGCGTCTCGTCGTGCTCCCGGTCACCGACGAGGATGCGCTCGGCTACATCGTGTCGGCCGCCGAGGTCTTCTCGGCAGGATGGACGGTGCGCGGACCCTCGGGGATCGCCTTCGCCACCGGCATCGCCATTCCGAATGAGTGACCCGGCGCGGGTCGTCGCCGCGGTGGCGGCGACGGCGGTGGCCGGAACGGTGGTGCTGGTGGCCCGGGTGCGGGATCGGCGTTCGGCTGCGTCGGCCCCGCTCGACCTGTCCGGATTCCCGGGACGGCTCGTGCTCTTCACCGACGCCGGGTGCCGTCGCTGCGATCAGGCGAGGGCGGTGCTGCAGGCCGCAGGTGCCGACTTCACCGAAGCGGCCTTCGATCGTGAACCGGAGCGGTTGCAGGCGGCCGGCATCACGGCCGTGCCCCTGCTCGTGGGGCGCGACGCCTCCGGCACCGAGGTCGGGCGGATCGCCGGCCGGCTGGGTCGTCGCTCGCTTGCCCGCCTCCTCGCCCGGATGGGGTGAGGTGTCTCCGAAATCACAGAGGTGTGATTATCCTGTCCGCATGATCGAACAGTGTGTCCGGTGCGGGGTTCCAGCGGGCATCGTGATGTCGTTCCATTACCAGGGCCGCACCCTCTGGCTGGATGACCTCACCGAACCGGTGGTGCCGGGTCGTGGGTACGCAATGTGCGAACATCACGCCGGCCGTATGACGCCTCCTGTGGGGTGGACGCTCGTGGATCGTCGCAGGACGGTCCGCCCGCTGTTCGCTTCGCTCGAAGTCGCCTGAACCGGCATGCCGATCGACCGCGACGTGCTCGACGCGGTCCTCGAGATGGACGAGCACGAGCTGCGACGCCTGGTGATCGTGGCCCGGGCGCGACTGGAGAGCCACGGGGTCGACTTCGGGTCCGGGAGCCCAACGGTGTCGCTCCGGCGGCAGTGGGTGCGTTGCGGGAAGGAGTCCTGCACGCGGTGCCCTCATGGGCCGTACTGGTACGCCTACTGGCGGGAAGGCGGCAGGCGCCGCTCCCGCTATGTCGGCAAGTTGGATGACGAACCGGTCAACCTCGCAAAGGGTCGTGCCGAAGCAGCCCGCGTCGGTGGATGAGGAGGAAGGGAATGGGACGCCGCACTCGCGACGCCGTAACGGTGACCTGCTCAGCCTGTGGAGCCCAGGACGCCATTCAGATCGACATCACGCTGCCCGACGACAGCGACGTGACGTTCAACTCCTGTCATCGGTGTGAGCATCGCTGGTGGGAGTCCGGGAGCCGGGTGATCGACCTCAACGCGGTCCTGGAGAAGGCGCGCAAGCGCTGATCGCATCACGCGAGCTCCGCGCGAGTTCGTTCCGGGGCGATCCCGGTAGCCTGGCGGCTCCGTGATCGCCGAACACCCCGTCGCTCCCAGCCTTTCCACGCGCACCCCGTCGCCGTGGTGGCACTGGGTGGTGCCGGTGGTGCTGGTCCTGGCCGGCGCCACCGCCTTCGGGGTGATGCGGCCCGATCAGATCTTTGCCGCCAACACCCCCACCGGTGGCGACATGGGGGCCCATGTCTACCTTCCGGCGTTCCTGCGAGACCATTTGCTCTCCGACTGGCGGATCCTCGGCTGGAGCAACGACTGGTACGCCGGGTTCCCGGTGCTCTACTTCTACTTCCCGCTCCCGGCGCTGGTGACCGTGCTCCTCGACGTGGTCCTCCCGTACGGAGTGGCGTTCAAGCTGGTCACGGTGGCGGGCCTGGTGGCGTTGCCGTTCGCCGCCTACTTCCTCGCCAGGGCGATCGGCTTCGCCCGTCCGGTCGCCCTCGTCGCCGGGGTCGCCGGGGGGACCTTCATCTACATGGAGAGCTTCTCCATCTACGGGGGCAACACCCTGTCCACCCTCGCCGGGGAGTTCTCCTTCTCCTGGTCGTTCGCCCTGTCGCTGGTCTATCTCGGACTGGTCATCCGCAGCGTTCGCGAGGGGAGGGGCTTCAGCGTCGGGGCCGGCATCGTCCTCGCCCTCACCGCTCTCTCCCACATCATCACCACCATGGTCGTGGTCGCCGCCTCGCTGCCACTGCTCTTGCGGCGCCGCGGGCCGGCGACGCTGGCGGCCGCCTGGGGCATCGGCTTCGCCCTGGCGGCATTCTGGGCGCTGCCGCTCCTCGATCACGTCGGCTACACCACCGACATGGGCTGGTTCCCGGTCTGCGACCGTGTCGAGTTCTGGGACTGCGTCGGCCAGACGATCATCAACCGGGAGTTGTGGCCGTTGCTCGTCCCCGCGGCGGGCGGACTGCTGTGGGCCATCCACCACCGTCTGCCGATTGGGCCGATCGCCGCGCTGGTGGTGCTGCCGGTCGTCGGCTTCTTCCTCATCATCATGCTGGACTTCCGCAAGCTCTACAACGCCCGGCTGCTTCCGTACTGGTACTTCGCGGTGTTCTTCCTCGCCGGCATCGGAATCGGCGCACTGGTCCTCTCCCTGGCGCGGCGGCTGCGCGGGGGGGAGTCGCCCCGCTGGGCCCTGGCCGGGGCCGCGGCCATCGCCATGCTCGTGCTCGGTATCAGCGGCATCAACAAGACCCCGGCCTGGGCGAAGTGGAACTACTCCGGCTACGAGGGCAAGCAGACCTATGCCTATACCTCCGACGGCACCCCGATCCTGCAGACCGACAACTGGGCCGAGTACATCGGCCTCATGCATGCACTCGATGCGCTCCCGCCGGGCCGGGTCATGTGGGAGGCCAACAATGAGATGAATCGCTATGGCACGCCGATGGCACTCATGCTGACTCCGTATTGGTCCGAGGGCCATCCCTCGATGGAGGGCTTGTTCTTCGAATCGGCCCTCACCACCCCGTTCCACTTCCTCAACGCAGCCGAGGTGAGTCAGCGGCCATCGAACCCCGTATCGGGTTTGGCGTACCACGGGATGGACTTCGAGCGCGGCGTGGCCCACCTCATGCTCTTCGATGTCGCCTACTACGTGTCGTACACCGACACCGCCAGGGACGCCGCTGCCGCCCACGGACTGGCCGTGCTGGCCGAGGCGCCGCCCTTCACCGTCTTCGCCCTCCCCGAAGCCGATCTCGTCGAGGTGGCGCAGTTCCAGCCGGCCGTGTGGGACGGCGACGAGTCCTTCCTCGATGCCGCCCTCGCCTGGTACGACGACATCGAAGCGCTCGATCGGTGGCTGGTGGCGAGCGGGCCGGAGTCGTGGCTCCGCATCGACGACGCCAGCTCTGACATCCGGCGGCAGCTTCCCGCGTCCGGTTCGGTCACCAACGTCGTGCTCGAGCACGATCGGATCGCCTTTGACACCACCGCGGTCGGGGTGCCTCATCTCGTCAAGGTTTCGTACTTCCCCAACTGGGATGCCCGCGGCGCCGATGGGCCCTATCGGGCTGCCCCCTCGCTGATGGTGGTGGTCCCGACCGAGAACCACGTCGAGATCGTCTTTGCCGATACCCGGGCCGAGATCGCCGGCAAGGCGCTCACCGGCGCCATGCTCATCGGGCTGATCGTCTGGCGGGTGCTGCGGCGCCGCCGCGCCGCCATCCCTGCCGAGTGGGAGCGGGCGCAGCCCTCAGCGGGCGGTGCGGGCCTCGTCGGCGAGTGCCCGGCGGATGCGCAGCAAGCCGCGCACGGTGCGGGGGACTCGCTTGATCAGGCTTGACCGTGTCTGACGGATCTCCTCGACCACGGCGGGGATCTCCCGAATCCGGTACCGGGCCCGTTCGGCGCGGATCACCAGCTCGGTGTCGAAGAGATCCTTGGTGGATATGACGGCCGGGGCCACCGCGGCGACGACGCTGCCCCGGATGACCTTCATCCCGTGGGTGTCGCTGACCCGTGATCGCAGCAGCACTCTGAGCAGCACGTTGAACGCCAGGGTGCCGAGGCGGCGGACCAGGCCGCGGCGGTCCTCCGCTCCGGGTGCCCGCTTCGAGGCGAGCACGACATCGGCCTCGTCGCCGAGCCCGATGGCCTCGGTGAGGAACTCCCCGGAGAAGTAGTCGATGTCGACGTTCGCCACCCAGTCGGTGTTCGCCGCGAGGAACCCATGGCGCATGGCCGCCCCGTAGTCGGGGGTGGGGAGGTGCAGCACCTTGACCCGGCGATCGGCCATGGCCAGTCGGTTGGCCACCGCGGCGGTGTCGTCGCTGGATCCGTTCTCGGCGAGGATCACGGTCGAGGTGGCTGCCACGCCGTCGAGAGCGGCGAGGAGTCGGGTGAGCGCCCCCGGGAGGAACTCGGCCTCGTTGTGGATCGGGACGACGACGGTGAGCGATGGCGTCACGACCGGCGAGTCTACGGCTCGGGCCGATGGCGGCGATACATGAAGTGAGACCGTTGAGCGAGAACGTTCCGGCGAAGCCGGAACGCCAAGGAACCCGAAGGGTTCGCGAGCGCCAAGGAACCCGAAGGGTTCCCGAGCGCCAAGGAACCCGAAGGGTTCCCGAACGCCAAGGAACCCGAAGCGTTCGCGAGCGCCGCCCCCCGTACAATCCGGGACATGGACCTCGGGCGCATCTTCAAGGCCTATGACATCCGCGGTCTGGTGCCCGACGAACTCGACGAGGTGGTCGCCGAACGCATCGGTGCGGCGTTCGCCAGATTCTGCGGGGTGGCGCGCATCGCCGTGGGCCACGATGCCCGGCTGTCGTCACCGATCATCGCGGATGCCGTGAGTGCGGGGATCACCTCGACCGGGACCGATGTCGACGCCCTGGGGATGATCGCCACCGACATGGCCTATCACGCTTCGGGCATGCTCGGACAGCCCGCGGCGATGATCACCGCCTCGCACAATCCCAAGGGCTGGAACGGTGTGAAGCTGTGCCTCGCCGGCGCCGCACCCGTGGGTGCCGACACCGGACTGGCCGAGGTGCGCCGCCTCGCCGAGGAGGGGGCCCTTCCCGCCGGCATCCGGGGGCGCGTGCGCCGCCTCGACACCAGGGACGAGTACCTCGATCACGTGATCGCCGTCTCGGGCGCCGACGGGATCGCCGGCCTCGCCGTGGCCGTCGATGCCGGCAACGGGGTCGGCGGGGTGGTGCTGCCGGCGCTGTTCGACCGGATCTCTGCCGGTCTCACCGGGCTCTATCTCGATCCCGATGGAACCTTCCCCAACCATCATCCCGACCCGCTGCGGCCGGAGAACCTGCGTGATCTCGAGGCCCTCATGCGCCGGTCGCCCTTCGCCCTCGGGGTCGCCTTCGATGGGGATGCCGACCGTGCCTTCTTCATCGACGATCAGGTGCGGCCACTTCCCGGGAGCACCGTCACCGCCATGGTCGCCGCCTGGTTCCTCGCGCGCGAGCCGGGAGCCCACATCGTGCACAACCTCATCTGCAGCCGCGCCGTGCCCGAGACGATCGCGGCGCGGGGTGGAGTCTCGGTGCGCACCCGGGTGGGGCACTCATACATCAAGGCGGTGATGGCGGACACCGGCGCCGTCTTCGGCGGTGAGCACTCCGGTCACTACTACTTCCGTGACAACTACCGCGCCGACAGCGGAGTGCTCGCCATGCTCGTACTGCTTAGGCTGATCTCGGAGGATGGCCGCCCGCTGTCGGCGATCCGGACCGAGTTCGAGCGGTACGCCCAATCGGGGGAGATCAACCTGACGGTGACCGACCAGGCGGCGGCCCTCGAACGCATCGCCGCGGTGTTCGGCGGCGACCAGGATCGCCTCGATGGATTGACCGTGAGCCTGAAGGACCGGTGGTTCAATCTCCGACCGTCGAACACCGAGCCGGTGCTGCGACTCAACGTCGAGGCTCCCGATGCCGCGGCGGTGGCAGCATTGGTCGCGGCGGTGACGGCGACGGTGGAGGAGGTGTCCCGTGGCGGTGCCTGAGGAGCTTTTGGACATCCTGGCGTGTCCCGTGTGCCACCGCCCCGTGCGACCCGACGGAGACGAGTTGGTGTGCACCGGGTGCGGCCTCCGCTATCCGGTGCGCGACGGCATTCCGGTGATGCTCCCCGAAGAGGCTCGCCGCCCCGGGGTGGGGGAGTCGGCGTGAGCCTGATGCGCCGGCTCATCGACGAGCTCCCTGCCCAGCTGCGCTGGGCCGCCGCCGCCGAGGTGCCGGAGCTTGCCCTCGCCACCGAAGGTCTGGTGCTCGGCATGGGGGGCTCGGGGTTCGCCGGGGACGTCGCCGCGGTCTTCGCCGAGGCTCAGGGAGTCCGGGTGGCGGTGCACAAGGGCTACGGCCTTCCCGGCTGGGCCGCCGCCGGCCACATCGCCGTCGTGGCGGTTTCGCACAGCGGCAACACCGAAGAGACCCTCTCCGGGGTGGAGGCGGCCCACACCGCCGGACTGGCGGTGGCGGCGACGGCAACCGGGGGAGTCCTCGCCCAGCGGGCTTCCGAGTGGAGCCTCCCGTACCTGGCCGTGCCTCCCGGTGCCCAGCCGCGCGCCGCCGCCGGCTACCTCGCCGGGGCGACGTTGCGACTCCTCGAGTCGGCGGGGGTGGTGACGGGCACGGTGGCGGCGCTCACCGAGGCGGCCGACGTCGCCGAGGCACTGCTCGCCGGCGACGCTCCTGCGGTCGCCGGGGAGGTGGCGGCATCGCTGCGAGGGCGCATCGGGATCATCTACGGGTCGGGGCCGCTCACGGCGGCGGCAGCCGGGCGCTGGAAGGCGCAACTCAACGAGAACGGCAAGGTCCCGGCCTGGTGGTCGGTGCTTCCCGAGTTGGATCACAACGAGATCGTGGGCTGGGCGGCGTTGCCGGCGATCGGGTCGGATGCCGTCGGGGTGGTGTTCCTCCACGACGGTGGCGAGGACGCTCGGACCCATCGTCGTGCGCAGCTCACTGCGGAGCTCATGGCCCCCGTGCACGTGGCGGGGACGGTCGCCAGCCGCGGCGCGGGGCCCCTGGCCCGCTTGTTCTCGCTGGTGGTGGTGGGAGACCTCGTCTCCGTGGCGGTCGCCGAGCAGGCCGGCATCGATCCGGTTCCGGTGGCGGTCATCGAGCGACTGAAGAAGGCATTGGCGGAGTAGCCCGTCGCCCGATGGAGTCATCAGCCATCAGCCCGGGCATCGAACCGTCGACCCGAGTTGCGAGGACGGGTAACGGGTAACGGGTAACGGGTAACGGGTAACCTCCTCTACCCCGACCAAGGACCCCTCGTGGACTTCGACATCGCCGATCCGTCGCTCGCCGCCGATGGCGCCCTTCGCATCGAATGGGCCCGGAGCCGGATGCCGGTGCTCGACTCGATCCGGGAGCGGTTCGAGCGTGACAAGCCGCTCGCCGGGATCCGCATCGGTGCTTGCCTCCACGTCACCGCCGAGACCGCCAACCTCATGACCACGCTGCGCGCCGGCGGCGCCGAGGTGGCGCTGTGTGCCTCGAACCCGCTCTCCACCCAGGACGACGTGGCCGCGGCGCTGGTCGCCGATGGCGTCGCGGTGTACGCGGTCCGGGCGGAGGATGCCGATAGCTACTACCGCCACATCCGCACCGTCCTCGAGGCCGCCCCCCACATCACCATGGACGATGGCGCCGATCTCGTGACGACGCTGCTCAAGGAGCGCCCCGATCTCCACCCCATCGGCTCCACCGAGGAGACGACGACCGGGGTGATCCGACTGCGGGCCATGGCTGCCGATGGGGTGCTGCGGTTCCCGGTCGTGGCCGTGAACGACTCCGCCACCAAGCACCTGTTCGACAACCACCACGGCACCGGTCAGTCGTCGCTCGACGGCATCCTCCGCGCCACCAACCTCCTGTTTGCGGGCAAGACCGTCGTGGTGATCGGCTACGGGCACTGTGGATCGGGTGTGGCGGCCCGCGCCTCCGGCCTCGGCGCCCGGGTGGTCGTCGTCGAGGTCGATCCGGTGCGGGCGCTGTCCGCGGCGATGGAGGGCTTCACGGTGACGACGATGGCGAATGCCGCTCGATTGGGCGACGTGTTCATCACCGTGACCGGCAACCTGCACGTCATTCGCGGGGAGCACTTCGATGCCATGCGCGACGGAGCGATCCTCGCCAATGCCGGTCACTTCGACGTCGAGATCGACCTCGAGGCGCTGGCGGCACGATCCACCGGCAAGCGTCGCCTCCGCCACGAGCTCGACGAGTGGAAGCTGCAGGACGGGCGCCGGGTGCTCGTGGTCGCCGAGGGCCGGCTGGTCAACCTCGGTGCGGCCGAGGGTCATCCCGCCGAGGTGATGGACATGTCGTTCGCCAACCAGGCCCTGGCCGCCGAGTGGCTGGTGCGTGATGGCAAGTCGTTGGCGCCGGGGGTGCATCGCCTTCCCGAACACCTCGACGGTGAGGTCGCCGCCATCGCCCTCAAGCGCCTCGGCGGCGGCCTCGACCTCCTCACCGACGAGCAGGCCAGGTACCTCGGCAGCTGGGAGATGGGGACCTAGAGTCCGCTGTCCGCTTTCCGCAGTGCCGCTTCTGGCGGGAAGCCGGAAGCGGACGTCAGTCCGCCGAGATGTCCACCAGCACGCCCTTGCGCGCTTCCGCCTCCGCCAGCACCTCGTCGATCTCCCGTGTGACCAGCTCCTCGCGCACCAGGAGGGCGTCGCGCAGGGCGGCGACGAGGTGGCGGTTGTCCTTGAGCAGGGCGGTCACCACCGCCTTCTGATCTTCGAGCATCCGGTCCACCGCGGCCCGGGCGCGTTCATCGCCCAGCACCTGGGCGGCGAGATTGCCGCCGACGATGCCGGCGTCGATGGTGCGGAACGAGACCAGTGAGCCCCCGAGACCGAGCGAGCCGACCAGCTCGACGGCGATGCCGGTCGCCGCGGCGAGGTCACCGGCCGGTCCGGTCCCGGACTCCCCGAAGAAGAGCTCCTCGGCCACCATGCCGCCGAGGGCGATCTGGATCAGCGCCAGGGACTCACTGCGGCGGCGGGTGTAGCGCTCCTCGGTCTCGGTGTGGGCGAGCAACCCGAGGGCGTCCTTGCGCTTGACGATCGACAGCAGCTCCATCTTCCTGCCGCGCCCCACGAGATGGGCGACGACGGCGTGTCCGGACTCGTGCACCGCGATCGAATCGCGTTCCTCGGGGGTGTACTCCGTGGGCTCGGCGAGTCCGATCTCGACGTCCATGCGGGCCCGGCGCAGGTCGTCCACGCGGAGGGCGGAACGGCCGTCGCGCAGTGCGAAGAGCAGGGCCTCGTCGAAGAGACGCTCGAGTGAGGCCGGGGTGTAGCCCATGGTGGTGGCGGCGAGGTCGTCGCGGGCGACTTCGTCCATCGTGGTGTCGTGGGCCTTGCGGTCGAGGAAGAAGTCGATCAGGTCGCGGCGATCCTTGCGACTGGGGAGCCCGAAGTGCAGCACCCGGTCGAAGCGACCCGGACGGAGCAGCGCCGGGTCGAGCGAGTCGGCGCGGTTGGTGGCCCCGATGAGGAGGACGTTGGCGAACGGGGGCTTGCGGGTACGGAGGTGCAGCTCCGGGGGCAGCAGCTTGTTCACCGTGCGCCGCAGGGCGTTGGCGAAGCGCAGCGACCGCGGGGGATCGTCGAAGCTCTGCATCTGGACGAGGAGTTCATTGACCACCCCGCCGGTGCCCTCGGACACCGCGGAACGATCCACCCCGAGGCGTGACACGGCACGGTTCATGCCGCCTCGCCGGGCGCCGATGGCGTCGAACTCCTCGATGAACCCGATGGCGCCGCCTTCCTGCCGGGCCACCTTGCGCAGGCGCCGGAAGTACGAGCGGATCTTGCGGGCGGTGGCGCCGTACCACATGCTCTGGAACGCCGTGGACGAGACGAAGAGGAACGGGACACCCGCCTCTTTGGCGAGTGCCTTGGCGGTGTGGGTCTTGCCCGTACCGGGTGGGCCTTCGAACAGGATGCCGCGGCGCGGTGCCCCACCCATCTGATCGCGGAAGTGGCGATGGTTGAGGAACACCTGCAGGGTGTGCTGCACCTCGACGAGCACCGGACCCAGGCCGCGCACCTGGTCGAAGCCGACGTCGATCTGTTCCGGAAGGAACACCACCTCCGGTGACCGGCCGTTGCCGAGCATGGGGAGGAGCACCACCGCACCGAGCAGGAGCACCACCACCACGCCGGGGAGCCAGTACACCGCATCGGGGCCGAAGTCGGGCAGGCCGGGGGAGACCGGGTTGCCGGCGATGATGCGCACCCACATCCACACCGCGAGTGGTCCGATCACCCAGGCGATCTTCCTCAGCCGGCGCAACCGCTGCCGCTCGCGGGCGACCTGAACGTCGACGGGCATCGGGTGGTCCTCTCGGGTGGTTCGATGCACTCTACGCCACGGACAGTATTCGCTCAACGCGTTGGGTGGTTGGAGTGGCATCATTGCGGATCCCGGTCGGTGACTAGTCAGGGTGTCGCCGCGGCGGCATACGGTGCCGCCATGCCCTGTGTCACCTGCGGTGGCGAGTCGCCGGCACTGCTCTGCAACGACTGCCGCCGTCTGCTCCGCCCGGTGCCGGTGCGCTGGATCGCCGGTCTCGTGGTGCATTCCGCCTTCGTCCATGAGGGCCCGGCGCGCCAGGCGGTGCTGCGCGGCAAGTACCGGGCGGCACCGGCGGGGGAGATCGGCCGGGTGCTGGCGCCCCTGCTTCCCGCCCACGCCACCGCCCTCGTTCCCATTCCCCGGGTGATGGCGCGCCGCTGGCGCTACGGGGTGGATCCGGCCTTCGAGATCGCCCGATCGATTGCCGGCGTCACCGGGCTGCCCGTGGTGGCTGCGCTGCGAGCTCCGCTCTGGGTGCATCGACGCGCCGGGTCCCGCGCTGCCCGACACGGGGTACCCAGATTCACCCTCATCCAGCCGGTTCCACCAGGAGCGGTGCTCATCGACGACGTCGTGACCACCGGTGCCACCCTGCGGGCCGCGGCCGGCGTGACGGGGATCAGGAGTGCGGTGACGGTGACGGCAGCAGTCAGGGGCTAGGGGCGAGGGAGGAAGGGGCGAGGAATTCGTTCCCCACTACCCGTTGCCCGATATCGCCGCCAACCCGGCACCCGCAGCCGGCTGCGTATTGCGCATTGCGAATCGCGAATTGCGAATTGCGCATTCCCCCTGCCACTCGCGCCGCCCCTGGCGTACCATGTCCCCATGACCCCGCTCGGGGTAGCGAGCACAGGAGCCGCAGGTGGAACGCCACTCCGCCGTCCGAGACCTGTGCCTCGCATCGACTCCCGCCCATCCGTGACGCCGGCGCGCCCGGCGAGAAGGAGGATCCCGTGGAGATCCGTGTCCATGCGACCCGCATGTCCCTGTCCGACTCCCTGCGCGAGCACACGGCCGAGAAGATCGGCCACGCCACTCGCGTGATCGACGGCGCGGAGACGATCGATGTGGAGTACCGCGAGGAGCGCAACCCCCGCCTGGCGGACGAGCGCTATCGGGTCGAGGTGACCTCCCTGGTGCGGGGCCATGTGGTGCGGGTCGAGGCGGCCGGGGCCGATGAGCGGACCGCGCTCGACTTCGCCATCGACAAGTACGAGAACCGGCTGCGTCGGATGAAGGAACGGATGGTCGATCGGCATCGCCGCCCGGGAGAGAAACGGCTCAATGAGGAATCCGCTGGCGTCGAAGAAACAACAGACCACACGCTGCAGATCGACCGAGTGAAGCGGTTCGTGGTGAAGCCCATGACGCCAGAGGAGGCAGCCCTGCAGATGGAACTGCTTGGACACAGTTTCTACCTGTTCCTCAACGCCGACACGGATCAGTACGGAGTGCTGTACCGGCGACGCGGGGGAAACCTCGGGCTGATAGAACCACAGTGAACACCAGTGTTCTGGTCGTAGACGACGCAGACCTCTTCCGCACCGGCCTTGCCGCGGCGCTCTCCCGGGCGGGCTTCTCGGTGACCGGTGAGGCGCGTGACGCCGAGTCCGCGGTGTCCCTCGCCGAGCAGATGCAGCCCGATCTCGTCGTCCTGGACATCCTCATGCCGGGACTCTCCGGGCTCGACGTCGTGGAGAAGATCCGTGCCGCCAGCCCGGCGTCTCGCGTGGTCATGCTCTCGGCGAGCGAATCCGAGGAGGATCTCCTCGACTGCATCCGCTCCGGTGCCCGCGGCTACCTCGTCAAGGACGGCTCGTTCGACGACCTCGCCCGATCCCTGCGCGATGTCGCCTCCGGCGCCGCAGCGATCTCGCCGCGCATGGCCGGCAAGCTGCTCGACGTGCTGTTCCAACTGCTGCGCCACCAGGAGTTCACCGCCTCCCGTCGTCCCGCCCTCACTGGCCGGGAGATCGAGGTCTTGCGCCACGTTGCCCGGGGAATGACATCGAAGGACATCGGTGACGTGCTATTCATCAGTGAGAACACCGTGAAGAACCACGTACGCAACGTCTTGGACAAGCTCGGTCTCCACTCCCGGAACGAGGCGGTGTTGTACGCCATCCGGGAAAACCTGATCGCGTTGTGACCATGAGCGACGAGGCCACCGAGGTCGCCGCCGCCGTCGGACTCGTGGAGTATCGGGCCGTGCAGTATGAGCAGGTCCGCGCCGTCTTCGACACCGCCGGATCCGGCTCCGCCGATACCGCCCTCGCCGAGCGCATTCGCGCCGAGTTCCCCCGCCCCAGCGACGACCTCCGCTCCGCGGTGGCGGCCTTCCGGGACCTGTTGCGCATCGAGCAGCGCCACGAGCGGTTCCGCCGCCTGTTGCGCGCCTGGTCCGCCAAGGTGACCGCCGGCATTCGCAGCGGCGACTTCGCCACCGCCGGCATCTGGATGAAGGCCGTGACCGAGAACCCGGTCTTCCCCGGCGAGTACGCCCTGCACGTGACCGAGGCGATTCGCGAGCTCTCCCGCCCTGCCCTGCTCGACGAGCTCGTCGTCGCTCTCGCCAAGGCGGGCGACCCTCCGGGAGCGGCCGCCCTGCTCTCCGGCTGGGGCGAGCCGCTCGTGGAGTATCTGATCGGCGGCATGCTCGTCGAAGAGCCCAGGGTGAACCGGCGCCACCTTGTCGAGTACCTCGCCATGGCAGGGCGCAACGACGTCCGCCTGCTCACCCCGTGGCTGCGCGATCCCCGGTGGTTCATCGTCCGCAACGTCGCCACCGCCGTCGGCAAGACGGGCCGGGAGAGCGCCCTCCCTGCGCTGCTCGCCGTCACCGGTCACGAGGACGATCGGGTGCGCATCGAGGCCGTCCGCGCCGTGGCCACCATCGAAGGTGCCGCGGCCGTGCCCCTGCTCATGCGATCCGTGCAGGATCCCAGCCAGCGGGTGCGTCATGCGGCCGTGTCGCTGTTGCGCGCCGAACCGTCCGACGACGTCGTGGTCCAGGTCGGCGAGTACCTCGCCGAGGGTTCGGCGACCCCGGATGACGCCCGCCGCCTCGTGAAGATCATCGTCGAGCGGTCCAGCGACGCGGCGCGGCAGGTGCTCGCCTCGCTCGCCGACAAGCGGTTCGCCGTCGGCTCCTCCAAGGTCGTGCGCGATGCCGCCCGCAAGGCGCTGGGGATGCCGACATGAGTGAGCTGCTCGCCCGCGACTTCCTCCGGTCCCTGTTCCACGTCGGCCAGCGTCTCGCCGTCGCCGGAGACGAAGACCGGTCCGTGGAGGACGCCACCACCGCCCTCGAGGCGTCGTGTGCCGCCCTGACCATCAGCGGGCGGGAGGCCGTGCTGAGCCTCGTGGGTGACGCCCTCTACCTCGATCGCCGGATCCTGCCCAATGTCAGCACCGAGTTCGACTCGGTGCTGCAGGCGATGAAGCGCCGCCGCATCGACACGATCACGATCCTCCCCTCCGCCAGCCGCAGCGACCTCGCCGATCTCGCCGCGCTCGTGGCAGGCCGTTCCGACGACCTTCCCGCCGGTGGCACGGTGCTGCTCAACGAACGCGTCGTTTCGCCGAGCGATCTCGAGATGCGTCCGCTGTCGGCGTTGCGCCGAACCTATGCCGACTCCCTCGACTCGCTGCGCGGGGTGTCACGCAGCCGGACACTGCACCTGGGCGAGGCGCAGGAGGTGGTCGACGACTTCCTCGCCGGCGGCGCGGGTTCGGGCTCCTCGCTGCTCATGGCGACGGTGCACAACCACGACGAGCTCACCTACTACCACTCGGTCAACGTCTGCCTGCTCGCTCTCGCCCTCGGCCGGTTTGCCGGACTCGGTCACGAGCAGCTTCGGGTGCTCGGCTTGAGCGCCCTGCTCCACGATGTGGGGCGCGTCGTCGTCGACGAAGCCGCCCTGCATCACCATGGCCGGCTGAGCAACGAGGATTGGGCGCAGGTGCGGATGCACCCCCAGGAGGGCGCCATCGCCATCCTCGCCGCCGCCGGGCCCGGTCAGGAGGTCGCCGCCGCCGTCGCCCTCGAACACCACCTGCGGGTCGATGGCGGCGGGTATCCCGATCTCGGGGACCGCC
This sequence comes from Acidimicrobiia bacterium, assembly GCA_016215655.1. Lineage (GTDB taxonomy): Bacteria > Actinomycetota > Acidimicrobiia > Spongiisociales > UBA11373 > UBA11373. Next base: position 39,656 of record JACRIT010000005.1, read on the forward strand.
GCACCCATATCTACAGCCGGATCGTCGCCGTGGTCGACACCTATGAGGCGGTCACCGCCCATCGGCCGTATCGGCCGCCGCGCACCCCCTCCGATGCGCTGCAGGTCCTCCTCCAGGGTGCCGGCACGGTGCACGATGCCGATCTGGTGCGGCTCTTCATCGAGATGGTGGGCACCTACCCGCCGGGGTCGGTGGTGCGCCTCGCTTCGGGCGAGATCGTGGTCGCCGCCAGCGTCGAGGGTGGCACCCGTCGGGGGGTCGTGGTCACCGGCATCGACGGACTTCCGGTCCGCGAGCAGCGGATGATCGACTTCGGCCCCGAGCAGGTCGTGGCCCAGATGCTCCCCGCCGAGGCCGGCGTCGATCCGGGCTCGGTGCTCGAAGCCGCGGAACAGAGCCTCGCCGCCCTGCGTTAGAGCACCGGATCGGAGCGGCGCGCGACGCCGTTCTGCCCCACCCCCCATGAGCGCGCGCAGATAGGTCACGGGTTCGATCAGCTCTCGGCCCGATCCTGGGCCGAGAGCTGATTCCGGGGTGAACCTATCTGCGCGCACTCTAAGATGAGGCGTCCATGGCCCTGCTGAAGCGAATCCTCAGCGCGGGCGAGGGAAAGAAGCTGAAGGAGTACGAGCGAGTCGTCGCCGCCGTCAGCGCCCTCGAACCCGCCATCCACCCCCTCTCCGACGAGGCGCTGCGCGCCAAGACCGCCGAGTTCCGGGCCCGGCTCGCCGACGGCGCCTCGCGCGAGGACATCGAGCC
>JACRIT010000029.1 GCA_016215655.1 Acidimicrobiia bacterium
CCGGTCGCATGGCTCGCCCTGGAGGACAAGACGCGGGCAGACGACATCTGGGAGGCCGCCACGGTGGACCACGCTCCGTCGGTCGTGGTTCCCGCCACCGCCGCAGCTCTCGTCTCCGCCTCCCGCGCTCTCGGTGGCACCGACGGCACGGTGTGGGCCGGAGACAACCGCGAGGGGTGGCATGGCGGTGCCGAGTACACCCGGTTCGTGGCAGACCCGGACCACGCCCAGCCGGCGATCGAGTTCATGAGGGAGCATTGCGATCGGGTGCGGGTGATGCCCTTTCTGAGGGGAGTCCCCTGCAGCGTGCACGGCATGGTGTTCCCCGATGTGGTGGCCGCCTTTCGACCGGTGGAGATGGTCGTGTTCCGGGTGCCGGGCTCCGATCGATTCCGGTACGGATCGGTGTCCACCTCCTGGGATCCACCCGAGGACGTTCGCGAGGAGATGCGGGCGGCGGCTCGGAGGGTGGGAACCCACCTGCGCGAGCTGGCCGGCTTCGCCGGGGTCTTCACCATGGATGGAGTCGCCACCGCCGAGGGATGGCTGCCCACCGAGCTCAATCCCCGCTTCGGTGCCGGACTCATGCCCGCCACCCGCGCCGCCGACCTCCCGATCCTCGGCCTCAGCCGTCTCCTCGTGGCCGGAGAGGGGGACGGACTCGATGCCGGTGAGATCGAGGAGATCGTCATCGGCGCCGCCGATGCCAAGCGCCACCTGGGCGGGATGACGGTGGTGACGCGACCCATCGCGGCCTCCCAAACCACCCGGGCGCGATGGGATGGCGCCACCCTGACACCCGCCGCCGAAGCGGAGGGCAATGCCACTCTGGAGTGCGGGCCGGCGGCTGCGGGGGGCATGGTCCGGTTCACCCTCGATCCGGAACACGTCGTGTCCGGAGTCCAGGCTGCTCCGGTGGTGGCTGCGGCCTTCGGCCTCGCCGACGAGCTGTGGGACACCGGCATCGGCCCCCTGATCCCCGCCGCACCCGGTGCCTAGAGCGTCGTCAGATGGGCTCGAACCTCGCGGTGAAGTGGCGCAGCCAGGGAGCGCTCTCGGTGATGCGATAGCCGCGCAGCGACGGCGCCTTCTTTGCCACCGCCACCACCACCTCCCCCACGTAGTCGATGTGGCTCTGGGTGTACGTGCGTCGCGGCACCGCCAGCCGCACCAGCTCCATCGCCGCCGGGGTCTCGGTGCCGTCGTCGCCGGGCTTGCCGAACATCACCGAACCGATCTCCACCCCGCGCACTCCGCCCTCTCGATACAGCTCCACGGCAAGGGCCTGGGCCGGATAGCGTGCCGGGGGGATGTGCGGCAGCATCGCCTTGGCGTCGATGTAGACGGCGTGGCCCCCCGGGGGCCACACGATGGGCACCCCGGCGTCGCGGCACTTCTCCCCCAGGTACTCGGTGCTTCGGATCCGGTACCGGAGGTATCCCTCCTCCAGCACCTCGTCGAGTCCGGTGGCGATGGCCTCGAGATCACGCCCGGCAAGTCCGCCATAGGTGGGAAAGCCCTCCGTGAGGATCAGCAGATTGCGGCATTGCGCCGCCAGAGCCGGATCCTTCATCGCCAGGAACCCGCCGATGTTGGCGATGGCGTCCTTCTTGGCAGAGAAGGTGACACCGTCGACGAGCGAGAACATCTCCCGGGCGATCTGACGCGGGGTGCGCTCTGCCTGGCCCGGTTCGCGCAGCTTGATGAACCAGGCGTTCTCGGCGAAGCGTGCCGCATCCATGAAGAACGGCAGGCCATGCTCATCGCACACCGCCCTGACCTCGCGCAGGTTGGCGAGGGACACCGGCTGCCCGCCACCGGAGTTGTTCGTGACGGTGATCATCACCAGCGGAATGTTCCCGACACCGACTTCGGCGATGGTGGCACGCAGCGCGGTCACATCCATGTTCCCCTTGAACGGATGGTCGGCGGCCGGATCGCGACCCTCGGCGATCACCATGTCGCGAGCCTCGGCACCCTGGAACTCGACGTTCGCCCGGGTCGTGTCGAAATGGGTGTTGTTGGGAATCACCTTCCCCGGACCCGCCACCGAGGAGAACAGGATCCACTCGGCGGCCCGGCCCTGGTGGACCGGGATCACCTCGGGAAGTCCGGTGAGTTTCGTGACGGCGTCGGCAAACCGGTAGAACGAGCGGCTGCCGGCGTAGGACTCGTCACCGACCATCATCGCCGCCCATTGCTCCGCCGACATCGACCCGGTGCCCGAGTCGGTGAGCAGGTCGATGATCACCTCGTCGGCATGCAGTCCGAACAGGTTGTAGCCGGCGCGTACGAGCGCCGCCTCGCGCTCCTCGGTGGTCGGAAAGGAGATCCCCTGAACGCTGTGGATCCGGAAGGGCTCGATGATCGTGCGGTACGGCATGGGGCAACGGTAGAGCGATACCCGGGGCCCGCTACCCGATTCCCGACCCGCTCTGGTCGGGGATCGGGCAACGGGTATCGGCCGACCGACCGGCGCAACTACCCTCGACCGCGTGAACACCCCACCCATCATCTCCGTCTTTGGAGCTTCGCTCGCTTTGCCGGGCGACGGCGCCTACGAGGACGGGGTGCGCTGCGGAGCTTTGCTCGCCGATGCCGGGTTCGCGGTGATGACCGGCGGGTACGGCGGCGTGATGGAAGCGGTGTCGCGCGGGGCGCGCGACCGCGGCGGAATCGTGTTCGGCGTGACTGCCCCGGGAGTCTTCCCGGATCGTTCCGGCGCCAACGAGTTCGTCAGCCATGAGCGGCCCGCGGTGCACCTCCTCGACCGCATCCACGACATGACCGAGCTGAGCGCAGCCTCGATCGCCCTCCCCGGCAGCCTCGGGACGCTCACCGAATTGGTGGCGGCATGGAACCTCGCCTTCGTCGCCCGCTTCAGCGGCTCCTCGCCAAAGCCATTGGTCACCGTCGGGGATCGTTGGGCGTCGCTCGTCGATCATCTGGCGGAGACGCTCGAGGCCGATCGCAATCTCGTGTCGACGGTGCCCACGGTCGACGATGCCGTGAAGCTGGTGATCAGGTTGGTGGGATGAGAAGTCACCAGTCATCAGCCGTCAGCCATCAGCCAGAGCACGGACGGAGGTGCGCAGACTCGGTGCGTGTGATCCGGCTGAAGACTGAAGACTGAGGACTGACAACTGGTCGCTGGAGACTTCGTACACTCCTGCGCCATGGCCACACCTTCCTTCTTCCTGGGCGGGGTGATCGATCCCAAGACGGGCAAGCGAGGCGGCGACTCCGTCTTCTACGACGCCGACCACCTCGTCACCCACGGTGTGATCGTGGGCATGACCGGATCGGGCAAGACCGGGTTGGGGATGATCTATCTCGAGGAGGCGCTGCGCAGTGGCATCCCGGCGCTGATCCTCGACCCCAAGGGGGACATGACCAACCTGCTGCTCACATTCCCCGACCTCGCCCCGAAGGATTTCGAACCGTGGGTGGACACCACCGTGGCAAGCGATGGCAAGGACGCCGCCGCCCTCGCCGCAGAGACCGCCGAGACCTGGAGGGCCGGCCTCGCCGACTGGGGCCTCTCCGGCAAGGACATCGCCGCCCTGCGCTCCAGGGTGGGGATGACCGTCTACACCCCCGGATCGACGGCCGGGGTTCCCCTCGACGTGCTCGGCTCGCTCTCGGCGCCAAAGACCAAGGGCGGAACCGACGCCGAGGCGATGCGCGACGAGATCGAGGGTCTCGCCTCCGGCATGCTCGCCCTCGTGGGGGTGGAGTCCGACCCGCTCTCCGGCCGCGAGCACATCCTGCTCAGCAACATCATCGAACAGGCCTGGGTGGCCGGCGACGATCTCACCCTGGAGCACCTCATCGCCCGGGTGCACCGCCCGCCCATGCGCAAACTCGGTGTGTTCGAGATGGACACCTTCTTCCCGGAGAAGGATCGTCTCGCCCTGGCGATGCGTCTCAACACCCTCCTTGCTTCGCCGTCCTTCCAGGCATGGCGTTCCGGGCCGCCACTCGATCCTGCGACCCTGCTGTGGGACGCCACGGGAAGGCCCCAAGCCGCCGTGCTGTACCTGGCACACCTGTCGGACGACGAACGCCAGTTCGTCGTCACGATGGTGCTCAGCCGGCTGATCACCTGGATGCGCTCGCAGCCGGGCACCGGTGACCTTCGCGTCCTCGTGTACATGGACGAGGTGTTCGGGTTCGTGCCGCCGACGGCGATGCCCCCGGCGAAGAAGCCCATCCTCACCCTCCTCAAGCAGGCACGCGCCTTCGGAGTCGGGATGTTGCTCTCCACCCAGAACCCGGTGGACCTCGACTACAAGGCGATGTCGAACGCCGGTACGTGGTGCATCGGACGACTCCAGACCGAACGTGACAAGGCCCGCATCCTCGAGGCACTGCAGTCGGCCAGCGGCGCCACCAATCTGAAGGAGATCGACGCGCTCGTCTCCGGGCTGGGCAAGCGCCAGTTCGTCCTCCACGACACCCGCGAGTCGAAGCCGATCGTCTTCACCACCCGGTGGGCGATGTCCTACCTGCGGGGCCCCCTCACCCGCGATCAGGTCGCCGATCTCGTGGGAGATGACGACCGTCGCAACCGACGTCCTGCACCCTCCACCTCGGAGTCGGCGGATGTCGACGCCACCCCGGTGGCTCCGAAGACCGCGGGCAGCGTCCCGGCCCGCCACGTCGATCCTGGAGCGCCATGGCTTGCCGCGGTCGGCGCCAAGCCGAACTCGAAGAGGTTTGCCGCCGCTCTCGCCGCCCGGGTCCGCCTCACCTACGACGACACGGCCGCCGGCATCTCGCATCGCGAGGAGTGGGAGGCGGTGTTCCATCCTCTCGGCAACCCCTTCGACCCGGCCTCGGGTACCGCGGTGGATCACGACCCGCGCGATTTCGTCGATACGGCGCCGGATGGCGCCATCTATCTGCTCCCCGTGGCCCCCGTCGACACGAAGTCGTGGTTCGGCGAGATCGAGACGAAGCTGCGCGACCATCTTGCCGCCGCACGGTCCGTCACGGTGTTTCGCAACCGGGCGCTGAAGCTGTTCTCCCGCGTGGGTGAAGACGAGGCATCGTTCCTGACGAGGTGTCGTGCCGCCGCCGACGCCGCCGCCGACGCCGACATCGTGGCGGTGAAACGCACGTTCCAGACGCGGCTCGACCGCGCACGCACCGCCATCGACGCCGCCTACCTCGACGTGCAGGAGGCCCAGCTCGACGCCGAGACCCGCCGCCAGGAGGAGATGATGTCGGGCGCAGGCACCATCCTCGGGGTGCTCATGGGAAGGCGCAACAGCCGCTCGCTGTCGGGTGCTGCATCCAAGCGCTCGATGACCCGTCGTGCCGAACAGCGGGTGCACAGCGCCGAGGCGAAGGCCGCGGCCAAGGTGGAGAGCCTCGAATCCCTCGAAGCCGATCTCACCGACGCCGTCACCGAGGCGACCTCCCGGTGGCAGGACAAGGCAGAAGCGATCGACACCCTGGAGATCGGCCTGGAGAAGACCGACATCACGGTGGAGACGCCGGTGTTGATCTGGATCCCGGTCTGAGCCAGCCTCCAGGCACCAGGTCTCGGCACCAGCCGGATCAAGGGCGCGGTGCCTGGTGCCCAGGACCTACCCCTCAACCACCTCGCGAAACGCGCCGATACCACAGTCCATGACTGCTTCCGTAACCAATCTTCGCCTCGAGACGGCACGGCTGGCCCTGATCCGGGTCGAGGAGTCGACCGACGAGCGCCGTGCCGAAGTGCGGGTGACCCTGGCCTGGGAGGGCAAGGAGCACGTCGGCGTCGCCTCCGGCGTCCCGGCGGATTCCGAGCGTCCCTCGCTGATGGCGGCGGCCACGCTCGATGCGCTGGCCTTCCTCTATGACGAGTTCAGCCTGATCGACGCCACCACGTCGTTTGCCGGCGGGTTCGATGTGGCAATGGTCGTGGTACACGACGAAGAGGACGAGCGTCCCCTGGTGGGCACGGCGGTGCTCGACGACGACAACCGCCAGGTGGCCTTCGCCAAGGCCGTGCTCGACGCCGTCAATCGTCGCATCTCGCACTCCGCCCTCACGTAGCGCACGCGAAGATCGCGAAAACCCAACTACCCTCCGGGTCATGCGCGCCCGTCCCGTCATCGTGTCGATCGAGGACGACGTCGAAGGCCCCGATGCCCGGGTCACGGTTCGCCTCGACTGGGACCAACGCGCCTGGCACGGCCATGCCATCGGCACTTCCGGCGAACGCGTCCGCCTCGCCGGTGAAGCCGCTCTCGATGCTGTCAGCCGCATCGTCGACGGGACGATCGAGCTCGAACTGCTCGCAGTGGCCACGACCGATCTCGGCGCGGCGAGCGTCGCCCTCGCCCAGGTGCGCTACGACGGTGGCGATGTGCTCGTGGGCAGCGCCATCCAGGGAGAGACCGACGGACGCCTGGCGGCGGTGCGAGCGGTCATGGATGCCATCAACCGCCGTCTGGAACTCGTGCTCTGAGGCCGTCCGTCGCCTAGGTCTCGCCGGCCCGCTCGCCGAGCACGGCCCAGAGGATGTCGCGGATGCTGACGATGCCGAGCAGTTCACCGCCGGCCATCACCGGCATGTGCCGGTAGCCCACCTCGAGCAGCCACCGGGCCGCCTCCTCGACATCGATGTCGGGCGAGAAGGTGTCCGGGGACTCGGCCATCCAGTCGGCGACGAGCTCGGTCTCGGGATCGACGCCGGCGGCGAGCGCCCGCACCAGGTCGCGCTCGGTGATGATCCCCACGAGCCGCCGATCGACGATGACTCCCAGGCTCCCCACCCCATCCTGGACGAGGGCGTTGGCGGCGTCGCCGAGCGTGGCCTCGCTCCCGATCACCGTCGCCGAGCCGCCGACCAGGGCTCCGAGTTTCATCGAGTGCGAGGCTAGCGCGACCGGTATGAGGCGATCAGCCCGGCCCCCGACGGCGGATTAGACCAGGTCTTGTTCGCGGATGCCGAACGAGGGGTGGCGGAGCCGGCACAGCGCCAGCTTCTCCAGCTGTCGGATGCGCTCGCGGGTGAGGTTGAACTCGTCGCCGATCTCCTCGAGCGTGCGAGGCACCCCATCGAGAAAGCCGTAGCGCAACGCCAGAATCCGTCCCTCGCGATCGGGGAGCCGGGAGATCGACCGCCGGAGGCTGTCGGCGATGTCGCCCTCCTCGGTGACCCGGACCGGATCCACGGCATCCTCGTCCTCGATGAAGTCGCCCAACTGGGCGCCATCCTCACCGACGGGCTGCTCGAGCGAGACGGTATCGGCCACGCCGAGGGCGAGCTCGACCTTGTCCACCGTGACCCCGGCCTCCTCGGCGATCTCGGCGGGCTTGGGATCGCGCCCCAGCTCGGCCTTGAGACTCGCCTGCGCGGCGCGAACGGCAGCCAGGGTGTCATGGAGATGAACCGGAATGCGAACGGTGCGGGACTTGTCGGCGATGGCACGGGTGATTGCCTGGCGAATCCACCACGTGGCATACGTCGAGAACTTGAAGCCCTTGCGCCAGTCGAACTTCTCCACGGCGCGGATGAGGCCGAGGTTGCCCTCCTGGATGAGGTCGAGGAAGTCGATTCCCGAGGTGTTGGCATAGCGGCGGGCGTTGGCCACCACCAGCCGCAGGTTGGCGGTGAGGAAGTCGTCCTTGGCCTGGGCCCCGAGACGCTTGAGGCGCTTGAGTTCGACCTCCTGGGCCTTGCCCTTGAAGTCGCGCTTCTCCAGACGAAGCGCAGCCTCCTCGCCGGCTTCGATCTTCTGGGCGAATTCGACCTCGAGCTCGGCGGTGAGCAACTCGTACTCGCCGATGGCGGTCAGATACTGGCTGACCAGGTCGGTCGTGAGCCGACCGCGATCATCGGTGAGCTTGTTGCGATCCCGCTCGCGCCGCGTCTTGGCAACTGCCATCAGTACTGGGTGTCCTCTCAGGAGTCTCGGTCAAAGACTGCCCGTGCTCTCATCATGACTGGCATGACTTTGTGAAATCCTTCACAAGGCCCGGGTCTCGCCCACTATGTCACAGGGCGGTCCCGTTGTGAACCCCCGAATCGCAGAACCTGCTGCCGGTTCCCTCGGCACCCAAAGTGACCACTCACCGTCACTGGGTCGCTACGGCTGATAACGGAAAGTGGCGAGGAGGCCCTCCACCAGCTCGGCGATCCCCTCGTCGACTGCGGCGATCTGAAACACCACGATCGTGGCTTCGTCGGGGACCTGTACCACCCCGACGAAGAAGTCGCTGTCGCCAGGCCCGCAGCCGGCCCACCACTCCCCCGTCCCGGCAAGCCCATCGGCCTCGATCGCGGTGGTGGAGACCAGTGCGCAGGCATCGGAGAAGTCCCCGAAGGCGTCGGTAGCAGCCACCTGGTCGGTGGCGCCGACGAACATCCCGGGGGTGTCCCACCCGCTGATCCACGCCGCCAGGTCGGTGGCTGCGCTCAACGACGGGCCCATCTCCACGCCGTCGCGAATCCACACGCTGGTTTCGACATCCGTCCACGCCGCCGGGACCGAGACCGCCAACACCCCCGAGTCATCGATGAGATCCACCGACCCGGAGCGCGGGATGGCGATCGTCGTCTCCGCCGGGGTCGTGATGACTGCCGAGGTGGTGGCCTCCGGCGCCGGAGCCGGGGCCGTGGCGACGATGACGACTCCCGAAGCGATGGCCCCGACGCCGGCGAGGCCGAGCGCCGCGGCGATGATGACGGGAAGCCGTGACGAGGACATCGCGCCAGTGTCGTGGCGCCCCGCGCCCGATGCAACCGCCGGCCTTGCCCCCGGCACTCCGTAGGATCGGACGATGCCGGGTGCCAATCGTCTGGCCGACGCCTCCAGTCCGTACCTGCGCCAACACGCCGGCAACCCGGTGCACTGGCAAGAGTGGAGCGAGGACGCCTTCGCCGAGGCCGGAGAACGCCAGGTACCGGTGCTGCTCTCGGTCGGATATGCCTCGTGCCATTGGTGCCATGTGATGGCACACGAATCGTTCGAGGACCCGGCGACCGCGGACCTCATGAATCGCTGGTTCGTGAATGTGAAGGTGGACCGCGAGGAGCGACCCGACATCGACCGCATCTACATGGACGCGGTCCAGGCGATGTCGGGTCGGGGCGGCTGGCCGATGACGGTGTTCCTCACCCCATCGGCCGAACCCTTCTTCGCCGGCACATACTTCCCCCGAGCCGACCGGCCCGGCCACCCCTCGTTCACGAGCGTCCTCACCGCCATCCACGAAGCCTGGTCGACGCGCCGCGCCGATCTCGAGATCCAGGCTCGTAGCCTTGCCGTCCGGGTCGCGGCCGAGCTGCCCCACCCCCCGCGGGCGATCGACCATGCCGCTCTCGCCGCGGCGTATGCCGGCATCCGCGCCGACTTCGACCCGGATCACGGCGGCTTCGGAGGAGCTCCCAAGTTCCCCCAGGCCCCCACATTGGAGTTTCTCCTCCGCATCGCCGGCGAACCCTGGGCGCCCGAGGCGGCGCCGATGCTCGCCACCAGCCTCCGATCGATGGCGGCGGGAGGCATTCACGACCACATCGGCGGCGGGTTCGCCCGGTACTCGGTCGACTCCCGCTGGGCGGTTCCCCACTTCGAGAAGATGCTCGTCGACAACGCCCAGCTGCTCCGGCTCTATGCACACGCCTCCCGCGTCACCGCAGATCTGCACTTCGCCGGCGTGGCCCGGAGCATCGCCGCCTACCTCCTCACCGACCTCCGCCTGCCTGAAGGCGGCTTCGCCTCGGGTGAAGACGCCGACTCCGAGGGTGAGGAAGGCACCTTCTACGTGTTCACCCGCGATGAGGTGGCGGAAGCAGCAGGGCCTCACCGCGACGCGGTGGCCGACGTGCTCGGGGTCACCGCGACCGGCAACTTCGAAGGCCGATCGGTGCTGCAGATGGCCGACCCCGCCGCCGTGGCCGAGCGCTGGTCGATCGACCCCGGAGGGCTCGCCGACGCGGTTGCCGCCACTCTCGAGGCGCTGCGCTCGGTTCGATCACGCCGGACTCGCCCCATGCTCGACGACAAGGTGGTCGCGGCGTGGAATGGGCTCGCCGTGCGTGCCCTCGCCGAGGCCTCCGTCGTGCTGAACGACCCGGCTCTTCTCGTCGCTGCCGTGGATGCCGCCGAATTCGTGGTCCGTGACATGCGCGACGGCGACGGCCGACTCCATCGCTCATGGTGTCGGGGACGACTCGGACCCACCGGCTTCTGTGACGACTACGGAGCAATGGCGCTGGGGTGTTTCGCCCTCTACCAGGTGACCGGCGACGAGCGCTGGTTCACCACCGCAGCCGATCTCACCCGGGACCTGGTCCGCCTCTTCGCCGATCCCGACGGGATGGGCTTCTTCGCCACGGGATCGGATGCCGAGCGACTCATCGCCCGGCCGAAGAACGTCTTCGATCTTCCCTCCCCATCGGACAATGCCCTCGCCGCCGAGGCGATGCTCCACATGGCGGCGTTCACCGGTGCTGCCGAATGGTGGGACCGCCTCGAGGGGGCGCTGCGGCTGTCGGCAGGAGTGATCGTCCGGCACCCGGCTGGCGGCAGCCACGCCCTGGCGGTGGCCCAGGTCGCGGCCGCTCCACCCCTCGAAGTCGCGGTGGTCGGACCCGACCCGTCGATCCTCATCGAGGTCGTTCACGAGATATATCGGCCCCGGGTGTTCGTCGCCCAGGGGACCGGCACCGGTGACACCCGAGTCCCGCTTCTCGCCGGTCGCCCGGCACCGACGGCCGGAGCCACCGCGTACGTGTGTCGCGGCTTCGTGTGCGACGCCCCGATCACCGATCCGGTGGCGTTGCGCGCCGCACTCGGCTGACCACGGTGTCGCCCCGGACGATGACCACCGGCGCCTGAGTAAATTCTCTGGGGTGACCTCGCGCGCCTCGGTCGCAAAACGTGCCGCCGTCGTCATGTGCGTGGCCGCGCTCGGAGTCTCGCTCGGGACGGTCGCCCGCGTCCTGTGGGCATGGCGTGACGTCGAGCGAGTCGCCTTCGCACCCGATGCGGCACGAGCCGCTCTCGATGCGACGACCGTGCCTTCCACGGTGACCACGGTGGCGGGCGACGCGGCGGACCCGGACGGGAGGGCCACGACCACGGCAGCCATCGCCTACACCCCCGACGCCGCCATGGACGTGTTCCTCATCATCGGCAGCGACGAGCGGAGCCCTGATGCCATGAGCCGACGCGCCGACGTCATCATGATCTTCATCCTCCCGACCGACGGGTCCGACCCGGTGCTCGTCTCGATCCCACGCGATCTCAATCTCCCCAATCCGTGCACGGGCGGGATGGACCGGGTGAATGTCAACCTCAACGGCTGCGGCGATGCCGTCAGCGGTCCGGAGCAGGTGGCCATCGCGGTGGAGGACTTCACCGGACTCCCCATCGATCACTTCGTGCTCTTCACCTTCGAGGGATTCCGCAAGATCGTCGAACGGATCGGGGGCATCGAGATCTGTCCCGAGATGGCGGTTCGCGATCCGGGGGTCGATCCGGTCCCGCTCGACCTCCCCGGTGGATGCTCGATCGCCGACGGGGACCAGGCCCTCGCCTGGGTGCGGTCCCGTCACACCCTCGGACTGGTTGGTGGCGCCTGGGTCCCCCTGCCGACCACCGATCTCGATCGCAACCAGCGCCAGCAAGACCTGGTGATCGAGGCAATGCGACGGCTCAAGGACCTGCACGACATCTCCGAGTTGTCCGCGCTCATCGAGGAACTCGCCGGCCAATTCACGATCGACGACGGGCTCAGCCTGACCCGCGCCATCTCCACGGCATGGAGCCTGCGCTCGCTCGACGTGACCCAAATCACCCGGCCGACCCTTCCGGTCGCCTTCGCCACCGACGAGGCAGGACGCTCCGTGCTCATCCCACAGGCCACCTTCGAAAGCGTGGTCATCGCCGCCAACCCCGGTCTCGCCCGCTATTTCGAACGCTCCGGCTGAGAGGCTCAGCGGATAGGACGCTGGTTCGATCTGGAGTCAGCCCAAGATCGGGCTGACTCCAGATTCCGGGGCCCCCTATCCACTCAGCCTCTGAGGCAACCAGGTCGAAGCCACTGCCTAACTGCGGACCCCCGTAGGATGTCTACTGACCAGGAGTGAACGGTGGACCGAGACTCGACCGGCGGATCGCAGCGAGGAGAGCCCTTCCCCTCGTTCGAGCCCGAGTACACGCCTCGAACCCGGACCGCCTCGTCGCGTCCGGGGGGGTCGCCGCGTACGGGTGGGCCAGGGCCACGTTCTGGCGGCTCAGGGTCTCGCCGCCCTCCCAAGGCACAACCCAACCCATGGCTCGTGGGGATTGCGCTGGCGCTCGTCCTCGCCACGATCGGGGTGATCGCCTTCGGCATGCTGCACGGCGGTGGAGACGGCGACGGCACCGCGGCGACCACGAGCACCACCGGCACGACGTCGGAGGGCTCCACCGTCACGACCGACACGACGCTCCCCGGAGAGACCACCTCGACGACCGAGGGCGATGGCACCGCCACCAGCGTCACGATCCCCGGGGCAAGCACGGTCCCCGAGGAGATCGCCCCGATCGGCACTCCGATCCCGATGAGCGAACTGAAGATGAGCTCGGACGACATCGGACCGCTCGACTTCGGCGCCGATGGCGAGGAGGTCGTGGGCCGCCTGGTGGCGACGTTCGGACAGCCGACCGCCGACACGGGTTACATCGTCGGAGCCGGCACCTTCGGCGAGTGCCCAGGCTGGTCGATCCGGGTGGTGCGTTGGGGACCCCTCAACATCGTGCTGCACGGCGAGGCCGGCGACGCTGCCTTCGTGTCCTACCGCCTCGATCTCCGCTACGGAGGCGTCACGTCACCGACCACCGACATCGCCACCCTTTCCGGGCTGCGGGTCGGCAATACCGTCGCCGAACTCGAGGCGATCTACGAGTCGTTCTACATCGAATATGTCGTCGAGGAGGATGTGGGCCTCACCTTCCAACTGAAGCTCACGCAGCCACAAGAGGTGCTGCTGTGGGGCCCGGTCGACTCGCAGGCAGCGGACGCTCTGGTCACCGGGATCTACTCCCCCGATCCCTGCGACACCATCGCCACCGGGTAGCGATCCGTCCGCCCCGAGTACCCTCGCCCGGTGCATCTCCTTGCCCACCAGGGTGGCTGGGACGAACTCCTCTGGTTCGCGGTGCCCATCGTCGTCGTGGTGATGTGGGTCCGATGGGCGGAGCGGAAGGCTCGGTCTCGCGCCGCCCGCACCGCTCCCACCGGGGATGCCGTCGCCCCTACACTCCCCCCTCTCGATCACGACCACTGAGGAGCCCGTGTTCCGTCGCACCCTCGCCGCCGCCACTGCCGGATCCATCGCCGGGGGCCTTCTCGGCCTCCTCACCCTCGCTCTCGCCTCGGCCCGGGTCCTCGACGCCGGGCTGACCGTGCCGGTTCGCGACGACGGTCTCCTCGAGGCCTCCTTTGCCGTCGGCCAGGCCGGGATGTACGTGCTCGTGCTCGTCGCCGGCGCCGTCGGTGGGGCGATCCTGGCGATGATCGGATATGCCTTCACCACGCAGGCAGATGCCACGGCGCGGCGCTACGGCCTCGGCCCCATCTCCGCACTGGGGGCCGTCGCCGGCGCCCCGATCGCCTTTGCCGCTGCCCGCGCCGCCGTCGGCATCGCCGGGGACATCACCGCCAAGACGGTCGTGCTGCCGGTGTTTCGCGCCTCGTTCGTCGCCATCGTCGCCGGGACGGTGACCGGCTTGCTCGTCGCCGTCGCCGTCGAACGGCTGTCGCGGCCGGAGGTCCTGGGCATGGGTGGCGCCGCGGCGCCCGGCTCCGTCGGGCAGTTCGTCCGCGCCGCAGCGGCTGCCGTCGGGCTTCCTGCCATCGGGCTCGCCATCGCCGCCGTGGCGGTGTTCGGCTTCAGCCGGGTGTTGCTCGAGGCCGATCCGACGGTCGCCCTCATCGCCTTCGGCGGCATCGCCGCGGTGATCCTCGGCGGCACCGCGCTCATGGCGGCGAGACCGCCCCGCCGCCGCCGCTGACCCCGATCAGGGGACGTCGGACACGGCGAGGGCGACGAGAACCCCGTTGTCTTCGACATACGTCACGCGCACACCAGACCCGGTCTGCAGGTGCTCGTTGAGGTGCGAGAGGGGAACGCCGTCGTCGAAGGCAACCACCCCGTCACCGGGAACGAAGCGGAGACGCTCGCCCCCGCGGGTGACGATCTCGAACGAGGCGACGCCCGACAGCCCACCGTCGACCGCCACCACCACCCCATCGATGCGCGACCCGGGTCCCGCGCACGCCGCGAGGACGAGCAGGCCGATGATCGACGCCCGCCTCATCGATGGGCAGCGAGGCGTTCCTCGGCGGTGGTCCGCTCCTCGGCCTGAGCCCACCGGAAGAAGATGACGGCGATGGCGATCCACAGCACGGCACCACCTCCGATCTTCATGATGAGCCCGGCGACCCGCTGATCCTGCAGGACGTCGATCCCCCAGAGCCGCGGCAGGCCTTCGTAGGCGTCGTAGACCGGCTCCGAGGCGAAGGTGAGGAAGGAGGCGGGGATCAGCGGCACCAGCGACTGCAGGAACAGGTACCCCATCGCCAGCGGCGGCGACAACCGGGGGAGCTCCGGGAGCGGGCCGAGCACCGGCCACCACATGAGGAAGGCACCGGTCACGACGACGATGTGGGCGACGGCATGGAACACCGCGCTCTCCAGCATCCCGGACACCACCCCCGGGACGTGCAGCCAGGCAAGCGTGGCGTTGAAGATGAGCAACGCCACGAGCGGCCTGGTGAGGATGCGCAGCACCGGCAGGAACGGACGCGCCAGGTGGCGGAGCAGCCAGGTCGGCGTCCCGATGAGCAGTGCCGGCGGCACGATGAAGGTGAGAACGAGGTGCTGCACCATGTGGACGCTGTACAGGCTTTGTTCGGCGATGTCGTGGAGTGGCCAGGCTTCGAATGCCACATAGAGGACGACACCCGCACCGAACCAGGCGATCTGCCGTCCGGTCACCACCGCCGCACCAGGCGGCACCAGGCGTCGGGAGAGCCTGCGGATCCCGTAGAGGTACCCACCTACGAGGGCGATGGTGATGCCGAGTATCTCCGGGTGAAGGTGGAACGGGAAGGCGTCCAGGCCCACGTTCACGGCATCACCCGATCAGCACACCGAAGCTGAAGAGCACCGCCGCGAACAGGATCGGCGCGGCGATGACGCCGATGAGGAAGAGGCGCCGATACATCGGGGCGTCGAAGCGAAGATGCATGAACCATCCCACCACGATGGCGAACTTCGCCGCAGCCATCACCAGCAGCATGGGAGCGACGGCGGCATCGAGGAAGTCGATGTACGTCACCGACACCTCGGCGGCGGTGATCACCGCCAGGATCAGGGCCACGACCCAGTAGTCGCGGGGCCGGGGGTGCGGACGCTGTTGGGCCATGGTCACACCTGCAACAGGTAGACGACGGTGAAGATCACGATCCACACGATGTCGACGAAATGCCAGTAGAGCCCCACCAACTCTACGTCCATGCCGGCATCGGGTCGCCACTTCCCGGTGAAGGACATGAGGGCGGTGACGAGGAGCATAAGCACGCCCACGGCGACATGGGCGCCGTGGAAGCTGGTGAGGACGAAGAACGACGACCCGAACGGGCTGGTCGTCACCGTGAGGCCCTCGTGGACGAACTCGGTGAACTCGAACACCTGGCCGGCGAGGAACGTCACTCCGAGGAGAGCGGTCGCCACGAGCCACAACCGCATCTGGCGGTAGTCCTTCCGAACCGAGGAGTGGTGGGCCAGCACCATGGTGAGCGACGACATGAGCAGGATGAAGGACGACACCGAGGTGAAGGGGATGTCGAAGACGTCCGCCGCCGTCGGCCCGGAACCCGTCCGCGTGCGGTAGAGCAGGAACGTGGAGATCAGGGTGCCGAACAGGAGGCACTCCGAGCCGAGGAACACCCACATCGCCACCTTGCGGATGTGCGCCGGATCGTGGGCGTGCTCTTCATGAAGGGCGACGCTCATCCGTGATCCTCTCTCGTGAGCGGTTCCATCGACCAGCCGAACAACCCCCACATCGTGACCACGGCGCCGGCACCCACGGCGATGAGCCCCCAGGGGAGATAGACCAGCCCGAGGAGCAGTACGAAGATTCCCGAGGACGCCAGCGCGGGGTAATACGAGGGCGATGGCAGGTGGATCGGCCCCTCCGCCGCCGGTGCCGATGGGACCGCGGTCACGGTCACCGCGTGGCCGGCCTCGTTCTCGGTGTACTTGCGATGCCAGAAATCGTCTTCGCTGTGGACCACGGGGATGACATCGAAGTTGTGCTCCGGCGGCGGCGACGAGATGGACCACTCCAGGGTGCGCCCATCCCAGGGATCGTCGCCCGCCGGCTGGCCGTGCTTGGCCGTGCGGTACCAGTTCCAGAAGAACACGAGGAGCGAGGCGGCGATCGTGAACGACCCGATCGTCGCCACCAGGTTCCACAGGTCGAGACCGAGGCCCTCGGCGTAGCGATAGGTGCGACGCGGCATCCCGTTGAGGCCGAGGATGTGCATCGGCGCAAACGTGAGGTTCATCCCGATGAACATGAGCCAGAAGTGGAGTCTGCCGATGCGCTCGTTCAGCAGCTTGCCGGTGACCTTCGGCCACCAGTAGTAGAGCCCGGAGAAGATGCCGAACACCGCCCCTCCGAAGAGCACGTAGTGGAAGTGGGCCACCACGTAGTAGGTGTCGTGCTGCTGGGCGTCGGAGGGCACGATGGAGTGGGTGACCCCGGAGAGCCCGCCGATCACGAACAGGAAGATGAAGCCGAGGGAGAACAGCATCGGGGTCTTCAGTCGGATCGACCCTCCCCAGATGGTCCCCAGCCAGTTGAAGATCTTCACCCCGGTGGGAACCGCGATGAACATCGTCGTGAGCGAGAACGCCGCTTCGGCGACGGGCCCGAGGCCGGCGGTGAACATGTGGTGCGCCCACACCCCGAATCCCATGAAGCCGATGGCGATCCCGGAGAAGATCACGAAGGACCGGCCGAACAGCGGTTTGCGGCTGAAGGTGGGCAGCACCTCGGAGACGATGCCCATGGCGGGCAGGATCAGCACGTACACCTCGGGATGGCCGAACAACCAGAACAGGTGCTGCCACAGCACCGGGTCGCCTCCGCTCGCCGCCGAATAGAAGCCGGTGCCGAGGTTGCGGTCGAGGAACACCTGAAGGAGTCCGATGGTGATGATCGGGAGCGAGAACAACAGGAGGAACGACACCACCGTGGCCATCCAGGCGAACACCGGCATGCGCATCAGGCTCATCCCCGGAGCCCGCATCGTGAAGACCGTGGTGATGAAGTTCACCGACGACAGCACCGAGGCGAGGCCGAGTACCTGGAGCCCGAGCGCCCAGTAGTCCATCCGGACCACCTCGGTGACCTGCGTGGAGAGCGGGGCGTAGCCGAACCAGCCCCCGTCCGGTGCCCCCCCGACGAAGAACGAGACGGTGAGGAAGAGGCCGCCGGCGACGAACACCCAGTAGGAGAACGCATTCAGCCGCGGGAAGGCGACATCGCGGGCTCCGATGAGGATGGGGAGGAAGTAGTTGGTGAGGGCCGCCGCCGCCGGCATCACCACGAGGAACACCATGGTCGTGGCGTGCATGGTGAACAGCTGGTTGTAGGCGTCGGCAGAGAGGATCTCTCCGTTGGGTGTCGCCAGCTGCAGGCGGATGAAGAGGGCCTCGATGCCGCCGACGACGAAGAAGCCCATGGCCGTGATGCCGTAGAGGATCCCGATCTTCTTGTGGTCGGTGGTGGTCAGCCAGCGCCACATCCCGCGATGGTGGGCGGTCTCGGTCATCGCAGCGTCTCCAGGAAGGCGATCAGGTCGGTGATCTGTTGTTCGGTCAGCCCGAGGTCCGGCATGCCCAGGACCCGTCCGGCGGCAAGGTCGTTGCGCTCGGGCGTCATCGGCTTGAGCGACGAAGGGTTGCGCAGCCACTCACGGAGATGCTCCTCGGTGTTGTCGAGCGTGGCACCGGCAAAGGAGGTCCGCGAGGCGAAATGGGTGAGGTTGGGGGCGAACTGCGCAGTGGCGGAGGTGCCATCGATGGCGTGGCACGAGATGCACTGCGTCTGGAACACCTCCCAGCCGGCGAGGGCAGCACCCTCGGTGGGCAGTGTGGCCGGCGCCGCCTGCGCCAGGGCCCACGCCTCGAATTCGGCTTCGGGGTGGGAGAACACCCGCTGGCGCATGTCGGCGTGCGCCAGGCCGCAGAACTCGGCGCACTGGCCGATGAACGTCCCCTCCTCGTCGGTCTCGAACAGGATGTTCGTGGTCCTCCCCGGGACGGCATCACGCTTGCCGGCGAGGCGCGGCACCCAGAAGGAGTGGATCACGTCGGCGGACGTGAGGGTGAGGTAGACCGGGCGCCCCATCGGGACGTGCATCTCGTTCGCCGTGGTGAAGCCGTACTCGGGGTAGCGGAACTCCCACCACCACTGGTGACCGATCACCTCGATCTCGAGGGCGTCGTCCTCCGGGGCCGGTGCCGTCCGAATCTCGAAGAGGGTAGAGAGTGTGGGTACCGCCACCACGGCGAGGATGACCGCGGGGACGATCGTCCACGCGATCTCGAGCCGGGTGTTGCCGTGCACTTGACGCACGCTGCGGGTCACGCCCTTGCGCTCGCGGAATCGGAGGATGGCGAATACGAGACCGAAGCTGACGATCACGAAGATGACGACGGCCATCCAGAACACCAGCCAGAAGAGGGAATCGACCTTGTCGGCGATGGGGCCGGCGGGGTTCAGCGAGTTCTGCGGGACGTCACCGTCGACCACCCGGCCGAGATTCGTCGGGTCGTCGCCGGCGCACGCCGTGAGGACGAGCCCGGCCACGAGTACGGCGAGCGCCAACGGCCGTCGGTGACGACGCGAGGCACCCTTCCGTTGCGGCAGAGACACGATCTTCCTCCGGGCTGCGGCGGGGATGCTACCCACGCCGGGGTGCCCGGGTGCAATCACCCCTCGATCGGAAGGCGCGACCGCACAAGTCGAATCAGAGCGAAAGGGCTGCGGCGATCTCGGCGGCATCGAACACGCCTTCGAGGCGGGCGACCACGATGCCGTCGGCATCGACCACGAACACCCAGGGCTCGGTGGGAAGCCCCCACTCGTCGACGGCCGGCACCGTCTCCAGATTCGCCGGATCGTCGAGGTTGGTGAACACCTCGACATGGAGGAAGTTGACATCGGGGAAGGACGGCTTGATCTCCAGGATGCGATCGAGCGTCGGACCGCAGATCGCCGTCTGACAGAACTTCGGTGTGGCGAAGACGATCACCGACGGCCGACCCGACGTGACGGCATCGGCGATGCTCATCTCGTAGAGGGAGGGATCGGGATCGGTGGCCGTGGTGATGTCGGCAAGTGGGGCGTCGGCGCTGGTGACGCTGTCCGACCGGGGAGCGGGTTCACCCACCGCCACGGTGCGGGGGGATTCCTGCACCTGGATGGGGAACTCCGCCAGGGCCGCACCGGCCGCGGGCTGCACGGACACCACCCAGATGCCGGGCACGTCGAAGTCGGCCCACACCTTGTAGAGACCGCTGACGTCGGGAATGGCCCAGATGAAGTCGGCGGAGAGCGTCTGGGTCTGGGATTCCCGCCCCTGAAGCCACAGGGTGATGGTCACCGGGATGTCGGGACTCGCCAGGCGCGCCCCATTCGGATCCGACACCGCCACGAGCAGCCGCTCCCGGCCGATGGCGAGATCGCTCGAAGCGGCAAAGGCAAAGGCCTCGGCGGGAAAGGCCGCCGAGGCGGTGGCGGCGGAAGTCGTGGTGGTGGATGGAGCGTCGTCGCCACAGGCCGCGGCCAGGAGCCCGACGGCGAGGATCGCGGAGAGCAGGCGGCGCATCGGCGAGAGGGTAGGTGAACGTCACCCGTTATCCACTACCCGTTACCCGACAGAACGGTCTGGCGGGCGACAGGCGACGGGCGTCGCTCAGACGACCCGGTTCTCCCACTCCCCTGCGCCCTGGAAGGCGCGCAGGTTGCGGGCGAACAACGCGGCGAGTCGCTCGCCGTACTTCGGTGACGACCCGGCCATGTGGGGGGAGATGAGCACCCCGGGCAGCGTCCACAGTGGCGACTCGGCGGCAAGCGGCTCCACGGCAAACACGTCGAGTGCGACGCCGGCGAGCACCCCCTCCTCCATGGCGGCGATCAGCGCCGCCTCGTCGACGACGGCGCCCCGGCCGACATTGACCAGCCAGCCTCCCCGCAGCGCCTCCAGCTCGGCGGCGCCCACGAGGTGACGGGTGGCATCGCCGCCGGGGAGGGTGATCACCACCGCATCGGCGCGGCGGAACACTTCGAGCGTCTCGGTGGGTGGATACACCGCCTCGGCCACCCCCCGATACGCCTCGGGATGGGACTTCGTCCCGATCACCCGCATCCCGAAGGCGGCGGCGCGTCGGGCCACCCCTTCACCGATCACCCCGAGCCCGAGCACGCCGAGGGTCATCCCGTGGAGCTCGACGGGGGCCATCCCAGCCCAGGTCCGCGACGGCTGCTGCGCTGCCGCCCGGGCGATCCCGCGGGTCATGGCGAGCAGCAGTCCGATGGCGTGTTCGGATACCTGGACCTCATGGATGCCGCGTGCCGAGGTGAGAATCGTATGGTTCTCGGCGAGCGCCTCCAGAGGGAACTGGTCGGTGCCCGCGGACACCGATTGGATCCAGCGAAGCGACGGGACGATCCACGCGTCGGACCAGCGGAAACTCACAAGGATCGAGGCGTCCTCGAGGGCAGCGGGCACTGCGTCCATCGATGGCACGATCGCTGCCGCCACGCCGTCCACCGCGGCAACGGCTTCCGCGATGCCGGTACCGCCGAGGGGTCCGACGACGACGCGAATCGGTTGGGTCACCGGTGGCGACGCTAGCCGCCCGGAGCGGTGGTGGGTCCACCGAAGAGATCGAGCAGGTCGCTCACGCCGTGTCCCAACTGGTGGAACGCCCAGACCAGCGCCACCCCCAGGGCGACGAGCGCGATGGCGGTGCGCACCGTTCGCCCCGTGGAGTGGAGCCGGGGATGCGCCTCATGGGGAAAGCCCGCGGTCGGGGAATAGACATGGCGGTCGTCGTCGAGCGAACGTGTCGGAGCCGGGAACACCGAGGCCACCGGACGGGGGCGCGCCACCCGCGTCGCCGGTGCGGGAAGACGCACGGGATCCTTGCGCTCGGCGGACCGCGGGATGAGGGTGACGAAGGGGTCCGGAGGCGCCAGATCGATCACGATGTCGACGGCCGCACCGTCGGTGTCCATCAGGCTGTCGACCACCTTCTCCCCGTCGGCGATCCAGGTGAGCATCGTGGCCTGATCGACACGAAGCGCCCGAGCCAGTGCCCGGATGCGGGTGGGAGGGGGCACCGCGTCGCCGCGTTCCCACCTCCCCAGTTCGGAGGGACGAACCCCGACCTCCTCGGCGAGCTGGGCGACATCCATCCCGAGCGCGAGGCGATGCCGCCGCACCGCGGCCCCGACTCCCCGAACCTCGCGACCCACTCCCACGGCCATGAGGTCATCTTATCCCCGGCGAACCACTCTCGGTAGTGGTCGCGACCGTCGGTGGTCACCTCGCCCACGGCGGTAGGCTTTCCGTCGGAGGCGTCAGAGCGCCCGGTGGGCTCCCCGGTCTTCAAAACCGGTGGCGGGTCGCTTGCGGCCCGCGGGGTTCGACTCCTCGCGCCTCCGCGAGAGCCACGTACCAGATGCCAGGTCCCAGATCCCAGATGCCAGACTCATACAGAATGACCACATCGTCGATTGATCGGGCATCGGGTACCGCGTACCGCGTACCGGGTACCGGACGAGGTGTCGGGCAGCTCGCATCTGGCGTCTGGTATCTGGTGTCTCGCTCATGACCCAGCGCGGCGTTGGACGCGACCGGACCCGGCTCACCGCCACCGTCACCGACGTGGGGGTGCGGCGTCAGCGCGCCCTCCTCGTCGCCCTCATCACCGGTGATCGCACCACCGATCAGGTCGAGGCCTCGCTCGACGAACTCGAGCGACTGGTCGACACCGCCGGCTCCGACTCCGTGGAACGCGCCGTGCAGCGTCGCCCCCATCCCGACCCCGCCACCTACATCGGCAAGGGCAAGGCGGCCGAATTGGCCGGGATCGGGGCAGCCCTCGACATCGACCTCGTCGTCGTGGATGGCGAGCTGAGTCCGGTGCAGCAGCGCAACCTGCAGAAGCTGCTCCAGGTCGACGTCGTCGACCGCGTCGCCCTCATCCTCGACATCTTCGCCCTCCATGCCACCAGTCGCGCCGGCATGGCGCAGGTGGAACTGGCGATGAACCGGTACCGGCTCCCCCGGCTGCGGGGCAAGGGGATCGAGATGAGCCGCCTCGGCGGTGGCATCGGCACCCGCGGCCCCGGTGAGACCAAGCTCGAGTCGGACCGTCGCCGCGTGCAGATGCGGATCTCACAGTTGGAACGCGAGTTGAAGGACCTGGCCACGACCCGGGCCACGCAGCGCAAGGCGCGGCGCCGCGCCGAGATCCCCTCGGCAGCCATCGTCGGCTACACGAATGCCGGAAAGTCGTCCCTCCTCAATGCCCTCACCGGCGCCGGGGTGCTCGTCGAGGACCGCCTGTTCTCCACCCTCGACGCCACCGTGCGCCGCCTCCAGGTCGCTCCGGGCAAGGAGGTGCTGCTGTCCGACACCGTCGGGTTCGTGCGCGATCTCCCCCACGATCTCGTCGAAGCCTTCCGCTCGACGCTCGAAGAGGCGGTCGACACCGACCTGCTCGTCCACATCGTCGACGCCGCCGCCGACGACCCCGAGCAGCAGATCGGCTCGGTGCGCGAGACCCTGCAGGAGATCGGCGCCCACGACTTGCCCGAGCTCCTGGTGCTCAACAAGATCGACGTCGCCGATCCCGTCGCGGTGGCGCGGCTGCGCGCCCTCCACCCCGAGGCGGTGGCGCTATCGGCGGCACAGGGCACCGGACTCGACGAGCTGCGGGAACGACTGGAGACGCTGCTCGTGCTGGCGAGCGTCGACTTCGACATCCTGGTGCCGTTCGATCGCGGCGATGTGGTGTCGCTGGTGCATCGAGTCGGCGAGGTGCTCTCCGAGTCGCACGAACCGGAGGGAACCCGGATCAAGGGACGGGTACCGGCGCGGTATGCGGAGAGCGTC
>JACRIT010000030.1 GCA_016215655.1 Acidimicrobiia bacterium
CGACGCACCCGGATGCTCTTCGGTGGCCTGGTGTTCGGGGCCTTCATCCTCATCGCCGTCTATGCCGCCTTCGATCTCACCCCGCGCCTCACGCTCATCGCCCTCGCCGCGGTCCCTCTGGCCGTGGCTCCGGTGCGCGCCGTGGCCCGGCACGAAGCCGGCCCGGAGTTGATCGCGGCGCTGAAGGCGACGGCGCGGGTGCATCTCGCGGTGGGGGTGCTGCTGGCGGTTGGGGTGGCGGTGTGAGCGAAGTCATCAGGGCCGCAGGTAGCCTCGAACCGTGTCCAACCGCAACGCGGCCTTCTCCGTCACTCTCGTCGCGGCGCTGCGACGACTCGGGGTGGAGCATGCGTGTGTGACCCCGGGGTCGCGCAACACCCCGCTGTCACTCGCCCTGGCCGATTCGGCGATCACCGACTGGTCGCACCACGACGAGCGCTCCTCGGCCTTCTTCGCTCTCGGGATCGCCCGCACCACCGGACGGCCGGTGCTCATCGTCACCACATCGGGCACCGCCGCCGCGGAGCTCCATCCCGCCCTGGCTGAAGCGATCGAGGGGCGGGTGCCACTCATCGCCATCACCGCCGACCGACCGCTGCGGCTGCGCGGGGTCGGTGCGCCGCAGACCATCGATCAAGAGGATCTGTTCGGTCCATCCGTGAAGTGGTCGCTCGACGTCGAGGCTCCGGGTGATGCCTCGACCGCAAGCCCCCTCGCCACCCGACTGTGGGAGGCGGCGACGCAACCACCCGCCGGGCCGGTGCACCTCAATCTGCGTTTCGACGAACCACTGATGCCTGCAGGAAAGGCGTCCGCGGCGGCCTCGGAGCTCACGGCGGCCACGCCGACAGCCGATGCGGGTCCGGACGCGGCACAGGTGCGCGCCGCGGCGGCCCTCCTCTCCGGACGCCGCGGGGTGATCGTGGCCGGACCCGATCACGACCCGGCGGTGCCGCCGGCGGCGGCGGCGTTGGCGGCGGCCCTGGGGTGGCCGATCCTGGCCGATCCGCTGAGCGGGGTGCGCGCCGGCAGCCACGACCTCGGTGCGGTACTCGGCGCATCCGATGCCCTCGGCTGGTCGGGGTTCCTCGAGGCCGGCGGCATCGAGGCGGTGGTCCGTTTCGGGGCGATCCCGACCAGCAAGCCCGTCGCCGAGTGGCTCGCCGCGCACGGCGATCGTCCTCAGGTCTTCATCGAACCGGCCGGCCGTCGCGACCCCGCGGGCACGGCCAACCCGATCCTCCGCACCGGAGTGGCGGCGACGCTCACCGCCCTTGCCGGACAGGTCACGACCCCGGCCCCGGCCGACTGGCTGGCACGATGGCGGCGGGCCGATGCGGCAGCGGCGGCGGCGATCGACACCGTTCTGCAAGCGGCATCCTTTCCCAATGAGCCGGCGATAGCCCGTGTCGTCTCCGCGGCGCTGCCGGACCCGGCGGTGCTGTGGGTGGCCTCGTCGATGCCGGTGCGCGACCTCGATGCGGTGATGACCCCTACCCCGCGCCGCGTCCGGGTGATGGCGAATCGGGGGGCGAACGGCATCGATGGGTTCATCTCCACCGCCCTCGGCTCTGCCGCCGTGTCCGGAGTGCCGACCGTGGCCCTGGCCGGTGACCTCTCCGTGCTCCACGATGTCGGGGCACTGGCGACGATGGCACGGCTCGGCATCCCCCTCACCGTGGTGGTGGTGAACAACGATGGAGGTGGCATCTTCCACCTCCTCCCCCAGGCCGGACATCCCCATTTCGAACGACACTGGGGCACGCCGCACGGACTCGAGTTCGCCGCCATCGCGGCGGCATTCGGTGTCCCCGCGGAACGCGTGACGACGGCGGACCGTCTCGCCGCCCTTCTGGGACAGGGCGGTCCCCAGCTGATGGACGTGCGCACGAATCGGGCGGAGAATGCCGAGCTGCATCGGGAGATCAGGCGGAGGGTGGCGGAGGCGGTCGCCGCCAGCACCTGACCGCGCGACCGGGTGCCGGGCCGGCAACGGGCACCTGATCTACGTCAGCAGATCCAACATCGGCCGCAACTTGAGCCGGGTCTCTTCGAGTTCGGCAGCCGGTTGGCTGTCGGCCACGATCCCGCTCCCGGCATAGGCGACCGCGGTATCGCCCCGGAGGAGCGCACACCGCAGCGCGATGGCGAACTCGCCATCACCGGTGTCGTCGACCCACCCGATCCCCCCCGCATACCAACCGCGCTCGATCGTCTCGGCCCGGGCGATGAAGCGCTGCGCCTCGGCGCGGGGGACCCCCCCGACTGCCGCCGTGGGATGGAGGACCGCCGCCAGCTCCAGGGCTCGCGCCGCGGTGGTGCCCGAGATCGGCGTCGCCAGATGCTGCACCGATGGAAAGCGGTGCAACTGGGGGGTCGGAGACCGGTGGAGCCCGGCAACGAGCGGTGCCAGCCGATGCATCGCATCCGTGATCACGAGCTCGTGCTCCGACCGATCCTTGGCCGAGGCGAGCAGGGCCTCTCCGAGCCGGCGATCCTGCTCGGGATCGGCACTGCGCGGGGCCGAGCCGGCAAGGGGACTGAGATGCACGTGCTCTCCGCGGCGGGCGACCAGCAACTCGGGACTGGCGCCGACGAAGACCGCTTCGCCCTCCTGCCAGCCGAACACCCACGAGGAAGGGTGGGCGGCGCGTAGCCGTGCCACCACCGCAAAGGCGTCGATCGGCAGCGTGCGCCGGACGACCACGGAGCGCGCCAGCACCACCTTGGCGAACGATCCGACCCTGATCGCCCCCACCGCCTCGTCGACGAGCCCCACGTAGTCGGCGGGAGCGGGGCGCGCCTCGACCTCCTCGTCGGCCTCGCTGGCATCGGTCAGGGAAGCCGGTCGCTCCAGGGTCGAGAGCAGCGTGAGGAGGCCACCACCGTCAGATCCGGGCGGCACCGCCACGACGAGGTGCGACCGGCCACCCTCACGGATCACCGTGACCTCGGGCACCACGGCCGCCGCCGGCGCAAAGCCGCTCCACTCGGCACCCGCGGGTTCGTCGTCGCCGAATCCGAATCCCACGAGGAGGGTCGCCCCGGCGGGAAGATGGCGCGTGGGAGCGTCGACGGCGAGCAGCCGGCCGGGACCAGCGGACGAGAAGCGACGGGCGGCGCCGATGCCACCGATCGATCGCCCCTCCGGCGACGCGAAGAAGCCGGCAAACCCGAACGCCGATGCCCCGGAGCGCACCAGATCGAGCGGGTCGAGATCCACCTCGACCGTGACCACCCGAAAGGCTCGTGAGGGGACGCCAAGACGCAACTCGAGCGCGGAGAGGGCCGAACGAGGGAGGAGCATGGCGGGGGTGATGGTATGACGCTCCCGATGCCCGTTGCCCGACTGCAGGCTGTGGGCTGTCAGCTGTTGGCTTCGATCGTCGCCGCCACCACCTCCGCCACCACCTCCGGGTGCTCCATGGGGAGGAAGTGACCTGCCCCCGGGTACGACACCAGGGTGGCGTGGCGAAAGCGCCCGGCGAGGGCGGCGGCGAAGTCGGGGGGATGGCTGTCGGAATGCTCCCCCACCACGAGGGTCACCGGGACCTCGATCTCACCAAGGCGGGCCCAGGCGCCGTGCGCCGTCGCCATGCGGTAGAACTCGGCCTCGATCGCCGGCTCACACACGAGGTGGCGCCGCTCGTCCGGTCCGTCGCGAAACCCGTGCTCCACGTAGAGGTCGAGGGCGGCATCGACCCACCGCGCGAAGGGGCCGCGACGGTGATAGGCGGCCCGAGCCTCGGATCGCGAGGAGAAGGAGGCACGCCTCCGCAACGCCCCCTCCACGAGGGGATGGGACTCGGCGCGACCGAAGGGTGCCGGGAAGATGATGGGCTCGATGAGCACGAGGTGGCGAAAGGTTCCCGGGTGCAGGATCTCCGCCATCGCCAGCGCCGCCCCTCCGGAGGAGTGCCCCACCCCGAAGCGAGGTGGGTCGAGGGTGGTCGCCCAGGCGGCGGCGTCCCGCCCCAGGTCCCACCAGTCGAACGGAGGTGCTCCGACTCCCGATGATCCGTGCCCGCGCTGGTCGATGGCCAGGGTCCGCACCCCGGCGAGTCGACCCGACACCGGACGCCACACCTCCTTGCAGAACCCGTTGGCATGGACGAAGAGCACCGCGGTCCCGGAGCCATGGACCTCACCGACGAGGGAAAGGCCGTCGTGGGAGATGAGGTGGGGCATGGGTGGGGAGGCTAGATGCCAGATGCCAGATGCCAGATGCCAGATCCCCGAAACGCGCATCGGGACCCATGCTGTGAGCTGTCAGCCGCGAGCTGTCAGCTTGTCTGGTACCTGGTATCTGGTACCTAGCTGAGCGGATACATCTTCTCGATGCGCTGGTCGTCGACTTCGAAGGACAGCTGGCTGTCGACGCGGATCACGCCATCGAGACGACGGGTGAGTTCTTCGAGCAGGTGGGCCTCGGTGCGGTTCTCGAGTTCGCCGGTAAGCGAGACGACCCCGTCCTTGACTGAGATCCGCACCGCCCCGGGATCGAGGAACAGGAGGCGGCGGACGATGTCCTCGCGGATCTCGTCTTCGATCACCTCGTCGGGCTTGGTGAAGGCGTTGACGACGTCGGCCCGGCTGATGACACCGAGGAGCCCGCCATCGGGGCCGACGACGGGAAGGCGCTTCACCCGGCGGCTGGCCATGATGCGCGCCGCCTCGGTCAACGATGCATCGGGAGCGACGGTGAGCACCTGTTCGGTCATCACCTGGCCCACGGTCTCGGCGGCAGGAGCAGCGGTCGGCTCGTCGCCGAACAGGGCATCGAGCAGGCTGAACCGGTATGGCTGGTCGCGATTGGCCGCCTGGCGGAGGAAGTCCCCCTCGGTCACGATCCCGACGACCCTGCCTCCGGAAACGACGGGGAGCCCGCTCACCTTGTGACGGACCATGAGCCGCGCCGCTTCCTTGAGCGGCGTGTCGGGCGTGGTGGTGATCGGATCCGTGGTCATGAGGTCGCGGACCTTCATGTCGCCTCCTCGTGTTGCCGGACGACGAGGACGTCGCACGGTGCGTGGTTGACCACCCGGTGGCTGGTGCTGCCCAGGAGGAGCGAAGCGATCTCGCCCCGGCCACGGGTGCCGACCACCACCAGGCCGGCATCGACGGAGTCGGCGTGGGCCACGAGGGCGTCGGGCGGGTATCCCTCGATGTCGATGCCGTGGACCGTCACCGGTGCGGCGTCGATGATGGGACGCATCCGCCGCCACACCTGAGCCCGCTGGGCGGCGGCGAACTCCTCACCCACGCTGGGGACGCCCCCCATGGCGGCGAGCACCGTGGCGGGGACGTGGGACACGAACACCGCATCGACCTCGGCTCCGAGCTTCTCGGCGTAGCGGATCGCGGTGCGGAGGGCGGCTTCGCCGGCGGCGCTGTCGTCGACGCCGACCACGATCTTCATTGCGGCCATTGCTCCGGTGGGTAGCGGTGCTCCTTCTCGGCGTCGATGCGGGCGGCGTAGGCAGCCGCTTCACTGCGACGGCTCATCTCGAGTTTGGCGAGCACATTGGACACGTAGTTCTTCACCGTCTTCTCGGCGAGGAACATCTCCTCGGCGATCTGGCGGTTGGTGAGACCGGCGGCGATGTAGTCGAGGATCTTGCGTTCTTGCTTGGACAGGCGGGAGAGCAATGGATCGTCGGCCTCCTCCCCGCGAATCCTCCGGAAGACCCGATCGGTCATCTCCGGATCGAGCAACGACTCCCCGCGACCCACCTTGCGAACGCTCTCGACCAGATCGTTGCCCTTGATCTGCTTGAGCACGTACCCGGAGGCGCCGGCCATGATCGAGGCGAAAAGGGCCTCGTCGTCGGCGAACGAGGTGAGCATCAGCACCCTCACCTTGGGCCAGCGTGAGCGGATTTCCCGGCACGCCTCCACCCCGCTGCCATCGGGGAGGCGCACGTCGAGGATCACGACATCCGGGTCGTCGAAGCCCACCCGGCGGATCGCCTCCTCCACCGAGCCCGCCTCGCCGACGACGGTGATGTCGGGTTCGGCGTCGAGCAGCGCCCGCACGCCCTGCCTGACGACCTCGTGGTCGTCGACCAATTCGACCCGCAGCCCCTCGCTCACGGGGCAACGATATCGCACCTGCGGGTCGAAGGCGCTGCCCAAACGCGGGCCGAAAGTCCTCAGATGGCCCGGTAATAGACTCTGCTGGCGTGAATGAGTTCACCCCCCAGCGAATCCGGGGCCTCGTCGAAGCCGCCGCCGGCGTCGCTGGGCAAACCGACCTGTCCTCGCTGCTGCGCGCCACCGTCTCGACCGCGATCGAACTCACCGGGGCCAAGTACGGGGCGGTCGGTGTTCTCGGTGAACACGGATCCCTCGTGGACTTCATCCCCATGGGCATGGACGAGGAGAACATCAAGCAGATCTCCCACTACCCGCGCGGCACCGGTGTGCTGGGCACGATCACCCGCCAGGCGCAGACGGTCCGCCTCGATGAGATCGCCGACCACCCCGATGCGGTCGGGTTTCCCGATCACCACCCCGGCATGCACACGTTTCTCGGGGTCCCGGTGCGGGTCGGGGACCGCGTGTTCGGCAACCTGTATCTCACCGAGAAGCCCGGCGGATTCACCGAACACGACGAGACGATCGTCGAGTTGCTGGCGGTGACCGTGGGCGCCGCCGTGGCCACCCTGCGACTGCAGGAGCGGCTGCGACGGGCCGCCCTGCAGGAGGATCGCGAGCGCATCGCCCGCGATCTGCACGACTCGATCATCCAGGATCTCTTCGCCATCGGCCTCAGCCTGCAGACCGCCATCGGGCACATCGATCATGACGGTGAGACCGTGCGGACCCGTATGAGCGATGCCGTCGACCGCCTCGACACCACCATCGGCGCACTGCGCCGCTACATCTTCGACCTGCGACCGCCGGTATGGGCTCGCCCCAGCCTGTCCGCCGAGATCAGGCGACTCGTGGCCGACCTCGCCGAGCCGTACGGAATCGTGGTCGGCGTCGAGATCGACTGCCCGCCCGACACGCCGGAGGCTCCGCTCACCGACCACATCGTCGCCGTGGTCAAGGAGTCGGTCAGTAACGCCCTCCGTCATGCCCATGCCGCCACCATCGACGTCCGCGTGGCGTGCGATGGTGATCGGGTGTTGGTGAACATCGCCGACGACGGCTCCGGGTTCGATGCCGACGGCGAGCACGGCGGACTCGGTCTGCGTAATCTCGCCCGGCGCGTCTCGGCGGTCGGCGGCGAGTACGTGCTCGACACGGCCCCCGGCAAGGGGACCGTCGTGACCGTGTGGTTTCCGCTGACCTAGGACCGTTGCCCGAAGGGACCGGCGACCCTGTGAGGGGTCGCGCCCAGCCAGAGAGAATGGTGGTCATGAACTTCGCCTTCGATTTCGACGGGAATCACGATGCCGACAGGTCGATCCTTGGAGGCAAGGGAGCCGGTCTCGCCACGATGACCCGGCTCGGGCTGCCGGTGCCGCCCGGGTTCACCCTGACGAGCGACGCCTGCCGTCAGGCGCTCGCCGAGGGCTCTCTCCCCGATGTGGTCTGGGATCAGACCGTCGCTGCCATCCAGCGCCTCGAGCAACGTACCGGGCGCTCACTCACCGACCCGAAGAGCACACCCCTGCTGCTGTCGGTGCGATCGGGAGCGAAGTTCTCCATGCCAGGGATGATGGACACGATCATGAACCTCGGGGCCACGGGGCCGATGATCGACCGCCTCGCCACCTGGTCGGGCAGCGTGCATTTCGCCCGCGATGCCGCCCGCCGGTTCGTACAGACCTATGGCAAGGTGGTGCTCGGCGTCGATGCCATGGCCTTCGAGAACATCCTCACCGAGTTGCGCAAGCGCCGTGGCAGTGCCGACGACGCCGGCCTCACCGCCGACGATCTCGAAGAGGCGCGGGAGCGCTTCACCGCCGCCATCGCCGCCACCGGCGCGGTCATCGCCACCGATCCGTACGAGCAGATTCGAGCGGCGATATGGGCAGTGTTCGGATCGTGGAACAACCGGCGGGCCCGCGACTACCGCAAGCTCAACGGCATCAGCGACGACCTCGGCACGGCCTGCAACATCCAGATGATGGTCTTCGGCAACCTCGGCGACGACTCGGGCACCGGGGTGTGCTTCACCCGCAACCCGGCTACCGGAGAGCGAGTCCCGTATGGGGACTACCTCATCAATGCCCAGGGCGAGGACGTCGTGGCCGGGATTCGCAACACCCTGTCCATCGCCGACCTGGCCACGTCGTTCCCGGAACATCACGCCGAGCTGCAGGTTCACATGGCGACCCTCGAGGGCCACTACCGGGACATGTGCGACATCGAGTTCACCATCGAGCGCGGCAAACTGTGGCTGCTCCAGACCCGGGTGGGCAAGCGCACTGCTGCCGCCGCGGTGCGCATGGCGGTCGAGATGGTCCACGAAGGGCTGATCGACAAGGGCCTGGCGATCCGGCGGGTGGAGCCGTCGGTGCTCGACCACATCCTGCACCCGCGCCTCGAAGATCGGACGACGTTGAACGTACCGATCGCCACCGGCCTCAATGCCTCCCCCGGTGCGGCACGCGGGCAGGCGGTGTTCGACTCCGACCGCGCTGCCGAACTGGCCGCCACGGGGGTGCCGGTGATCCTGGTGCGTTGGGAGACTTCGCCGAGCGACATCCACGGGATGGTCGCCGCGGAGGGAATCCTCACCAGCCACGGAGGGCTCACCAGCCACGCCGCGGTGGTGGCGCGGGGCATGGGCATCCCGGCGGTCACCGGAGCCGGGTCCATCGACATCGACGAAGACGCCCGCCGCTTCACCGCGGGGAACGTCCTGGTGAACGAGGGCGACGTGATCACCATCGACGGTGGCACCGGCAGCGTGTATCTCGGAGCGCTCGAGCTGCGCACCGCCGCACCCGTCGCCGAACTCGAGGTGCTCCTCGGCTGGGCGGACGAGATCCGCACCCTCGGAGTGCGGGCCAACGCCGACGATGGTCCCGGAGCCCGCGAGGCGGCGCGCTGGGGAGCCGACGGCATCGGCCTGGCGCGCACCGAGCACATGTTCATGGGGGATCGGCTTCCGGTCGTGCGCCGCGTCATCCTCGGTGACGAGGCGGAGGCCGCTCTCGACGCCCTGGAGAAGCTCCAGTCCGACGACTTCGAGGATCTGCTCGAGGCCATGGATGGCAAGCCGGTCGTGATACGGCTTCTCGACCCACCCCTCCACGAGTTCCTTCCGTCACGGCTCGAACTCGTCGAG
>JACRIT010000031.1 GCA_016215655.1 Acidimicrobiia bacterium
AAGCGAGGTTGCCAGTGTCGGAGAGAAGACTCGAACTTCCACGCCCTTTCGGGCACTAGGCCCTCAACCTAGCGCGTCTGCCAGTTCCGCCACTCCGACGTGGGCCCGGGATTGTAACCCGCCGGGCGGTGTCAACCGTCGCTGCGATGCCAGGTGGCGATGTTCCAGGTGTCGAGGGCCGGGTAGTGGTGGTATCCGGCGATCTCGTCGGCCCACACCACGCCGGGGTCAGGCACCTCGAAGAGGGGGATGAACACGAGGTCTTCGGCAAGGAGGGTCTCCGCCTCGGCGAAGTAGGCGTGAAGCTCGCGCTCGTCGGCGGTGAACTCCATCAAGCGTGCGATGATCCCATAGCGGGCCGACTTCTCGTTGATCACCGAGGACGCCCCCTGGTTGAAGCCGGCCTCCTCCTTCCCGGACACGGCGGGTGAGCCCCACCGGGAGAAGGCGAGGCCCTCGGGGGGCGTGGACGTCGGGCTCCAGGCGGCGTGCATCGCCACCGCCCGCACGAAACCGGGGTTCCCCTTCCAGCTCCAGTTCCCCAGGTCGTAGTTGCCGAAGTCGAGGGTGTCACCGAAGAAGACGAGGGCCGGGTCGGTCTCGAAGCGGTAGTTGATGCCGGCGTCGGCGAACATCGGGGCCAGCGTCTCGGCGAGTCGCATCCGGATGTCGGCCGAGGTGGTGACGAACACGGCGGTGGGCGGGTTGGCGACACAGTCGACGCCATCCTTCTCGCACAGCGTCGCCAGGTAGTCACGCGCCTTCTCCGGGTCGTAGTCGTAGCGGGCCCACGCTCCCTGCGACCACGCGGGGATGAACGCCTCCAGATACGAGTCCATCGGCTCGCCCCAGCCGTCGAAGACCGCATCCACCAGACCCTGGCGGTCGATGGCATGGGCCACGGCCAACCGGTACTCGAGGTGCTCGTTGTACGACCCCGGATTGCGGGTGAAGCGCCCGTCGCCGAACTGGAAGCTGATGTGTTCCCACTCTCCGGAGCCGGCGATGTCCACCGCCGTCCCGTCGAGGGCCGCCAGGCGATCGAGGAGGGCGGGATCCCACCCCGGGTTGATCACGTCGAGCTGTCGGGCCTCGAACTCGCCGAGCATCGTGTCGAGGTCGGGCTCGAAACGGAACACCACCCGATCGAGGTACGGCAGCGACTGCCCGGACTCGTCGACCTTCCAGTAGTTCGGGTTGCGCACCAGGGTGAGGTACTCCCCGCGGACCCACTGCTCGAACTCGAACGGTCCGCCCGACAGCCACATGCGCTCCGCCCACACTCCGTCGACGAGGTCGTCGGCGCCGATGGCGTGGGCGGGCAGGAGGACGGAGAAGAGGGACTCAACCTCGAGCGAGGGTCGCGACATGGTGAACTCGAACGACTTCGGCCCCGCCACGATCGACTCCGGCACGATCAGCTCGTAGCCGGACTTGTCCGAGGCGACATCGAAGCGCATCACCTGCTCGTAGGTGAAGCGGAAGTCCTCTCCGCTGATCGGCGTGCCATCCGCCCATACGGCGCGGGGATCGATGTCGAAGCGCACCGACTCGGTGCCATCGCCGTTCACCACCAACCCGCCATTGGCCACCGACGGCAGGGCGACGACGACATCGGGGACTAGTTCGAGGGTCACCCCATCGACCTCGGCGACTCCGGCCCAGAC
The DNA here is from genome assembly GCA_016215655.1 of Acidimicrobiia bacterium. GTDB lineage: Bacteria > Actinomycetota > Acidimicrobiia > Spongiisociales > UBA11373 > UBA11373. The sequence goes on from JACRIT010000031.1 coordinate 1,668, forward strand.
TCCGGCCCCGATGAGAGCCGCCACCGCCGATTCTCCCCCACCGGCGAACCAGTCGAGGGTCACCGGCTCTTCGAGCACGCCGATGACCACCTCTCCTCCATAGCCGACGAGCGGTGGCAGGGACGAGGTCGTGGTCGACGGCGCGGGCGGCGTTGTGGTGGTGGCGGGGGCGAGCGTGGTCAGCGTCGTCGATGGTGCCACCGTGGTGGTGGGTGCGGCTCCATCGCTGCACGCCGCCACCAGGACGATCAAGCCCAGGGCGACAGCCAGGCGGGGCGTGAAACCGTTGGGATGGAGGATGGGTCGCATGAGGGCCAAGCGATCACTGTACCGACGGTCCCCGGCTGCGCGATCGACCGTGGCAGGGGCCACTGGGACCAATCGACCGGAGGGGCTGGTCTAGGAGGCGCCCTTGGCGACGAGGTGGCAGGCGACGAAGTGTCCGTTGCCCTTGTCCTCGAGCGGCGGGTGATCGAGGGTATGGCACACCTCGGTGGCGCGCGGGCACCGATCGAGGAACCGGCAGTGGGGCTCGGGGTTGATCGCCTTGGTGACGCCACCCTTGATCTCGACCGGAGGCCGCTGGTAGGACGGATCCGGCACCGGGACCGCGGAGAGCAGCGCCCGGCTGTAGGGGTGGAGCGGATTCCGCAGGAGCTCCTCGGTGTTCGCCAGCTCCACGATCTTGCCCAGGTACATCACTCCGATGCGATTGCACATGTACCGCGCCACGGCAAGGTCGTGCGTGATGTAGAGGTATGAGACCGAGAACTCGTCTGCCAGCTGGAGCATGAGCTCCATGATCGAGATGCGGATCGACACGTCGAGCATCGAAGTCGGCTCGTCCGCCACCACGAAGTTCGGATTCATCACGAGCGAGCGGGCGATGGCCACACGCTGGCGCTGACCACCGGAGAGCTCATGGGGGTAGCGGAACAGGAACGACTTCGCCGGCGTCAATCCCACCACGGCCAGCAACTCGGCGACGCGAGCTTCGCGCTCGGGGATCGAGTAGACCTCCTGCACCTGCAGGGGCTCGGCGATGGTGTCGTAGACCGTGCGGCGGGGGTTCATCGACTCGTAGGGATCCTGGAAGATCATCTGCACGTCACGCCGGAAGGCGCGCATGTCGGACTTCTGGATGCGGGCCACGTCGATCATCCGTCCGTTGTCGGCGATGTGGATCGATCCCGAGGTGGCATCGGTCAGCTTGACCAACATACGGCCGGTGGTGGTCTTGCCGCAGCCGGACTCCCCCACCAGGCCGAGGCTCTCGCCGGGTGCGATCTCGAAGCTCACCCCATCCACGGCGTGCACGAAGTCGACGGGCTTGCGGAAGGCGCCCCGGGTGATCGGATAGAGCTTGGTCAGGTTCTCGACCTTGACCAGCGCTTTGGTGGTGACGGCGAGATCGTCGCTCATGCGTGGCCCTCCTCGGCCATCGACGGCACCTTGTCCCAGTGCCAGCACTCCACGCTGTGGCCGGGACTCACCTCTTGGAGGGGTGGCGATTCGACGACGCACTTCTCGGTGGCGAAGGGGCACCGGGGGTGGAACCGGCAACCCGTCGGGGGGTTCAGCAGGTTCGGCGGCTCACCCTTGAGCGGTGCGAGCCGGCGGCGCGGCCCCGTGATCGACGGTGCCGAGTGGAGCAGGAGATACCCGTAGGGGTGGCGCGGATTGGCGAACACCTCCTCGGTGGGGCCGATCTCGACGATGCGCCCGGCGTACATCACCGCGATCTTCTGGGTGACCTCGGCGATCACGGCGATGTCGTGGGAGATGTAGATGATCGCCATGCCCAGTTCCTTCTGGATCCGAAGCAGCTGGGCGAGGATCTGATCCTGCACGATCACGTCGAGCGCGGTCGTGGGTTCGTCGGCGATGATGATCTGGGGGTCGCAGGAGAGCGCCATGGCGATGATGGCCCGCTGGCGCATGCCTCCGGAGAACTCGTGCGGGTAGCGGTCGAGCATCTTCGGGTCGACGCCGACGAGGTTGAACAAGTCCTCCATCCGCTTGCGAGCCTCGGCGGCGGTGGGGCGCGGCTTGATGTGGAGGTTGATCGCCTCGAGGATCTGGGCTCCGACGCGCTGCACCGGGTTCCAGGCATTCATGGCGCCCTGGAACACCATCGAGATGTCCTTCCAGCGATGGGTGCGCATCTCCGCCTCGCTCAGCGGCAGGAGGTCCTCACCGTTGAGGCGGATCTCCCCCTCGCGGAACCTGGCGTTGTCCGCCTGGAGCCGCAGCAGCGACATCGCCACCGAGGTCTTGCCGCAGCCCGACTCCCCCACCAGGCCGAGCGACTCCCCGGCGTGGAGGGCGAAGCTGACGTTCGAGACCGCGGACACGTTGCCGCCGTCGACCTCGTACTCCATGGTGAGGTTGTCGACCTCGAGCAGGGCGGCATCGGTGCGATCGCGCGGCGGCGCCCCTGCCGGCGAAGGGATCGTCTGCATCGGACTCACCGTCTCCTCAGTCTCGGGTTGATGACCTCATCCATCGCCCGCCCGACCAGGAAGAACGAGGCGGCGACCAGCGTGACCGCCATCCCTGCCGGGATGAGCAGCCACCAGTAACTGGTGCCCGACAGCAAGTACCCCTGGCTGTGGGTGGTGTAGATCATGATCCCCCAACTCATCGGGGTGTTCATGAGCCCGAGGAACGAGAGCGTGGCCTCGAGCGAGATGGCATCCGTCACCGTGAACATCATGTAGAGGAAGCTGAGCGGCAACACGTTCGGGATGATGTGGCGGAAGATGATGTGGCGATTGGTGCCCCCGGCGACGCGCGCCGCGTCGACGAACGGCTTGACCGTCACCGACAGCGCCTGCGACTTGAGCACGATGGCGGTGCCGCCGAAACCCGACAGGACGCCGAGGAGGATGCCCAACAGCGGCAGGTTGAGGTTGAACAACGCGCTCACCACGATGAGGATCGGGATCAGCGGCACCAGCAGCACGAGGTCGGCAAAGCGCATGAGGACGGCGTCGAGCCAGCCTCCGTAGAACGCCGCCATGGAACCGATCGTGGTGGCGATGAACACGGCGAAGATGGCGGCGATCGCACCCAGGGCGAAGGCGGCCCGGGTGCTGTACATCAGCTGGGAGAGGATGTCGCGGCCCACCGGATCGGTACCCAGCCAGTGGGCCTTGGACGGCGGCGCCGGCTGCAACGGGATCGAGACGGTCTCCCCCACCTCGACGAAGGGGTTCGTCTCGAGTTGGGCGTCGGCGAGACTGATCTCGTGGAACGGGTCGGTGACCTCTTCGACGATGACGAAGTCCGTGATCACCGCGTCGTACCCCTTCACGGGGTCGTAGATGGCCGGGTCCCACACCCGGTCCATGAGGATCGGATGCAGCAAGGCCATCAGGGCGAAGATGCCGATGATGGTGAGGCCGACGAGACCGATCTTGTTGCGGGCAAACAGCTTCCAGTTGCGGCCGAACGTCTTGCGCATCAGACGCAGGCGCACCCGCCACAGCGGTTCCGGCTCGAGTAGTTCGTGGCCGGGGGGCTCCGGCTCGCGCATCCGCAGAGAGGGGGTCGCCTTGGTGTCGAGGTCGGTCACAGTGGCGTCCTGCTTTCGATCACTGGTATCGGATACGGGGATCGAGGTACATGTAGATGATGTCGGCCACGAGGTGCCCGAACAGGGCGAGCACCGCGATGATCGACAGGCACCCGATGGCGAGGGGGATGTCCTCCAGGGTCACCGCGCTGAGGAGCAGCAACCCGATGCCGGGCCAGGAGAACACCGTCTCGGTGATGATGCCGCCACCGATGACGAAGGCGAGCGCGAGCACGAGCGAGGTGACCACCGGAAGGAGGGCGTTGCGCGCGGCGTGGCGATCGCGGATGACCTTCTCCGAGAGACCTTTGGCCCGGGCGGTGAGGATGAAGTCCTCCCGGAGCGTCTCGAGCATCGACGCCCGCGTGAGCAGCATGATGCCGGCGAATGCCACGAGCGACAGGGTCATCACGGGCAGCAGGGTGTGATGGAAGATGTCGGCGGCGTAGGGCCGCATCGGGGACATGGCGAAGTACACGAACGGGTACAGCACGCCGGCGAGGAAGGCGAAGTTGCGCACCCGCAGCGCCGGAGCCAGCTCGAGGCGGCGCCTGGCGATCATCGTGGTGATGGCGGCGGCGAGCATCGACAGCGCCGCGACGGTGATCATGCGCAGGAACACGTGGTTCGCCGAGAAGGGCGAGCCGACCCAATCCTGGACGTCGATGAACTTGTTGATGGGGAAGACGCGGAAGCCCACCCAGTCCGTGAGCATGAACCCGAATCCCCAGATCATGAGCAAGGCGAACCACGGGTAGAAGACCGTATAGAGGCCGACTCCTCCGAGGGTGAGCGCATACTCGGTGAACTTCCCCCGGCGCCACGCCAGCACCTTCCCGGTGACGAAGCCCAGGTAGTAGGCGAGCAAGGTCGCGGAGAGGAAGAGCACCAGGGTGCGCGGTAGCGCCTCGAGGATCATCTCGCTCACCGGGCGCGGCCACTGCGACAGGCTGTTGCCGAAGTTCCCGGTGAAGAAGTTGCCCATGTAGGCGAGGTAGCGAGCTCCGACCGGCTTGTCGAGCCCGAGACGCTCGGCGAGAACGGCCTTCTGCTCTGGTGGGATCTCGGGGTTGCCGATGTACTGCTGGGTGAGGTCACCCGGCTGGGCCTCGAGGAGGAAGAACACGACGGTCAAGAACACGATGAAGAGGAGGAGCATCTGCGCCACCCGCTTCGTGATGAACTTGGCCATGCTCGCCCTTGTCCTTCGGCCCGCCTTGGAGCGGGGACCTTAGCAGCCGAACCCTAGTGCCTCAACGGACCGCCCCTTCCCGAACTCCGCACCCGGAACGCGACGGCGCGCCGCGGTACCCGACGACGCGAGAAGGGGCGGGACTTGCGTCCCGCCCCTTCTCTGCGCTCACGAGAGCGCGTCGCTCGATCGACCTACGAAGCAGCCGTCACGAGACCGGAGAACCCGTTCCCGAACTGGAGACCCGAAAGGGTGTCCGTGAACGGGAAGTTGATCGAGGCCGAGCGATAGGCCTCGATGATGCCGGTGTCGAACAGCAGGATGAATGGCTTGTCCACGAAGAAGATGTCTTCGAGCTGCCACATGATGTCGTACGCATCCTCGGTCGTCTGCGCCTGGTTGAACTCCTCGATCAGAGCATTGAACTCAGGGTTGTTGTACCCAGTGGCGTTGTCGCCGTAGTTCGGCCCGAGCGTGTCGTTCTTGCCGGCCCAGAAGGCCTCGTGATACGTCGGCAGAGCCGGGTTGCCCAGGCTGTAGCCGAGGATGTACATCTGGAAGTCCAGTGTCCCCTCATCGGTCGGGGTGAACACCTTGTCCACGATGACACCGAAGTCCGTCGGCAGCGCCCTCGCATCGAAGCCCAGGTCCTGGAGGGCCTGCGCAATGATCAGCGAGTACGTGGCGCGCAGCGGGTCGTATCCCGGCCCGGGGGCCAGAATCTCGATCGAGTCAACGGGAGCACCGTTGTACAGGATCCCACCCTCTGCGGGAACGATGGCGCGGCTGACGAAATCCGGCGGGGTGCCCGGATACGTGAACCCGGCGTCGAGAAGGGCCTTCACCGCGGCGTGGAGGCGAGCCTCCGTGCCGGTGGCGGTGTAGGGCTCATCGTCGGCCGTGCCCAGCGTGTCGTCGGCGCCGGCCGTTACGAACGGCGTTCCGTCGTAGCGGGTGTCCAGTGCGAGGTCCGTGTAGATCGCCTGGTAGGCGTCGGCCTTCTCCGCGTTGTACCAGTTCACGTTCCCCTCGGGGACCGTGGCGTACAGCGGGAAGGCGACGTTCTGGAGGACGCGGGTGGCCACGTACTCCTTGTCGATCATGAAGGCGACCGCATCACGGAAGCCCTGGACCGACATCGGCTCGTTGCGCAGGTTGAAGGCGAGATAGCGGAAGCCATTGGTCCGGTTGACCACGGCCGTCAGGTTCTCGTCGCCGGTGATCTGGTCGAGCAGACCACGCTGCAGACCCAGCGGGTTGTAGAGGTAGTCCACCTCGCCCGCCTTGAGGGCCAGCACCGCGGCGCTCTGATCGCCGTAGAGCGAATAGATCTGGTCGGTGATGAACGGGCCAACCGTGTACGTGACGCCGCCCGAGGTGATCTCGCGGCCCGTGTCGTAGTACCCGGCGAATCCGTTCGCCTCGGAGTTGCCGAGGGTGCGGGCGAAGGCGCCCTCCTCACGAGTATCGAACACCATCGGTCCACCGGAGGGGTCGCCGGCGCCCGAAGCGCCGTACAGCGCCCCGGCCGGATCCTCCGAGGTCGCGGCCTCGGCCACGATGTCACCCCAGAAGTGCTCGGCCATGATCGGTCCGAGGCCAGGTCCATGCGGCCAGATGGCCAGACCGGGCAGCACGTTCCAGGTGAACTTGACGGTGTAGTCGTCGACGGCTTCGACGGCGGTGAGGCCCAGGATCGGGTTCCCGGAAGCGGGATCCACGGCGGGCTCGCCGGTCGCCTCATCGATGGAGACCCACTGATACGCGCTGATCCAGTTGCCGCCCAGACCGAGATCCTTCACGGTTTGAGCGGTGAAGACGACGTCGTGCGCCGTGATCGGCGTGCCGTCGCTCCAGACTGCATCCTGACGCATGGGGACCGTCACCGAGAAGCCGTCGCCATCGGCCGCAGCAGTGCCGGGATCGGCGCTGGCGGCCAGGTCGGCATCGAGCTCCAACCCGGGGAGATTGATGGCGAACAGCGCCGGCTTGGTGGCACCCAAGACGTACGCGTTCCACACGGTGCTCTGCGGGTCGTAGTACGACCAGAAGTTGTCGGTGGTGGTGTCCTGGAAGATGCCGGTGCGATACGTGAACGCCTCCGGCGGAGCTGTAGTCGTTGTGACCGCGCCCCCGGTGGTCGTGGTCGCCGCCGTGGTCGCGGTGGTGTCACCTGTGTCGTCGTCGCCACAAGCGGCAGCCACCAGCGCAAACACCACGAAAGCGATCACGAGCCGCCATGGGCTCGAGAGCTTCGGAGTTCTCACTAGTTGTCTCCTGTCGTCTACTTGGTGCGGTCAGCGTCGTGGCATGCGCGTCGAGCGTGGTGCGTCAGACGTTGCCCGCGTTGGCGGAAGGCTACTCCGGAGAGGTCGATCCGGCAACACGCCCCACAACGGCCGCCAATCGACCCGAGCCGAAGCGGACGGGGGTCGGCGAGGGTCGCCGCGGACCGATTTCGAGGCCGCAGACCCTCCCGGAGGTGGTTTCCGAACGGCTCAGTCGAGCACCCACGCCAGGGCGAGCGTGGTGGCGGCGAAGAGCAGGGCGACGGTGACGGTGATGCGATCGAGATTGCGCTCGGCGAGCGTGGAACCGCCGAGGTTGCCGAGCGGACCCATGCCGCCGCCAAAGGCGTCCGCCAGCCCGCCGCCTCGCCCGGCGTGCAGCAGGATCAGCGCGATCAGCGTCAGCGACAGGATGAGGTGGATGACGATGAAGATCGCAGCCAGCACGACGCACACGCTCCTGGAAGGGGGGATTGCGAGCAGCCAGCCTATGCGGTCGGACCTCGCCAAGGCAAGTCAGCGAGCCTTCAGCCGTCGGAGCGGTGCCAGGTGGCGAGGTTCCAGGTGTCGTCCCGCGGCTGATGGCGGTACCCGCCGATCTCATCCGCCCACACCACCCCGGCATCGGGGAGCTCGTAGAGCGGGATGAACGCCAGCTGCTCGGCGAGGATCGTCTCGGCCTCCGCGACGAGTGCCAGCACCTCGCGTTCGTCGAAGGTGGTGCCGAGGAGGTCGTAGATGGCGGCCATTCGGCCCGTCTGCTCGTTCACCAGCGACGACGGACCTTCCTGGTAGTCCACGAGGTCCCCCTCGCCCTGGTACCCGGCCGAACCGAAGCGGTAGTAGTTCGTCCCGACCGGCGGGGCTTGTTCGGGGTCCCATACCCGATGGAGGGCAGCCAGCTCGCGCAACCCGGGCCGGCCCACCCAGGTCCAGTCACCGAGATCGAAGGTGCCGAACTCGATGGTCTCGCCGAGGAAGATGACGCGGGGCTCGAGTTCGGAGCGGTACTCGATCCCGACCGCGGAGAACATCGGCTCCAGGGCGAGGGCGAGATCGCCGCGCTGCTCGGTGGTGACGAGCACCGCCGTCGGCGGGTTGGCGGCACAATCGACGCCATCCTTCTGGCACAGCGCGGCGAGGTAGTCGCGGGCCTTGGCGGGGTCGTAGTCGTATCGCCCCCAGGCGCCCTGCGACCACGCCGGGGTGAAGGCCTCCACGTAGGAGTCCAGCGGTTCGCCCCATCCGCCCAGCACCGCATCCACCAGACCCTGGCGATCGATGGCATGCGCTATCGCCAGACGGTATTCGAGGTGTTCGTTGTAGGACCCTGGATTCCGGACGAACCGTCCGTCGCCGAACTGGAAGGTGAGGTGCTCCCACTGTCCCGACCCGGCGACGTCGACGAAGACCCCGTCCAGCAGGGAGAGCCGGTCGAGGAGGGCCGGATCCCACCCCGGGGTGATGACGTCGAGGCGCCTGGCCTCGAACTCGGCCACCAGGGTGTCCACGTCCGGCACGAAGCGGAACACCACCCGATCGAGGTACGGCAGCGGCTGGCCGGTGGCATCGACCTTCCAATAGTTCGGGTTTCGCACCAGGGTGATGAACTCGCCGCGCGACCACTCCTCCAGTTCGAACGGCCCGCCCGAGACCCACATGTCCTCGTCCCACGACCCCGACATCACGTCGACGTCTCCCACCACGTGGGCGGGCAGCAGCACCGGAAAGAGCGACTCCACCGCGAGGGACGGGCGCACGAGACGGAACTCGAACGACTTCTCCCCCACGACGAGCGAGGCAGGGTCGATCAGGTCGTACCCGGTCTTGTCGACCAGGACATCGGGTCGCATCACGGTTTCGTAGGTGAAGCGGAAGTCCTCGCCGCTGATGGGGGTGCCGTCGGCCCACACCGCTTCGGGAGCGATGTCGAGGCGCACCGACTCGGTTCCATCCTCGTTCAAGACCAGTCCCCCATTGGCCACCGTGGGCAGGGTCACCACTACATCGGGCACGAACTGGCGGGTCACCCCATCAACATCGGCCATTCCCGCCCATGCCGCGGCCCCGATGAGCCCCACCACCGGGGATTCGGCCCCACCGGCGAACCAGTTCAGCGACAGCGGCTCCTCGAGCACCCCGATCACCACCTCCCCGCCCGGTTGGATCGTTTCCGGTCCCGAAGTGGTGGTGGTTCCAGGGGACGTGGTCGTGGACTGGGCGGCCGACGAGCTGGTGCCGGCCGGGACCGTCGTCGTGCCGGCGTCGTCCCCACAGGCCGCCACGGCGAGTGCCACCGCGAGGAGGAACGCGGTACCCGGGGCATGGCGTGGGACGTGCATCGAGATGACTCCTTCTCGCCGGGTTGGAAGGCCGGCACGGGCCGATCGCGGCGGGGTACCGCCGTCGGGTTCAGTATGGAGGATGGCGCGATCCCGGGACAATCATTCGCCAGGTGGGAGTCAGCGCGCCTTTCCCTGGCGCGCCACCGCCTCGGCCGCGGCCGCGGCGTCGGCGGGATCGCCGAGGTATCCCGAACCGGCAACCCTCAAGCTTGCATCGAGGCGATAGACGAGCGGGATCCCGGTAGGGATGTTGAGGGTGGGGATCGTCGCATCGTCGATCCCATCGAGGTGCTTCACCAGGGCGCGCAGGCTGTTGCCGTGCGCCACCACCAGCACCGTGCCCCCCACCAGGAGATCGGGAACGATCCGGTCGTGCCAGTACGGGAGCATCCTCCGCACCACATCGGCGAGACTCTCGGCTGCGGGAAGGAGGTCAGGGGCCAGACCGGCGTACCGGGGGTCATGGCTCGGATGTCTGGGATCACCGGGATCCAGCGGCGGAGGTGGCACGGCGTAGGAGCGACGCCACACCTGAACCTGCTCCTCGCCGTGGCGACCAGCCGTCTCCGCCTTATTCAGGCCCTGCAGGGCCCCGTAGTGGCGCTCGTTGAGGCGCCAATTCCGGTAGACCGGTACCCACAGGCGGTCCAGGGCCTCGAGCGTGCGGTGCATCGTCACGATCGCCCGGGTAAGCACCGAGGTGTGCACCACCGTGGGGGCGATCCCGGCTTCGGCGATGAGTCGCCCGGCCCGGGTCCCCTCGGCATCGCCCTTCGGGGTCAGCCCGACGTCGGTCCATCCCGTGAAGCGATTCTCGAGGTTCCAGGTGCTCTCCCCGTGGCGGAGCAGCACGAGCGTGTGTTCCACGGACCCGACGGTAGTCATCGGGTTCTCCTCCACGAGGCCACATTCCAGGCGATTCCACCGAACGCGTTGAGCAGTGGCCCGTCGAGGCGATCGCTCCACCACGCCACCCCCGTGTCGTCGCGTACCACGAGCGGGATGATCACGACCTCATCCGCCAGGATCTGCTCCATCTCCACCATGAGGGCTTCGGCGGCGGAAGGGTCGATCTCGACTCGAAGCTCGTCCACCAGGCTCCGGTAGCGCTCGATGGAGTCTCCCGAGACCACCGAGTCGATCGTGCCCCACCGGAAGTAGTTCGTGCCGACAAAGGGCAACCCGTCCGGGTCGAAGGCGGTCATGAAGGAAGCCGCCGCCGCGGTGCCGGGTGATCCGATCAGCCCCCACGAAGCGACGTCCCACGACCCGTTGTCGAAGGTGGGACCGAAGAACAGCACCGACTCCTCGAGTTGCAGCTCGGCATCCAGGCCGGCGGCGCGCAGCATCGTCACCACCCGACCCGCCGTGGCGACACTGGCTGCGGAGTCCGCAGGAACGGTGAGCGACACATCGAGCCCGTTGCCGGCGAAGGGATCGAGATCGATCAGGTCGCCGAGGGCGTCGAGGCGGGCATCCACCTCATCGAGGTCATAGGGGTACTGGCTCCAGGGGCCGACCTCCGTCTCCCCCAGGCCGAAGCGACCGAGAACCGACGTGACGGGGGCCGTGCCCCGGGCGACCGCCAGGGCATCGCGGTCGATGGCATGGGCCACGGCTCGACGCAGGTCGAGATACCGGTTCTGCGAGAGGGGGTTTCGATTGCCCGGGCCGAACTGGAAGCTGAGCACCTCCCACACCCGTCCCGGCGCGGTCTCCACCTGGACTCCGTCGAGATCGCGATACGGATCGGCCCGCTCCTGCGCCGAGGCGATGGTCACCAGGTCGAGATCTCCGATGGTGAAGGCATCGAGCACCCGGGGGTCGGCATCCTCATCGGGCTCATAGAAGCGGAAGATGAGACGGTCGAGATACGGGAGGGCGTCGCCACCCGGCGATCGCTCCCAATAGGCGGGATTGCGCACGAGCGAGACCAGCTGCCCGGGGATGAACTCGTCGAGGAGGAAGGGGCCTCCCCCGACCCACACCGTGTCGTTCCAATCGGAGGCGAAGTCCGACCCGGCGACCGCATGGCGGGGCAGGATCAACCCGAACAGACTCGCGTAGGCCGTGCTCGCCTGCATCCGCAGCGTCACCCCCCGCCCCGACGGCCGGATCGAACCCGGCACCACCAGGGCGTACAGATCGGCGACATCCGAACGGATCGGGTAGTCGGGGTCGGTGGCCACCGAGACGGTGAAGGCGAGGTCGTCGCCGCTGATGGGAACCCCGTCCGCCCACACCGCCCCGTCGCGCACCTCGGCGGTGACCTCGATCGTCCCGTCGCCGTTGTCGACGACGAGGCCATTCTCCAGCGAGGGCACGGCGTCGAGCACGACCGGCACCGGGACTCCCGTGACCGGGTCCGCGACCCAGCCCCGGGCGAACAACGCCGGGCTCATCAGGTCGAGCAGCGCAAGATCGGGTCCCTCGAGAAAGGGATTGAGGGTGCGCGGCGACGACCCGTCGCCGACTCCGATGACGGCCGTGCCGCCATACGGCGACGGCTCGGTGGTCGTGGTCGGTTCCGCGATGGTCGTGGTGGTGGCCGGCGTCGTCGTGGTGATGTCCCCCGGCTTCACCCCGGTGGAGGTGGCACAGCCGGCAGCGATGATCGCAACGGTGGTGACACGGCCGAGCCGCCGCATCGTCCGCCCCATGCCTCGCACCACCGCTATACCCAGTAGCGCACGATGGCGGCGAACTGGTCGGGGTCGAGCGAGGCGCCGCCGACCAGCGCTCCATCGACGTCGCGCTTGGCCATGAACGCGGCGATGTTGCCCGGGTTGACGGAGCCCCCGTACAGCACGCGCACCGCGGCGGCGACGTCGTCGCCGTGGCTGCGGGCGATGGCGCCACGCAGCTGCGCCGCGGCGTCGCCCGCGACGGCGGGATCTGCGGTGCGTCCCGTGCCTATGGCCCAGATCGGCTCATAGGCGACCACCCCGGTCGCGGCGTCCTCTGGTGACACCCC
>JACRIT010000032.1 GCA_016215655.1 Acidimicrobiia bacterium
AACCCCCGTGACGGTTTTCACCGCCAACACGCTTTCCAGGCGTGCGCACTAGGCCAGACTATGCGATCCCTCCTGGATGCCGCGAGAGTGTAGGGAGCAGATGACGACGCCTTTCGACCAGCCGATGCGCCTTGCCCTCGACGCCGCCCGGGCGGCGATCGCCCATGGCGACGTGCCGGTGGGAGCGGTCCTGCTCGGCCCCGACGGATCGGTGGCGGCGGTCGATCACAATCGGCGGGAAGAGACCCACGATCCCACCGCCCACGCCGAGATGCTGGTGCTGCGCGCCGGGGCACGCCTTGCCGGCGATTGGCGGCTCACCGGCCACACCCTCGTCGTCACCCTCGAACCATGCGCGATGTGCGCCATGGCGGCGGTGCTCGCCCGGGTGGACCGCATCGTGTATGGCGCTGCCGATCTCAAGACGGGTGCGGCGTGGAGCCTCTTCAACATCCCTCAGGACGAGCGACTCAACCACCGATGTGAGTTGGTGGCGGGTGTGCTGGCCGAGGAGGCCTCCTCCCTCTTGGTCGAGTTCTTCAGCAAGCGTCGGGAAGACCGCAGGTAGGCAGGGACCTACAATCGCCGGACCAGATGCCAGATACCAGATACCAGACGCCAGAGAGGACTTCTCGGGTCTGGAATCGGGAATCTGGGATCTGGTAGCTCTCCCTGGAGGGGTGGCCGAGCGGCCGAAGGCGGCAGTCTCGAAAACTGTTGGGCCGGGTTTCCGGTCCCGTGGGTTCAAATCCCACCCCCTCCGCCAGTCGGGTTCCAGGTTCCGGGACTTCCGAACCCGGAACCTGGCACCTTCTTCCCTCAGGTTCACCCTGCAATCCTTCGATACTCATCGGTGGGACCACCATTCGATCCGGAGAGGTCATGGCACATCGCAGGGCTTTGGTCGCGCTGGTGATGTTGGCCGTGCTTGCCGGGTGTGGTGACGGCGCGTCGTCCACCCCGGTGGTGCGCCTCGGCTACTTCGCCAACGTCACCCACGCCCCGGCTCTCGTGGGGGTGACGGAGGGGTTCTTCACGGAGGAACTCGGCGGCCTGGCCACATTGCGCACCGCGACCTTCAACGCCGGCCCCGATGCGGTGACCGCGCTGTTCTCCGGGGCCCTCGACATGGCCTTCATCGGGCCCAACCCGGCGATCAATGCCTACGCCCAGTCGGACGGGGCCGCCATCCGCATCGTCGCCGGGAGCACCTCGGGAGGGGCCGCCCTCGTGGTGCGACCCGGCATCACCACAGCCGCAGATCTCGTCGGTGCCCGACTCGCCACCCCACAACTCGGCAACACCCAGGATGTCGCCCTGCGCGCCTGGTTGGCCGACCAGGGACTCACCGCCGACCTCGAAGGCGGTGGGGATGTCTCGGTGATCCCCCAGGCCAATGCCCAGACGCTGGAGACGTTCCGCTCGGGCGACATCGACGGAGCCTGGGTACCGGAGCCCTGGGCCACCCGGCTCGTCCTCGAAGGTGGTGGCGTGGTGCTCGTCGACGAGCGCGACCTCTGGCCCGACGGCGAGTTCGTCACCACCCACCTCATCGTGCGAACCGACTTCCTCGATCGGTATCCCGGCATCGTCGAAGCAGTGGTCCGGGCTCTGGTACGAGCGGTCGACTTCATCGAAGGCGACCCCGAGGCTGCCATCGCCGACACGAACGCCGCCATCGGAGACATCACAGGCTCACCTCTGTCTGCCGAGACCATCGCCGCGGCGTGGCAGAACCTGACCTTCACCGTCGATCCCATCGCGCACTCCCTCTACGTGTCGGCCGAGCATGCCACCGCCGCCGGTCTCCTCGAGCCGGTGGACCTCAAAGGCATCTACGACCTCGCCCTGCTCGATCAGGTGCTTGGAGAACTCGGCCGGACACCGGTAGAACGTTGATGGTGAGCACCGTCGCCCGCAGCACCCGCCCCCTCGTGGTGACCGAGGTCTCCAAGACCTATCACGACGGTCGGTCGACCGTGAGCGCCCTCGAGCGGCTCAGCCTCGACGTCTCGGATCGCGAGTTCGTCTGCCTGGTCGGCGCCTCGGGATGCGGCAAGACCACGCTGCTCAACCTCATCGCCGGCATCTACCACCTCGATCAGGGGGCCATCGACACCGGCGGGCGCCGCATCGGCGTGGTCTTCCAGGAACCGGCGCTGTTCCCCTGGCTCACCGTGCGTCGCAACATCGACCTGGCGATGCGACTGCGCGACGTCGATCCGGCGACACGCCGCGCTCGCGCCGACGACCTGCTGCGGCTGGTGCACCTGGAGCGCTTCGGCGATCACCGGCCCCACGAACTCTCCGGGGGCATGCAGCAGCGCGCCGCCCTCGCCCGGGCGCTCGCCCAGGACGCCGAGCTCCTGCTCATGGACGAGCCGTTCGGCGCCCTCGATGCGATGACCCGCGACCGGCTCCACGACGAGTTGGAGCGGATCTGGCTGGGCAGCGACCTCTCCGTGCTCTTCGTCACCCACAACGTTCGCGAGGCGGTGCGCCTCGGCGATCGGGTGGTCGTGCTCTCCAGCCGCCCGGGACGCGTCGCCGCCGAGTTCGCCATCGACATCCCGCGGCCGCGGCGCATCGACTCCGAGCCGGTGGCCCGACGCGCCGCGGAGATCACCGATCGGCTGCGCCAGGAGGTGCGCCGTCATGGCCGATGATCGCAACGGTCTCGATGCCGACCTGCGGGGCCTCGACGCCCTCGACACCCCCATGGTCGACCAGGTGCGCCCAGGGCAGCGGGTGTGGTCGGCAGTGTGGCCCAAGCTGCTCGCGGTGGCGATCGTCCTCGCCGGCTGGCAGGTGGTGGTCTGGTCGGGATGGCGGGAGACCTATGTCATCCCGCCGCCCGCCACGGTGCTCGCCGAACTCGGTGACCTCGTCACCACCGGCCGCTTCTGGGAGGCGGTGAGCATCACGATGCAGCGCGTCACGCTCGGCTTCGCCGTTGCCATCGTGGTCGGCGTCCTCGTCGGTGTTGCCGTCTCACAGAGCAGCCTGCTCCGCCGCGCCATCGGCTCGATCATCACCGGGTTGCAGTCGATGCCGTCGATCGCCTGGTTCCCTTTCGCCATCCTGGTGTTCGGCCTCAGCGAGGCGGCGATCCTCTTCGTCATCGTGCTCGGTGCCGCCCCGGCGATCGCCAACGGCCTCATCTCCGGGGTCGATCACATCCCACCGATCCTGCTGCGTGCCGGCAAGGTGCTCGGAGCCCAGGGGATGGCGGCCTGGCGCCACGTTGTGCTCCCCGCGGCGCTCCCGGCGTTCGTCTCCGGCCTCAAGCAGGGTTGGGCCTTCGCCTGGCGCTCCCTCATGGCGGGTGAGTTGCTGGTGATCATCGCCTCGCGCCCTTCGATCGGTGTCCGCCTCGACACCGCCCGCCAACTCTCCGACGCTTCGGGGTTGATCGCCATGATGATCGTGGTGCTCCTCATCGGGATCCTCGTGGACGCCCTGATCTTCGGCAGCGTCGAACGTCGCATCCGCCGCAACCGCGGCTTGCTCGCCAACGGAGCGGTCGCCGCACTGCGGTGATCGGCGGGGATAATGGCGTCGGAGGGATGGCCGAGCGGACGAAGGCGACAGTCTTGAAAACTGTTGAGCCCCATCGGGGTTCCGTGGGTTCGAATCCCACTCCCTCCGCGGGAGAGGTGTCAGGTACCAGGCATCAGGTATCAGGTCCGGATTGGCAGCGGTTAGGGTTTGCGGCGCGTTGGGGGTCCCGCCGCGAATCTGGCTGGACTCTGATATCTGGAATCTGGA
>JACRIT010000033.1 GCA_016215655.1 Acidimicrobiia bacterium
CCTGTACCCCGCCTCGGAACGAATCCGTGTGCGTGGCCTGGCCCGGCGACCGCACCAGCGCTTTCGCCTGATGCGACCCTCCCTTGCGGGAGCGAGGTCGGAAACCGCCTCCGGGAGTTACCCCCCTTCGGCTCCCCGGGTCACCCCGAGTGGTATTGAGGAAGATACGACACCGAAGCCGAGGAGGTCAACGAAAAGCGGTCCGTAGATTTCGCGTTCCACACCGAGATTTCGCGCGGGTCAGACGGCAGACGGCAGACGGTCGATCGGGTGCCGGGTACGGGCGTACCGGGTGCGGGCCGGGCAACGGGTGACGGGTACGGGCTTCTGGCGGGACGCGGGAAGCCGTACGCGGGAAGCCGGCCCACCAGAACGCGGAGAAGCCCCGAGTGAGTCTCGGCCGAAGCCTGCACCCTCCCGGGGCTTTCCGGTCGAAGCACACCTTGCGGGATGCTCCTTGTACCTCGCCTCGGAACGAATCCGTGTGCGTGGCCTGGCCCGGCGACCGCACCAGCGCTTTCGCCTGATGCGACCCTCCCTTGCGGGAGCGAGGTCGGAAACCGCCTCCGGGAGTTGCCTCCCTTCGGCCTCCCCGGGTCGCCCCGGGTGACTGAGGAGAATGTACGTCGGCGCCCGGGGAAAGGTCAACCGAAAACGCTCCCCAGATTTCGCGGGTCAATGGGAGATTTCGCGCGGGTCCGGCCGACGCCGCACCCGCCCTTCCTAGCCTGCATGCCGATGCGCGCCCAGCTGCTCTCCCGACGCTTCGTCCTCGCCTGGCTGGTGAGCTTCTTCAGTGGACTCGCCTACTTCCTGTTCGTCCACTTCCCCCGCTACCTCAAGGGGCTCGGTGCCGATGAGGCCGAGATCGGCAGGATCGTCGCCATCACCGTCTTCGCTGCCCTCCTCATCCGGCCGATGGTCGGCCGCATCATGGATCGGCGGGGGCGCCGACCGGTGATCCTCGCCGGCAACGCCATCCATGTGGTCGCCCTGCTCCTGTACCTGACCGTTCAATCGATCGGCCCGTGGCTGTACGTGGTGCGGGCGACCCACGGCTTCAGCGAGGCGCTGCTCTTCGCCGCCGTGTTCACCCTGGCCGCCGATGTCATCCCCGAGGACCGCCGCACCGAGGGTCTCGCCCTCTTCGGCGTCTCCGGGCTCCTCCCGGTGGCGATGGGAGGAGTGCTCGGCGACATCATCTTGACCCACTTCGACTTCGATGCGCTCTTCTTCACCGCCGTCGCTCTCGGCACGGTGGCACTGCTGCTGTCGCTGCCCCTGAAGGAGTCTGCGGTGCCGACCTCACCGGAGGAGCGCATCTCGTTCCTGTCTTCGCTCTTCCAGCACAACCTGCTTCCGCTGTGGTGGATCACCCTGGTGTTCAACTTCGCCCTCGTCGCCTACTTCACGTTCCTGCGCACCTACGTCGACGAGACCGGGATCGGCTCCGTCGGTGCGTTCTTCGCCGCGTATGCCTCGACGGCGATCGCCCTGCGGGTGTTCGCCGGGTGGCTCCCGGACCGCATCGGGCTGAAGCGCGTGCTGTATCCGGCGATGCTCACCCTGGCAGCAGGCTTCGTGGCGCTATCGGTCTCCCATACCGATCTGACGGTGACCCTGGCCGGCATCCTCTGCGGCGCCGGCCACGGGTACGTGTTTCCGGTGCTCTTCGCCCTGGTCTTCAGCCGAGCCAATGCCGGCGCCCGCGGCACGGCCGCGGTGATCTTCACCGGGCTCGGCGACCTCGGGGTGCTCGCCGGCGCACCGATCCTGGGGGCCGTCGTCACGAATGTCGGCTATGAGGCGATGTTTCGCATCTCGGCGATCTCGGTGGGCGTCGGCTTGTTGACGTTCGCCATCTGGGACCGCGACCTGCTCATTCCCCGGCGCGATCGAACTACATCCGTGTGACTCGTGTCACCGGGGACACGTATAGTCCTGAGCATGCCGCTGGAGACCCTGTCACCGAGCCGGGCGAGTGACTTCAAACACTGCCCGCAACTCTTCAAGTTCCGGGCGATCGACCGTCTCCCCGAGCCGACCACCATCCATCAGGCGAGGGGAACGACGGCCCATCTCGCCCTGCAGCGGCTCTACGACCGCCCTGCGGCAGAGCGCACTCCCGAACTGCTCTACGACCTCTTCCGGCAGGCATGGGCCGAAGTGCGACTCGCCGAGTTCGACGGTCTGTTCTCCACGGTGGAGGAGGAGCGCGCCTGGGGTCTGGAGAGTCTGAGCCTCCTCGCCAACTACTTCACCGTGGAGGATCCCACCCTGGTGGAGCCGCTCGGGCGCGAACTCGACATGCTCGAGGATCTCGACGGCATCGTCATCCGCGGGATCCTCGATCGCATGGAGGAGACCGCGGATGGCCGGTTGGTGATCACCGACTACAAGACGGGCAAGGCCCCTCCGGAGCAGTACGCGCTACCGGCGTTCTTTGCACTCAAGATCTATGCCCTGTTGATCCGGAGGCGCACCGGGCGCACGCCGGACGGCGTCAAGCTCATCTACCTCAACGGACCGACCGTCTATCAGATCTCGGTGAACGATGCCCAACTCGATGCGATGGACCGCCAGCTGCGGGCATTGTGGACCGCCATCGAAACCGCCATCGCCGAGAATCGCTTCCCCCCGCGGGTGAGCAAGTTGTGCGACTGGTGTTCCTTCCAGGACATCTGCCCGGCCTTCGCCACCACCGGGGCCCTTGCCGCCGCGGCCGGCTGAACCACCCCGATCTCAGGGGTAGACGCCCCGAGCCAGCTTGGCTTCGGCAACCCGCTTGATCCCGCGGATCAGGGCCGCGGTGCGCAGGTCGGTCTTGTGCTTGGTCGCCAGCGACTGGACGTCTTCGTAGGCCCGGCTCATGATCTCGCGCAGCCGGCCCACGATCTCCGATTCGGTCCACAGGTACTTCTGGACGTCCTGCACCCACTCGAAGTACGACACGGTGACCCCGCCGGCGTTGGCGAGCACGTCGGGGACGACGAGAACGCCCTTTGCGTTCAGGATGCCGTCCGCTTCGAGCGTGGTCGGTCCATTGGCACCTTCCATGACGATCTTCGCCTTGACCTCGCCGGCGTTCGCCCCGGTGATCACTCCCCCGGTGGCGCAGGGCATGAGGATGTCGCAGTCGGCCCCGATGAGATCGGCGTTGCTGATGCGATCGCCACCGGCGAACCCGTCGAGCGAGCGATGCCGGTCCATGTGATCGATGGCGGCCATCACGTCGATCCCCTTGCCGTTGTAGAACCCGCCCGAGATGTCGGAGATGGCCACGACCTTGGCGCCGGCCTGCGCCGCAGCGAGCGAGGCGTATCGGCCGACGTTGCCGAAGCCCTGCACCGCGACGCGGATGCCATCGGTCGAGAGCCCGCGCTGTGCCGCCGCCGCCGGCACGAGGCTGACGAGTCCCCGCCCGGTCGCCTCGCGCCGCGCCACCGAGCCCCCCAGGGCCGGAGGCTTGCCGGTGACGACGGCGGGCTCGGTGTGGCCCACCTGCTGGCTGTAGGTGTCCATGATCCAGGCCATCACCTGCTCGTCGGTGCCCATGTCGGGGGCGGGGATGTCCTTGGTGGGACCGATGAAGTCGACGATCTCGGCGGTGTAGCGCCGGGTCACGCGCTGCGTCTCGGCGCGTGACAGCGTCGTCGGATCGACCCGGACTCCGCCCTTCGCACCCCCGAAGGGGAGGCCGACGATGGCGCACTTCCAGGTCATGAGCATGGCCAGTGCCGCCACCTCGCCGAGATTGACGTCGGGGGCATAGCGAATGCCCCCCTTGGTGGGCCCCATGGTGAGCACGTGCTGCACCCGGTACCCGAAGAGGCTCTTCACCTCGGTGCCATCGTCGCGGCGGTACGGGATGGTGACGATGATCGCCCGTTGCGGCACCCGCATGCGCGCCGCGATGTTGGGGTCGAGTTCGATGAGCTCGGCGACCCGATTGAATTGGCTGAGGGCCTCGGAGTAGAGCGGAGAAGCCCACTCGCGCATGCCTTCTTCGACGAGGTGTTCGGTCACGTTTCATCCCCTTGGAGCGCGCAGATGGGTCACGGGTCCGATCGGCTTTCGGCCCGATCGTGGGCCCAAAGCCGATGCCGGGGCGAGCCTATCTGCGGGCGCTCGCGGCACGCCAATCTACCCGCCGCACCGAGGGGCCCGGCCGGGGAATCCGTCGGTCGCTCCAGGTACCTTGACGGCGTGAACGAACTCCGCCTCGAACCCGGTGCCTGGGACTCGGCCATCGCCGACACCGATGGTCCCCAGCTGGTCGTTGCCGGCCCCGGTGCCGGCAAGACCGAGTTCCTGGTGCGCCGCGCCCGCCACCTCATCACCGCCGGGATCCCTCCGGAGCAGATCCTGATCCTCGCCTTCTCCCGCCGCGGCGCCGCCGACCTGCGTTCGCGCATCGCATCGGGCCTCGAGCGGTCGTTCAGCGTGATCCCGGCCTCGACGTTCCACTCGCTGGCGATGCGCATCCTCGAGGCCCATGGCCCGGTCGGCGGCTGGGTGGCGACCCCGACGCTGCTCACCGGGCCGGAACACGTCGAACTCGTCGCCGATGTGCTCGCCGGTGAGGACCCGGCGGCGTGGCCGCTTCCCTTCCGGGGACTGCTCGGCAATCGGGCGTTTGCCGAGGAGGTTGCCGACTTCGGCCTGCGCGCCGCCGAACGACTCGTCGGCACCGACGCCCTCGCCGCCTTCGGGCGCGACGACTGGCGCGCCCTCCCCGGATTCTTCGATCGCTACCTGGCCACGCTGCGGTCGCGGGGACGCATCGACTACGGCACCCTGCAGGTGGAGGCGTTGCGGGTCCTCGAGCACCCCGCCACCGCCGCCCAGTTCGCCGGGGCGTTCCGCTACGTGCTCGTCGACGAATACCAGGACACGACGGTCGCCCAGGCGCGCATGGCCGAGCGTCTCGCCGCCGGCCACCGCAATCTCACCGCCGCCGGGGACCCGTATCAGTCCGTGTACTCGTTTCGCGGTGCGGAGTTGTCCAACGTCGCCGAGTTCCCCGAACGGTTTCGCGATGACGACGGCAATCCGGCGCGGCGCATCGTGCTCACCACATCGTTCCGGGTACCGGCAGCCATCCTCGATGCCGCGGTTCGTCTCACCGTGGGCGCCGGACTCCCCGGTGGGGCCGGCCCGGTCGATCCCGCCCCAGGGGCGGGATCGGTGGAGACCTATGGCTTCAACCAGCAGTCTGCCGAGGCCGAGTGGATCGCTTCCGAGGTGCAGCACGTCCACCTGCGCGACCGCATCCCCTATCGCCGCATGGGGGTGCTCGTGCGATCGAAGCGGCGCTTTCTCCCCGAGCTGTCACGGGCTCTGGATCGGCGGCGCATCCCCCATCAGCGCCCCGACACCCGCCTTGGCGACCACCGGGCGGTTCGGCCGGTGCTCGATCTCGCCGAAGCCGCCGCGGGAAGGGATACCGCGGTCCTGCGGCGGGTGCTCATGGGACCACTCGTCGGTCTCACCCTGTCGGCGACCCGAGAGATCGAACGACGCGCTTCGGTGCAGGGTTGGGCCGGTGCCCTTGCCGGCGCCGCCGACGCGGTGCAGCCGGTGGTGGCGGCCCTTGCCGATCCCACCTGGGCCACCGACCGGCCGGCAGCAGATGGCTTCTGGCACCTGTGGACCACCCTGCCCGGCCTCACCACCCTGGGATTGGGCGACGCCGACGATCGCCGCGCCCTGTCATCGTTCTCCCAGGCGCTCGACCGACTGCGCGAGCGCGACCCGGGAGCGGGGCTCGCCGACTACGCGGCCATGGTGCGCTCCGAGGACTTCGAGGCGGAGCCGCTCCTGTCGTTTCGCGACGGCGATGCCGACCGGATCACGCTGACCACCCTCCATCAGGCCAAGGGCATGGAGTTCGACATCGTCTTCATCGCCGACGCCCGCGAAGGCGTGCTTCCCGACCTGCGGGCGCGCGACTCACTGCTCGGCACCCGCCACCTGTCGCCCTCGCTGAGCGGCGACGATCGCGCCTACTCGCGGTTCCGCATCCAGGAGGAGCGCCGCCTCGCCTATACCGCGATGTGCCGGGCCAGCCGGCGCGTGGTGTGGACCGCCACCGTGGGATCGCCCGATCACGCCGACGGGGCTCCAAGCCGGTTCCTCTCACTCGTGGCCGGGATGTCGCTCGAGCAGGCGACCCGCCCGCCGGAGGAGCACGACGCCCCCACCACCCCGCGCGATGCCGAAGCCTGGGTGCGACGCCGCGTCGGCGACGTCCGCATCCCCGCCGTCGACCGCATTGCCGCCCTCGGAGCGCTGGCGGCGGGCGACCCCTGGCAACCCCGGGCTCTCACCGAGTTCGCCGGGGTACTCCCCGTGGGTCCCGACACCGGAATCGTCGGCTCCGTCCCGCGGCTCTCCCCGAGCCAGGCGGAGGCGTACGCCACCTGCCCGCGGCGCTACGCCTTCGAACGGCGACTGCTCATCTCCGATGGCGGGTCGAAGTACGCCGAGTTGGGTTCGCTCCTGCACCGGGTTCTCGAAGTCGTCGAACGCCAGGCTGTGGAGTCGGGGCGCGATCACGGCGACGTCGCCACCGCGGTGGCGGTGTTGGATGAAGAGTTCGATCCAGCGGCATTCGACGGTGCACCGTGGGCCGACTCGTGGCGGGATCGGGCCGAGCGCATCCTCACCCACCTCTACACCCACTGGCCGGGCAAGGGCCGGGCCGTCGGATTCGAGACCGCGGTGTCCCATGTGCTCGATGGCATCGAGTGGCGGGGACGCGTCGATCGCGCCGAACGACGTGCCGACGGTGTCCACATCGTGGACTACAAGACGGGCGCGAGTGCGCTCCCGGTCGACGAAGCCGCCGCCGCGGTGCAACTCGGCTTCTACGTGCTCGCCAGCGGCGAAGGGACCGCCGGTGCCGAGTTCTGGTACCCCGGTCACGAGGCGGGCAAGCGCAAGAGCGTCACGGTGCGGCGCTTCGACATGACGGCGATGCCCACCGTCGTGGCCGAGATGACGCGGGTGCAGCGGGGCATCCTCGCCGAGGAGTGGCCGGCGACACCCGGCGATCATTGCGATCGGTGTCCGGTCCGCATCGTGTGTCCGGAATGGCCCGAGGGTCGGGAGGCCTTCTCATGACGACCGACCATCCGGATCAGGCCACCGCACCACGACCCGGCGACCGGTTCGTGTTCGTTCCTTCACCCGAACAGCGAGCCGTGATCGAGCATCCGCTCGAACCGCTGCGCGTCACGGCGGGAGCAGGATCCGGCAAGACGGGAACCATGGCGCAGCGCCTCGCCCACTTCGTGATCGCAGGCGTGGTCGCCCCCGAGGAGGCGCTGGGGATCACCTTCACCAACAAGGCCGCCGGCGAACTCGCCGATCGCCTGCGCCGCACCCTTCCCGATCACACCGCCGAAGGCCGCGAGGTCGAAGTCACCACCTATCACGGCTTTGCCCACAGTCTGATCCGGGAGTTCGGCCCGCTGGTCGGGGCCGCCCGTGACGCCCGCATCGTCACTCCGGGCTACTCCCGGCAGTTGATTCGCGATGCGATCGCCTCGACTCGCGGCACTCACCTCGACCTTACCCAGCCGGGCAAGGTGGTGGACCGGGTCGCCGGGCTGGCGTCGGCGCTGGGTGATCACCTTCGCGCCGCTGCCGACATCCAGGTCGATGCCGAGGACCCGGTCGCCGCGGAGCGCAACGACCTCGCCGCCGTGCTCGCCGCCTATGTGGAGCGCAAGCGCCGCTTCGGCGTGGTCGATTTTGCCGACCTCGTCACCCTCGCCCACCGTCTCGTCACCGAGCATCCCGGCCTCGCCGCCCGGATTCGGGACCGATATCGCATGGTGCTCCTCGACGAGTACCAGGACACCAACCCCGGCCAGCGCGAGTTGCTGCGCTCGATCTTCGGGGACGGCTTCCCGGTCACGGCGGTGGGCGACACCGACCAGACCATCTACGAGTGGCGCGGAGCATCCCCATACAACTTCGCCTCGTTCACCGACCACTTCCGGCGCGGCGACGGAAGGCCGGCCGAGTCGAAGAATCTGTCGGTGAGTTGGCGCAACGACGCGGTGATCGTCGCCGCAGCCAACACGGTGCGGTCCGAGCTGCTGCGACCCGGTCCCCTGCCGGCGCTGCAGGCTCGCCCGGGGGCGGACCCGGGACGAATCACCACGCACTGGGCGCACAGTGCCGCCGCCGAAGCCCGCTGGCTCGCCGACGAGGTCGAGGCCATCCACGAGGGGGGCACCCCGTGGCGCGAGATCGCCGTGCTGTTTCGCAAACACCGCCAGATGGCCATGATCCGCGATGCCCTGGTGGATCGCGGCATCCCGGTGGAGGTGGCCTCACTGGGCGGTCTGCTCGAGGTTCCCGAGGTGGTGGAACTCCACGCCTGGTTGCGGATCCTGGGGCGTCCCGACGACGCCGTGGCCCTGTGTCGAATCCTCACCGGTTCCCGGTATCGCCTCGGCCTCGGCGACCTCGCCCCTCTGGTGAGATGGGTGAGCGCCCGCCATGCCGTGGGGGACGACGAGGACAGCGGCATCGGCTGGGCGGTGCTCGAAGCCGTCGACGACCTCGAGGGTGTCACCGGACTGCGCGCCGAGATTCGCCACCGTCTCGAGGAGTTCCGTGCCCTGTACCGATCGCTGCTCGCCACCGCCCAAGGGGTGAGCCTCGTCGAGCTGTGTCGGGTCGTGCTCGATCGCATCGATGCCTGGCCCGAGGTCGATGCCCTCGAAGCCTCCGCCCGGCTGTCCACGCGACTCAACCTCCACCGCTTCCTGGACCTCGCCGAGGAGTGGAGTCCGCTCGAGGGCTCCCCGTCGCTCGAAGCCTTTCTCGACCACCTGGACCTGCTCGCCGACGAAGCCTCATCGGGCGAGTTGGACACGGCCCGGGTGAGCGGTGAAGACGCGGTGCCGCTGCTGACGGTGCACCGTGCCAAGGGCCTCGAGTGGGATGCGGTGTTCCTGCCCGCGCTCCAGGAGAAGGTGTTCCCGTCGAGTGTGCTCCAGTACGAGGACCCGGTGACCGTGCCCGCGGTGCTCCCGTACCGATTTCGGCTCGACCGCGACGTCCTCCCCGAACTCCCCGACGACGATGCCGAACGGCGCGAGATCCTGCGTGCGGCCCACGACGATCAGGAGTGGAGAACCGCATACGTCGCCGTGACCCGCTGCCGCCGCGCCCTGTACGCCTCGGGGGCGTTCTGGACGGGCGGCGTGCGACCGCGCCGACCGAGCCGGCTCTTCGAGATCCTCGACGGCCTGGGGATTGCGGCGCCGGACCGCTGTGAGGATCCCGGGGAGCCCCCCGCCCCCCATGCCTCGACTCGGCGAGTTCCGGCACCCGATCCGGTATTCCCCCAGGGATGGCGAGCTGCCATCGCCGCCACCGCCGCCGACCCGAGCTTCCCGGAGCGCCTCGCCGCGGACGCCGGCCTCGCCGCACCGTACGATCGCGCCGTGGACCAGCTCCGCATCGCGTTGGCCGGGCTTCCCGACCCGGCCGACGCCCCGATCGAGCCGCTCCCCTTCACCACGTCGGTCACCGGATTGGTGACCCTGGCCGGCTGTCCGCAGCGCTTCCACTGGTCCGAGATCGATCGCCTGCCCCGCCGCCCCAGCGCCGCCGCCCGCCGTGGTGTCGAGCTGCACCGCAGGATCGAAATGCACAACCGCGGCACGGTGGCGTTCGAGGACATCGCGGCATCGGGGTACGACGCGGTGGGCGACGAACCCTCGCCGGAGAGCGCCTTCGAACGGTTCAGCCGCTCCCGCTTCGCGGCGACACGGCCGATCCTCGTCGAAGCGCCATTCACCCTGGTACTCGATGGGGCACGGGTGTCGGGCCGGATCGACGCCGTCTACGCAGCCGGGTCCGGATGGGAGGTCGTCGACTTCAAGAGCGGGCGCGCCTCGGACGATCCCGCACGAAGGGTGCAGCTCGAGGCGTATGCCCTGGCAGTGGCGGACGCCGGCCTCGCCGGAGGACGCACCCCCGAGACCATCCGCGTCACCTTTGCGTACTGCGGAGGCGGCGACATCGAGGAGCTCACCGAGAGCGTGGATGCGGAGTGGCTGAGCGCAGCCCGCCGCCATCTCGGCACGCTGCTCGCCGCCGCCGCCGCCCCCGACCATCCCCCGACGCCCGGCGACTCCTGCCGGCACTGCGACTTCGCCCATCTCTGTCCTGCGGGCACGGCCTGGCTGGAGGCCCATCGGTGATCTGGGCCATCCTCTTCGGGTACGTCTCCGGGTCGCTTCCCACCGCGGATCTCGTGGGCCGGCTGCGCGGCGTCGACCTCCGCTCGTCGGGATCGGGCAATCCCGGGGCCGCCAATGCACTGCGTGTCGGCGGAAGGCGCATGGCCGCGATCGTGCTCACCCTCGATCTCGTCAAGGGGGCCGCTGCCGCCATCGTGGGAGCCGCCATCGACGGCGACGCCACGGCGATCGCCGCTGCCACGGCCGCGGTGCTCGCCCAGGTGCACAATCCCTGGTTCGGGTTCCGCGGGGGCAAGGGTCTCGGGGTCACCGCCGGCACTGCCCTGGTCGTGTGGCCGGCAGGGCTGCTGGTGACCCTTCCCGTGCTCGGCGCCGCCGCCAAGGGGCTGCGCAGCGCTGCAGGAACCCTCGTCGCACTGGGGTGGTTCCTCGGAGCATCGCTGCTGTGGGCGAGCAACGGTTGGGCCACGCCCTGGGGCATCGTCGCCGACGACACCCTGGTGTGGTATGCCATCGGCGTGGTGGTGCTCACCGCGCCGAAGTTCGCCGCCGGGATCGGACGAAACCGGTCAGCCCCACCTCCATCGGGCACCTTCGGATAGGTCGCGCGTTCGCAGCGGGGTCAGCCCGGACCCGGATCGATGGCCGATGCCGCCGGAGCGTGTCGGTGAGCGCTAACCCGGCGGCGACGCGGCGAGGGTGGCGCGAAGGCCATCGATCAGCTGCTGCTTCTCCGCCGCGCTGAGCCGGGCCGTCGAATGCAGGATCGTGTAGTACCGGGGTGGCATCTCCCCCTCGGCGATCGTCTCCGCCATCTCGTCGAGCTCGTGCTGGGGCCGATCCCATGACGAGAAGTCGAGGATCGCCCGGCCCTCCTCCACGTGGTTCGTCGCCAACCACGACAAGGGGGCCACGTCGGTGTACCAGGGCCAGGCGGTCTCGCTGCTGTGGCAGTCGTAACACGCCCGCACCGCCAGTGCCCGGGTCTCCGCACGATCCCAGACCGGCTCCGCCGTGATCGGCGGGTTGGTGTGATCACGCCCATAGGGAACGAACTGGATCAACGCCGCTGCCGTCGCCACTGCGGCCAGGATCGCCCAGCCGATGCGGACGCCACCGGCCGCCGGCAGGGCAGGTCGCAGCGCCACCCAGGCGAGGGAGGCGGCGATGAGCACGGTGACTCCGGCAACGATCGACCCGTAGCCCAGCCAGGCGGCACCGGCGGCGATCGGAGCAACCATGAAGGCGAGGGGGCTGCGTGCCAACCGGCTCATGCCGGGATCATCGCGCTGGGTTCGACGCCGTCCCAATCTCGGTCAGCCGGAGTCGGTGTCGAGGACGATCGTGACCGGACCGTCGTTCACCAGGCTCACCGCCATGTGTGACCGGAACCTGCCGGTCTCCACCGGGATGCCGAATCCGGCGAGGGCCGCTGCAACCCGTTCCACGAGCGCCTCGGCATGGTCGGGCGCGGCAGCAGCGGTGAACGAGGGGCGACGGCCCCGCGACGTGTCGGCGAACAAGGTGAACTGGCTCACCACGAGCACGGCGCCGCCGATGTCCCCGAGGGCCAGGTTCATCTTCCCGGCATCGTCGGCGAAGACCCGCAGATGGGCGATGGTCTCGGCGAGGCGGTCGGCGGTCGTGGCGTCGTCGTCGTGAGCCACCGCGACGAGTGCAACGAATCCCCGGCCGATGGTGCCGATCACGGAGCCGTCGACATCGACGCTGGCTGAGGACACTCGCTGGAGGACGGCGCGCACGAAGCGAGGCTACCGGGACCGCGCCGTCGATCGCTAGACGGAGAAGCGCACCACGAGCACATCGCCTTCGAGGACGCGGTACTCCTTGCCCTCCAGCCGGACCTTGCCTGCCGCCTTGGCCTTGTCCCATCCACCGGCGGCCAGCACCTCGTCGATGGTCGTGACCTCGGCCCGGATGAAGCCGCGCTCGAGGTCGGTGTGGATCTTGCCGGCAGCCTCGGGCGCAGTCGCCCCGCGCCGCACCGTCCACGCCCGCGACTCCTTGGGACCGACGGTGAAGAATGAGATCAGGCCGAGTGCGTCGTAGGTGGCCCGCACCACTCGGGCCAATGCGCCCTCCCCCAGCCCCAAGCCCTCGTAGAGCTCGGCGCGGTCCGTGGGGTCGAGACGAGCCGCTTCCTCCTCGAGTCGGGCCGAGACCACCACGACGACATCGCCGCGAGGGACGACCGCGGCCACTGCCGATTCGAGCGCCGCGGGATCGGCGGCGTCTTCACCGACGTTGATCACCCAGACCGCCGGCTTCAGGGTGAGCGGGGCGAGATCCCGGAAGGCCTCGAGCTGGATCTCGCTCCACTCGGAGGCGCGCAGCGGGATCCCCTCGCCGAGCAGCGCCGCCGCCTTGGCGATCCCCTCGGCTCCGAGGCGTTTCGAGGCATCGCCGGTCGCCTCCTTCAGGGCCTTGTCCGCCCGACGGGAGAAGACCTCGGCATCCGCCAGCGTGAGTTCGAGGAGCAGGGTCTCGGCCTGGGCGACCGGGTCGGTCCCGGATTCGCCATCCGGCACGGCGTCGGAGCGAAACGCCCGCAGCACGATCGCCACCGCCTCCATCTCGCGCAGCCGCCCGAAGAACTGGGGCCCGAATCCGGCGCCACCCGGTGCCATGGCGGGGAGATCGAGAAGGTCGAGCGTGGCATGGACCACCTTGGCCGACTTCTCCAGCGCCGCCGCCCGATCCAGCCGGTCATCGGGAACCCTGGCCACCCCGACGTTGGGCTCGGTGGTCGAAAAGGGGTGTGCCGCGGTGGGCGCGGACAGCCCGGTGAGGGCGTTGAAGAGGGTGGTCTTGCCGACATTGGGGAGGCCGAGGATGCCGACACGAGCCATGGCCTGATCGTACCGTCGGTGGTATGGGTTCCTCATCGCCCACCGCGACCGTGGCGCGGTGCTCGAACTCACCGGCCTCGTCAAGAAACCCGGGGACGTCATCCGGGGCGCTGCTCGCCCAGGGTAGCCGGATCAGACTCGGTCGGGCGTGGCGAGCTCGAGAGCACTCGCCGGCCGCTGAGCGTCGGGCTTCCCCTCCTCAAGTCCTGAGCCGGGCGACGCCGATGAACCCTCCGTGCCGTCCCCGCGCCGCTTCGCCGCCCGTTCGCTGTCGATGTGGGCGGCCATCGTGGCGGCACTCCTCCTCGGTCCGCTGTCGACCCCTGCCGAGGCCTCGGCAGCGGACCTGGAGAGCTGCTTCCTCTCCGGGATCAACGCCCAGCGAGCCGCGGCCGGTGCCGGGGCACTCGCGTCCTACGGACCGCTCACGACGTACGGCCGATCGCACTCGGAGGCCATGGCGGCGGAGGGCGACATCTACCACTCGGCACCGTCCTCGCTGAACCCGCACCTTCCCCAGGGTTGGGAGTCGTGGGGGGAGAACGTGGGGATGGCATCGGACAGTTCGAGCTGCCAGCCGCTGCTCGACGCCTTCCTCGCCAGCCCGAACCATCGCGCCAACCTGCTCGACCCGTCATTCGACATCGCCGGCATCGGCGTCTTCATCGATGCGAACGGCGCGATGTGGACGACACACGTCTTCGTGGCGATGGCCGCTCCCGCGACCACCACCACCACCACCACGACCGCCTCCACGGCGACCACCACCACTACGGCGGCAACGACCACCAGCAGCACGGCAACGACCACCACCACGGCGCGGACGACCACATCCGTGACCACATCGACGGTGGCGGCATCGTCCTCTCCGGTCATACCGGCTGCCTCCCCCGACGACGCCACCCCCACGACGGAGGTCGCGGCGCCACCGTCGACGGCGGACCCGGGTGACGACGCCTCCACGACCACCACGACCACCATGGCCGCCTCGACCGACGGTGGAACAGGAGCGGCACCTGATGACGGGCCGCGCGAAGGCAGCGACCCCCCGCAGGCCGCCGACGCGGCACCGGGGCCGCGTTGCGACACCGCGTCGTGCCGC
>JACRIT010000002.1 GCA_016215655.1 Acidimicrobiia bacterium
CATCGCATTGAGCGCGGCTCCGCCGCGCTGGCGCGAGTCCGTCGACAGGCCGATGAGCCTGCGCTGCCGAGTCCGGTGAAGACGGTCGGCGTGGGCGATGCCGATCTCCACAGCCATCCCTTCGTCGGGGACGCGCCCATCGAGGACACACAGCAGTACGTCGCAATCCATGACCTGCGTACTGTCGAGTGCGAAGATCTGGCGGGCGACCTCGGGCCCTTCGACGAGCTCCGACCCCGAGGCCTCGAACCCATCACGCTGGGGAGGAAGACGTCGTAGCCGAGGGCTTCTATGGCCGCGGCGAGGCGTGTGTTGAACTCCCGTTCCTGAACGCTGAACAGGGGGCCGGCGAAGTACAGGCGCATGGGGATACCCTCGGAACGTTCATCGTATCCACACCCGCTGGTGTTCCGCCTGGAGCGCCCGAAATGGGCCAGTAACGAGTTGCCCCTCCGGTGCGATTACCCGGCAAGCACATCGCATCCACTGGCTGGGGAGGTCGATCATGATCCTGGCGAGCGTTCCACTGGTATGGGCCATCGGCATCGTGCTGATCATCGTCGGCATCGTCTATCTGGTCCGCGGCCGCATGCTCCTTGGGGCCGTGCTCACCGTGCTCGGCATCCTCATGGGTGGGCTGAACATCCTCGACACCTTCGGGTAAGCCCCGACGCTGGAGCCTCCCGCGGCACTCGCAGCCGTCACCGGCGGCGCCGCCGACCTCTTGAACCGCGCCCCACCGCCCTCTAGGGTCACTTCGGTGGGGCTTCAGCTCGATCACACCATCCTCGAAGTCACCGATCAT
The DNA here is from genome assembly GCA_016215655.1 of Acidimicrobiia bacterium. Taxonomy (GTDB): domain Bacteria; phylum Actinomycetota; class Acidimicrobiia; order Spongiisociales; family UBA11373; genus UBA11373. The sequence continues at coordinate 806 of JACRIT010000002.1, forward strand.
GCCGCCTCGGTTGCCTTCTATCGCGACATCCTCGGCCTGGAACACGAGGGGAGCAATGGTCCGTTCGAGGTGATGCTGATCACTGCCGACCTCGCGCTGGACCTCGCCGAGTCGGAGGAGCCGGTCTCGCGGCATCTCGCGTTCGCCATGGATCGAGTCACCTTCGAGACGACCTTCGAGCGAATCCGCAGCAGCGGGACGGCCTACGGCAACGGCCCGGCGCGACCCTACAACATGAAGGGGCCGGGGCGATCGAGCGGAGTGCACGGGGCCACCGACTCGGTGTACTTCCGCGACCCCAGCGGCAACCTCCTCGAGATCCTCACCTACGACGCCCGCCGCTGAGTGACCAGCCCACCCGGTTCGACTCGTGGCGTCACACCTCGATGACCACATTGCCAACCTCTTACCCGGTCTCCGCGCATCGGAACGCCGGGTCGAGAGCGCAGCCGTCCGCGAGCCGTCGGTGGGGCTCGGTACCATCGTCTCAGATGTCTGTACTCCCGTGGCACCTGCTTCCGGACCATGCCACGGTGGGCACCGATGGGCACCTCGCCATTGCCGGCTGTGACACCCTCGATCTCGTCGCCGAGTTCGGCACGCCACTCTTCGTCTACGACGAGGACCATGTCCGCGCGCGGTGCCGGGAGGCCGTCGCCGCCTTTGGCGACGGGGCGGTATATGCCACCAAGGCCTTCCTGTGCCTGGCGATGGCGCGCCTCGCTCACGAAGAGGGCATGCGTCTCGATGTCGCCACCGAGGGCGAGGCCCTGGTGGCCCTGCACGCCGGTGTCCCCGCCGACCGTCTCGTGCTCCATGGCAACAACAAGTCCGAGGGTGAACTGGAACTCGGTCTGCGCCGGGAGGTCGGACGCATCGTCGTCGACGGCTTCGACGAGATGGATCGGATCGAGCGCCTCGTCGCCTCCGGCCATCGGGCTCCCGCGGTGTTCCTTCGCGTGGCGCCCGGCGTCGACGCCCACACCCATGAGTACGTCGCCACCGGACAGGACGACTCCAAGTTCGGTTTCACGGTGGCCGACGGCGATGCCGCCGCCGCGGTGCAGAGAGCGCTGGCGTCTCGGGCGTACCGGGTGGCCGGCCTGCACAGCCACATTGGTTCCCAGGTGTACCGGGTCGAGTCCTTCGCCGAGGCGCTGCGCACCGTGGCCGGCTTCGCCGCTCCGTTCGGGCTGCCCGAGCTCTCCATCGGTGGCGGATTGGGGGTGGCGTACGTGGAAGGGGAGCGCGCCCCGACCATCACCGAATGGGCCGCGACGCTGCGATCGGCGGCAGCGGGTCTCGGTCTCGAGGCGATGCTGTGGGCCGAGCCCGGGCGGGCGATCGTGGCGTCGGCGGCGGTGACGCTCTACACGGTGGGCAGCATCAAACAGATCCCTGGCGTCCGCACCTATGTGGCGGTCGACGGTGGCATGAGCGACAACCCGCGCCCCATCATCTACGGGAGCGGGTACGAGACATTCCTCCCTCGCGCCGTGGACGACGAGCGCCTGCGACCGATCCGCCTGGTGGGCAAGCACTGCGAATCGGGGGACGTCCTGGTGCGTGACGGTGTCGTTCCCGAGGACCTCGCCGTCGGGGACATCCTGGCGACGCCGGTGACGGGGGCGTATGGCCACTCGATGGGCTCCAACTACAACAAGATGGCCCGCCCCGCGGTGGTCTTCGTACGCGACGGCGAGGCGCGTCTCGTGGTGCGCCGCGAGTCGTTCGACGACCTGGTTCGCAACGACCTCTAGCGGTGCCCCCCGATCGGCTCAGTCGGGCAAGCCCCGCGGGTACCCGCGCATGAGATGGAAGGCCTCGGCGAGTCCACACCCGGCCTGCATGCCGTGATACTCGGCGAGAAGGCGGAGTCCCCGCTCCGACCAGGGGTGGGGGAATGGCTGGATCTCGTGTTCGTAGCAGGCGAAGGCGGCGATCTTCGTCTTCAGGTGCTCGTCGGTGAGCGGCACGAAGTAGTTGGCAGCAAACGCCGTCGTGTTCCAGGCCGTCGTAGCCGGCACCTCGCATCCGAGGAGCCCGACGGGCTTGCGCTACGGGCGCCCGATGATCTTGGCGATCTCGAGGGTGAGGCGGTGATCGCCGTTGAGGTCGGTGCCCACATGGGTGACGACGAGATCGGGCTCGATGCCGAGAGCGCCGACGGCGTTGGCGAGGTCGGCCATCGGCACGGCATCGAACCTCTGGTCGGCGATGCCGAGGACTCGCGGTTCACCGACACCGAGGAGGGTGCAGGCGCGCCGGGCAGCAGGACGATTGTCCTGATCGATCCCGCGGGCGCGAACGATCCCGTCGGAGACGATCACCACCTCGACGCGCCATCCCGAGGCGGCCAGCCGCTGCATGATCCCGCCGCAACCGAGGGTCTCATCGTCGGCATGGGCGACGAGCACGAGGGCAGTGCGATCACCAGACATCGGAGTCGCCATGGGTGAGATGCCAGCGGTCCATGACGGCATATCGTGCCAGGTCTGCTGGGGGTGCGGTCACGAAGACCCGCCGGGCGGTGGGTACGGTGACCACCCCGGCGGCGTCGAATGCGGCGGCGTAAGGGTGGTGAGGCGGGAGCCAGGCGGTCAGCTCGCTCGCACCGGCGTCCCGGGCTGCCTGCTGGACATCCTGCAGGACGCCGGGGAGCAGGCTGCGCTCGGTGCTGCGAAGCACCAGGTCGCACACATGGAGGCGCCTCGACCCTCCGGCGTCGAATTCCTTCAGCACGACGAAACCTGCTCCGTCACCCACGGTGAACCGGCGGTAGGTCTGTCCGGGCTTGCGATACCGCCACGCGAGGTAGGCGGCATCGCGCCGGGTTCCGATGGCGAGGCCGGACTCGCGCCAGATGTCTCCGACATCGCCGGGGAACTCGACGACCGAGGTGAGGACGCCCGAACCTGCCCGCCCCGGACGCACCGGCCACAGGCGGCTCGGCACCGGACCCAGTTCGGTCCAGCCAAGCCTGGGGAAGCTCCCCTGGGAGCGCTCGTTGGGAAAGGTGAAGCCAAGTGCACCCGCGGCGGCGAGGTGGCGCGCACAGAGGGCCCCCAGCTCGTGGAGGTAGCCGCGCCCGCGGTGATCGGGATGGGTCATGACGTCCTGGACCATCCACCCCTCCCGCACCTCCCCGACGACGCTGACGTCGTACCGCGGGGCGGCATAGAACGAGACGATCTGCCCTTCGTCCTCGGCCACGAACCGCGCCGCCTCTCCCGCAGGGGGCTCGAGGTACTGCCAGCGGAAGTGCGCTTCGGTCCACGGGACGTGCGGCTGCACGAGGTTGATCAGGGAGAGAATGGCGGCCCCATCGGCCGGGATGGCGGCACGGAACTCCACGGTCACAGCGGCACCCGGCGTCGGACGAGATCCAGCACCGGCCCAGTGTGCCAGGTGCCCGGCAGATGCGAGCGCTACCCCGATCGGTGCGACGCCTCCACATAGCGCTGGCGCAGGACCGCCACCGCGGCTTCGCCGACTCCGACGCGGTGGGCCAGGTAGCCCGCCACCGATCCGTACCGCTCCTCCACCCCGGCAAAGAGCCGCTCGAGCCAGACGCGGCGGACGCCGGCGAAGGACGCCATCGCCTCGTCGGTGAAGTGCCCCGGTCCGGCACGCTCGAGCATGCGGGCGATCTCCAGCCTCGCCTCCCGGCCTCGCGCGTTCTCGTTGCTGGCGAGGAAGTCCGCCACGACCGCCTTCCGGCCCACGCCCAGGGCGTCGAGCACGAAGGCGGCGACCATGCCGGTGCGGTCCTTCCCCCCTCGGCAGTGGATGAGGACTCCACCCTTTGCCTCGAGCAAGGTGTCCACGACGACCCGCATCGACCCCGGATGCTCCTCGGGGGCCTGGTAGACGCGGACGAGGTTCCACCAGTCCTCCAATTCGGCGGAGGTGACGAGACCAGCCCGAAAGCGCCGCATCACCTCGTTGACCACCTCGTCGGTCACGAGCGGCGCGGCGACCGAGGCGACTCCGGGCCACTCGATGGGCAGCTGGCTCCGCTCCCAGGCACAGCGCAAGTCGATCACGACGCCGACGCCGATCCGGGCGAGGGACTCGCGATCGGCCGCCGTCATGTCGTGGAGGGAGCCAGATCGGAAGAGCCGTCCAGGGCGCACCCTGCGCCCGTCGGTGGTGAGGACCCCGCCGAAGTCGCGGAAGTTGGCCACGCGGTCGAGCCGGATGACGCTGGTCGTCATCGACCCACCCCACGGGAGTGCGGTGCCCCGTCGGCACCGGGGATCGCCCGGGCCGTCTCCTCCAGCCCGAGACCTCGGTTGAGCCATTCCAGCGGGCTCAAGCCGGCGAGCATGGCGTTGGGCCGGACGAGCCAGTCACAGGCGGTGAGGTCGGGCATGTGCTTCTTGAGCAGGGTCACCAGCCATGCCAGATCGGCCCTGACCACGTCCCCGTCGAGCTGGAATGCCGGGTAGGCAGGCTCCAGGGACAGCGCTCCATCGATTCTGAGCAGGAAGTCGTGCCCGCGCACCGAGCCAGGCGTGGCATGGACCCGGCGCTCGAACTCCCTCTCGGTGAGACACGGGCCGAGGAGGATGCGGCCATCGCGCGGGGCGCCTGGAAGGGACACACTGCTGGGGTACCACGCGTCCGCCAAGGGGTCTAGTGCTGAACGGCCGATGCCGCCGGCAACCTAGGTGAGGCCCACCCCGATCAGCTTGCCCACCCACCAGGCGACGATGCCACCGAGCCCGGCGATGAGCAGGTTCTCGGCGCCGGAGACCAAGTGATTCGAGCGGGTGACGATCGCCTTCACGACCCCTACCCCGAAGAGCCCGACCGCGGTGATGGCACCAGCAAAGAGCAGTCCGATCGTGGGGTCTTCCACGAAGATGAACGGAAGCACCGACGACAACGAGCCGCCGAGAAACAGCAGGCCGGACATCACCATGGCGCGGTAGGGCGAGCGCCGCTCCGAATCGACCACTCCGAACTCGAGGGCCTTCATCGCGTTCAAGAGCGTTTCGTCTTCCCGCGTGAGGGCGTTGGCCACGACCTCGAGGTCGTCGGCGTGGACACCCATGTCGGTGAGCATCTCACGGATCTGGGCGACCTCGACGTCTCGGTAGTGCGCGATATGCGTGCGCTCGAGATCCAGCTCTGCGGTGAGGACCTCGTCCTGGGACTTCGTGGCCAGATACTCACCCGCCGCCATGGAGACGGCCCCGGCGATGGCACCGGCCACTCCCGTGAGCAGCACCTGATCCGCGTCGAGACCGCCCCCGACGACGCCGGCCACGAGGAGCAACATCGAGACCAGACCGTCGTTGATGCCGAGAATGATGTCGCGCCAGTACTGCCGCGTCATGCCGATGTGCTCGACATAGGGCACGAGGGTGGAAGGCTCCGTGGTCACCGGGTGCATTGTCCCACGGCGGGGGAGGGGTTCCGCTCAATCCGGACGGAGACGAAAGACCCTGATCTCGCGCCTCGCCCGTGCCCGGTAGGTGTCGAACGCCGGCCACACCTCGACCAGGAGCGGCCACACCACGCCGACTTCGGTCTCGGTGAGTCGTTCGGCCCGCACCGGGCTCACCTCGCGAGCCACCTCGACCGTCGCCGCACCGACCTCGAGGAGCCGGGTCGACCACCGCGGGTGCTCCGGGCGTCCCCAATTCGTCGCCGCCACGAGATACCCCCCGTCGTGGGCGACATAGAGCAACGGGATGGGCTTGGCGGAAATGCCGCACCTGAGAAGCAGCGTGGGAAACGCCGCGGAAGTCACCAGCCAGCGCCCGCCACTGAGGCGGTGGACGGCACGATCCAGGGACGGCAACACCCGCGCCCCGGCGGCGGCGAACCACCGCTGGTGTCCGAGGCGCTTCACCGCGGAGGCAAGACGACGCATCGGACGAGGCTACCCGCGACTCATCCAACTCTCACGCGATCTTCACCGTTCACCGAGGCGGTGCCGGTACCCTCCGGGACATGGCCCTGGTGCTGGTGGTGGAGGACGATGACGCGGTGCGGCGTTCGGTGGAACGCGCCCTCTCCTACGAGGGCCACCGAGTGATCACGGCGGATGACGGCATGGCGGGCCTCCTTGCCGTGGCCGACAAGGCACCCGACCTCGTGGTTCTCGACGTGATGATGCCGGTGCTCGATGGGCTCGCCGTATGCCACCGCCTGCGCGACGCCGGTGACCGGACGCCGGTCCTCATGCTCACCGCCCGCCACGAACTCGACGACCGCGTCGCCGGCCTCGACGCCGGCGCCGACGACTACCTGGTGAAGCCCTTTGCGCTCGAGGAGCTGCTCGCCAGGGTACGAGCCCTGTTGCGCAGGTCGAGCCCCACTGGCGACGCGCCGAGCCTCCGCGTCGGCGATCTCGTGCTCGACCCCGGGGCGCGCACGGTGCGGCGTGGGAGCCGGGCGATCGATCTCACGAAGACCGAGTTCGATCTCCTCGAACTGCTCATGCTGAACGCCCGAATCGTGCTGACGCGCGACACGATCTACGAGCGCATCTGGGGCATCGACTTCGAGACCTCGTCGAATTCGCTCGACGTCTACGTGGGCTACCTGCGCCGAAAGACCGAGCTCGAGGGCGAGGCGCGTCTCATCCACACCGTACGCGGCGTCGGGTACGTGGCCCGCGAGTCGTGACCCTGCGGGCGCGTCTGGCGCTGTTCGTCGCGTTGGCCGTCGGTCTGGCCGTCGCCACCGTCGCCGTGGCGGCCTACCGGTCGACGAGCGACGAGACCATGGCGCAGATCGACCGCTTCCTTCGGGTACGGGCACCCCTGGCGGCGCTCGCCGATCCACCCCCCATCACCCATCAACCCGGCACCGGGGGAGGCGGCGGAGGCGGTGGTCTCGGCCGCAGGGATCCGGCGGGCGTCGTGGGTGAGGATGTCGCCGCCCAGGTCCTCTATGCCGACGGCAGCGTGTCGCTGCTCGGGACCGGAGATCTCGTGCTTCCCGTCAGTGCGGCCGATCTCGCCGTGGTGTCCGGGGCCTCACCGGAGGTCGTCCGCACCGTCACCATCGATGGCACCGACTACCGGATGCTCACCCGGCGCCTTCCTCCGCTGGCGGCACTCCAGGTGGCAAGAGACCTCACCGAGGCGCAGAGCATCCTGGGAGCTCTTCGCAATCGGCTGCTCCTGTTGGGGCTGGCCGGTGTCCTCCTCGCCGGGGTGGCCGGATGGCTGCTCGCCGGTCGGGCCGTCCGGCCGGTGCGAGACCTCACCGCGGCAGCCGAGGCGGTCTCCGTACCGGGAGGCCTCGACATGCCGATTCCGGTGAAGCGCTCCGACGAGATCGGGCGGCTGGCCGCGGCATTCAATGCGATGCTGGCCCGGCTGGAGGCTTCGCGGGTGTCCCAGCAGCGCCTGATCACCGATGCGAGCCACGAGCTGCGCACGCCGTTGACCAGCCTGCGCACGAACATCGAACTCCTCGCCCGCGGCACCGTCCCGGACTCCGAGCGGGAGGCCATGCTCGCCGATCTCACCGCCGAGGTGATCGAACTCGGTGCCTTGGTGACCGAACTCGTGGATCTGGCGACCGTGGGACGGGACGAGGAAGCCCCAGTGGAGGTCGATCTGGCGATGATCGTCGCCGACGCGGTCGCCCGGGCCACGCGGCGGGCCACCCAGACGATCGATGTCGCCGCGACCTCGCTCGCGACAGTGGTGCGGCCGGCAGCCGTGACACGGGCGGTGTCCAACCTGTTGGACAACGCCATCAAGTGGAGCCCCCCCGACGGGAAGATCACCGTCACTCTCGACACGACGGGGCTGGCGGTGGCGGATCGTGGACCGGGCATCGCCGCCGCGGACCTCCCCTTCGTGTTCCAGCGGTTCTTTCGCTCGACCGCCGCCCGATCGCTCCCCGGCTCCGGTCTCGGACTCGCCATCGTCGCAGCGGTCGCCGAGGATCACGGCTGGAGTCCATTCGCCCGCAACCGCGCCGGGGGCGGAGCGGAGGTCGGATTCCACTTCACCGGAGGAACTCCTGCGCCATCCCGGTAGTCATACCCCTGTGCGACGCGTGATGCTCCTCCTCGCCCTGACCACGGCCGTGTGGCCGGTGACACCGGCCACGAGCCAGGAGGCGCAGCCTCGCCCCGCGATCACCGTGACGTGGTCGATGACGCCGCGCTTCGGACTCGACGACGACGCCGATGGTCTCACCGACTTTCCCAACACCACGGCATATGTGCACAACCGCGTGTCGGGGTGCGGTCCCTGCCCCGAACCGCGTTTCGGCGTCCGACTCGAGGCGTCGGGCACCGAAGGGCTGCCGGTGGCGGCGTATGCGTGGCGGCTGACGGGATCGGGTGTCGGGGGAGTGAGCGAACTCCACGAACTCGGCCCCAGCCTCGACGTGATGCTCCCTGAGGGCCAGTACCTCGCCGAGGTACGGGCCATGGTGCCCCTTCCTTGGGGGACGGCGGTGATACGCGGCAGGGGCACCTTCGTCGTGGACGACCTGCTCGTGGTGACGATCGGGGACTCGTATGCCTCCGGAGAGGGCAACCCGGAGACCCGACGCCTCGGACCACCGGCGCCGGCACGATGGGGTGATGGCGGCGATGCCGCGGCCACGGCAGCCCATGCCGCGGCGCATCGCTCCACGGTCGCATGGCCGGTCCGGCTGGCGCTCGCCCTCGAGGCGGCCGACCCCCATACCTCGGTGACCTTCGTCTCGGTGGCGGCGAGCGGTGCCCGCATCGATCACGGCATCCTCAGCCCGCAGAGCCAGACCACGCCATCGCAGGTGGACCAGGTGTCCGCACTCGTGGGGGAACGGCCCATCGACCTCTTCCTCGTCCAGGAGGGTGGCAACTCGGTCGGATTCGCCCGAGTGGTGCGGGCCCTCGTCGAGGCGGATCCGCTGTTCGACCCGGTGTGCTACGAGCTCATGGTCGAACAGGCCTTTGCCTCCGTGCGTGATGGCGATTGGAGCCGGGGAACCCGGGTGCAGTTCGAACTCCCCTTCGAGCTCTCGTGCGTGCCGGCGCCGGGTGTCGGCCCCCGGCTTCCCGGTCTCGACGGGCTCGCCGCGTCCCTCGACCGCCTTGCGGACGCCCTCGATTCCTTCGCCGTCGAGCGGGTCGTCCTCGTCGGCTACCCGGACCCCACCGGAGCCGACAGCGGAGGCCTGCGCTGCCGGGAGATCGTCGGAGACGTCACTCCGCCGATCCGTTTCCACGAGATCAGCCGCGACGAGGGACGCCGCGGTGTGCAGGAGGTGGTCGAGCCCCTGAACGCCGAGCTCGCCAGGGCGGCGCGGGCTCACGGTTGGATCTTTGTCGATGGGATCGCCTCCGCCTTCGGCCAGGGGCACGGGTATTGCGCCCCGTGGCCCGACTATGGCTACCCCGAGGACGATGCCGCTGCCCCTGGGTTCGCCACCAGCCTTCTCGACTTCCCCGACGCCTGGTATCGCAATCCCGGTCCGGCCCCCGGTTCCGACCCGATGGGCGACGGCGCAGTCAGCTGGTACCGCACCGCAGCCCAATCGTCGGTGCTGCAGGGTCCGGCGGCACCGTTTGCCACCAGCGGAACGCTTCATCCCAACGAGTTGGGTCACGCTGCCATCGCCGCTCTCGTCCTGCACAGCCTCGGTGACTAGTGCGGGACGGTGCCGGCGAAATGGCTCCGTCGCAGGCGTGACAGCGGCTGACTAGCCACGTACAGTGGTTGCACCGCTACTTATCGCGGTGGGAGCCGCCGATGAACAGCACGCTGGGACGCACCGTCTTCATCGCCCTGCTCGCCGCCGGGCTCTTCGGGCTGTTCCTGCTGGTGACCCCGAAGCTGACCACGGCGGGGAGCGGCACCGGTGGAGACATCCCGACCACCGCGGGCACGACCCCGCCACCCGCGACCGACCCCACGACCTCGACCTGCCCCTGCCTGCCCGCATCCACGACCACCGTCCCGACGCCGACCACCACGGTGCCGGTGATCACCACGACCCCGGTGACCACGACGATCCCGGTGACCACCACACTCCCGCTGGGGTGGGACCCCGAATCTCAGACCGTGGAGAATGGCTACGACGGGTCGGTGGGCCTGACCGTTTCGTTCCGGTCGCCGCGCGGCACCTCCGTCGAGGCCGGGGACACAGTCGCCTGGCGAATCCATGTCACCAACGACACCGCGGGAGAGCTGTGGGGGGTGTTCGCCTACGTCGAGGGGTTTGGCCCCACCGTGTGCGACCACCGCCACCTCGATGTCGGTGAGTCCACGGACTGTTGGGCCACCGGCCTCGCCTACGCCGGGACGGGCGACGTCGTCGCCTGGGTGAACGCCTGGACCGAGATCCGCCAGGTGAAGGACATCGCCCTCATCCCGTTCGTCGTCGTTCCCTGACGGCGTCGCCCCTTACGCCTCGATCCTCGCCGCCTCGAGCCCGGGGCCGATGGCGGCGAATTAGCCTGGCGCCGTGACCTCCTCCGCATTCGATGTCGCCGCGGTGCGCCGTCGGTTTCCGGCAATCGATGCCAGTCCCGCGGCGTTTCTCGACGGGCCGGGAGGCACGCAGGTACCCCAGTCGGTCATCACCTCCATGGAGGCAGCGCTCACCGATTCGATGAGCAATGTCGGTGGGGCCTTCGATCGCAGCGACGCCTCGGCGGCCATCGTGGCCGGGGCTCGCTCGGCCGTCGCCGACCTCTTCGACGGCGAAGCCGTGGGAGTGGTCTTCGGCCAGAACATGACCAGTCTGACCTTTGCGATGTCGCGGGCGCTGGCTCGCCGCTGGGTGCCCGGCGACGAGATCGTCGTCACCCGCCTCGACCACGACGCCAACGTCTCTCCGTGGGTCCTCGCCGCCGCCGACCGGGGCGTCCGAGTCCGGGTGGCCGAGTTCGACCCGACGGACGGCACCCTCGACCTGACATCGCTGCACCAGGTGCTGGGACCGCGCACCCGTCTCGTCGCCGTGACCGCCGCATCGAATGCGTTGGGCACGATTCCGCCGCTCACCGATGTCATCGCCGCGGCGCACGGCGTCGGCGCCCTCGTGTACGTCGATGCCGTGCACCACTCCGCCCACCGCGCCATCTCCCTGCGCACCAGTGGTGCCGACTTCGTCACCGCCAGCGCCTACACGTTCTTCGGACCACACACCGGAATGGTCATCGCCCGCCCCGACCACCTCGCCGCCTTCGACCCCTACAAGGTCGTGCCCGCCCCGGACACCGGTCCGGCGCGGTGGGAGACGGGAACCCCATCGTTCGAGTCCCTGGCGGGGGTGACCGCGGCCGTCGACTACCTGGCTTCGCTCGGGGTGGGTGCCACTCGCCGCCAGCGAATCGAGTCGGCCTTCCGCAACATCGGCGAGCACGAGGCGGGTCTCGCCGGCCGCTTTCTCGCCGGACTCGCCGAGCAGCCCAGGATCCGGCTGTTCGGGCTCTCCGACCCGAACCGACTCCACGAGCGGGTCGCCACCTTCGCCATCGAGGTCGAGGGGATGCCACCGCGTCGCGTCGCCGAGCACCTCGGTGAGCGCGGTGTCTACGTATGGGACGGCGACTACTACGCGGTCGGTGTGATGGAGCGCCTCGGCAAGGTGCCCCACGGCCTCGTGCGCATCGGCTTCGTCCACTACAACACCGCCGACGAGGTCGATCGGGTCCTCGCCGCCCTCGATGAGGTGTGATCCGCCCCTAGTCGGCGGGAGCGGTCCGCCACAGCGGTCCGAGCACCATGAGCGCGGCAACGGCGCAGATGGCGATGCCACCCCCGGCGAACAGCGGGCGAAGCCCGATGTGGTCGCCGACGAGCCCACCGAGGGAGGCGCCGAGCGGGATGCCGGCCCAGGCGATGGTGCGTGAGGCGGCGACCACCCGGCCGAGGTGATCCGGTGGGGTCAGGCGCTGGCGGAGGGTGGCGAAGCCCACCTGGTTGACCGAGACGCCGGTCAGGGCGAGGCCCAGCGTGACGACGGCCCACCACCCATCGACCACACCGGTGGCGAGAGCCCCCACGCCGAACAAGAAGCACCCGACCACCACCGCCCGTCCCAGCCCCACGACGCGCACCAATCGCGGGGCCGCCATGACCCCGGCGGCGCCGACGGCGCTGAAGGCGGCAAAGAAGACGCCGAGCTGGGTGTCGTCGATGATGCCGAGTTCGTCGGCGGCATAGAGCGTCATGACCGCGGCCAGGGGGGCAAAGGCGAGATTCGTGAGGGTGGCGGCAGCGGTCGCCCATCGCAGCGGCGGGGACCGCCACAGGGTGGCCAGCCCGCTGCGCAGAGCCGGCCCCAGCGGTGCCGGGGCGACCGGTGGCCGGGGGCGGATCTCCACGAGCAGGAGCAGCGCCGCCACCGAGCAGAGGTAGCTGAAGGCGTTGAAGGCGAAGGCGCCCGCCACCCCGCCGGACCAGGCCAGGACGACTCCTCCGGCCACAAACCCCAGGGTCTGGGCGAGATTGCGCCCCACCGACAGCCGGCTGTTGGCGACGACGAGGAGGTCGTCGGTGAGCACCGAGGGCATCAGGCTCTCCAGGCCGCTGTCGAAGACGGTGCCCATCGAGCCGACGAGGAACGCCACGGCGAATGCCATCCACACGGCGCCCACGTCGAGGGCCACCGCCAGTGCCAGGAGTCCGAATCCGAGAGCGCGCACCAGATCGGCACCGATGATCGCCCGGCGGATCCGGCTGCGATCGAGCAGCACCCCGGCGAGGAAGCCGAACAGGATCACGGCCGCGGTCTCGAACGCCGCCAGCACTCCCAACTGTGCCGCGGAGCCGGTGGCGTCACGGACGAACACGGGCAGGGCGAAGAAGAACGCCAAATAGTCGCCGAGGAGTGAGACGGATTGGCCCAGCACGAGCGGCCACAGGTTGCGCCGGGGGTCGATCGAGCTCCGAGTCACCTGCGTGACCTTAGATGGCGCCTTCGCCATGGCCCCGGCATCCCTGTATCCGGCGGACTCGGGGGCTGAGTACCCTGGTGGGCATCATGGCATCTCCGACCGAACTCCCGGACCTCGTCGGCGAGTTCATCGACCTCTCCAAGCAGTACCTGCGTGAACAGACGGTCGAGCCCGCCCGGCGCCTCGGCCGGCTGGCAGGCTTCAGCGCGGCGGCTTCGGTGCTGTTCGTGCTTGCCGCAGGGTTCCTCGCCGTCGCCGGATCCCGCTGGCTCCTCCGGATCATGCCCGACGGAGCGGTATGGAGCGGCGTCGGCTACCTGCTCGCCACCGTCGGCCTCCTGGCGGCCACCGGCCTCGTGATGTGGAGGGCATCCCGATGACCGTGCAGCGTGCCGATCTCGAGAACAAGCTGCGTGAGATCCAACAGGTGCTCGAAGAGACCGCCGAAGGTGCCAAGAAGCCGGGGGTGATCGCCGCCGTCGGCGTGGTCGCCCTGATCGTCATGGTCTACCTCTTCGGGCGGCACCGCGGACGGTCCGGCGAAGCCCGGGTCGAGGTGTATCGGGTTCGTTAGCAGCTGCCAGATGCCAGATTCCAGACGCCAGATACGGGTGCGGGGTGCCGGACGAAGCCGCCGAGGCGCCCCTATCGTTGCCCCATGGATGTGTCACTCGAGTCGGGTGCCCGCACGCTGTCGCGGGGGTTGCGCACCGGGAGCGCCGGTGTCGCCGGACTCGGTGCCCTGCTCCTCGCCCTGGCGATCATCGGTCGAAGCGAGCCGCGCAAGACCCTGGTGTACCGGACCACCGTCCGTGCCGGTGAGTCTCTCCGCATCGCGATGGTGACGCCGGCAGAGCGAGCATCCCGCCCGGACTGAAGCTCCGTCCGGCACCCGGTACCCACTTCCGTTCCGATCCCGGATCGCGGTATCTGGCATCTGGTGTCTGGCATCCGGTGTCTGGCATCTATCCTTCCCCCATGTTCCGCAACCGTGAGCGCATGACCCGCATCGTGATCATCTTCGTTGCGGTGATGGTCATCCTCTCGATGATCATCCCCTTCGTCCAGGCCCTGCGAGGGTGAGTGCCCCATTCGGCGCCGGCGACCTCTGCCTCATCCTCGATCCCCGGGGCCGCCGCTACCTGATCGAGATCCGGCCCGGCCAGACCTTCCAGTACCACGCCGGGTGGCTGCGTCACGACGCCCTCATCGGGGTGGCGCCGGGCTCCGTCGTTCGCTCTTCCACGGGAGGGCGGATCGCCGTGCTGCGGCCCCGCCTCGCCGACTACATCCTCAAGATGAAGCGCGGCGCCCAGGTCGTGTATCCCAAGGACATCGGCCCGATCATCCACTGGGCCGATGTCCGCCCGGGTGACCTCGTCGTCGAGGCGGGCTCGGGCTCGGGTGCGCTCACCCTCGCGTTGTTGCGGGCGGTGGGGGAGCGGGGGAGGGTGGTGAGTGTCGAGGTCCGCCCCGATCACCTCAAGCACGCTCGGGGGACGGTGCAGCGCTTTCTCGGCGACACTCCCGACAACCTCGTGTTCCTCGAGGGCCGGGTCGAGGAGGCCCTGGGCGACTGGAGCCCTGATCGGGTGATCCTGGACCTGCCGGAGCCGTGGGAGGTGGCGGCCCCTGCGGCTGCGGCCATGGCACCGGGCGGCATCCTCTGCTCCTACCTCCCGACGGTTCCCCAGGTGCAGCACCTCCACGACGCGCTGCGCCGCACGCACCGCTTCATCGCCGTGGACACGTTCGAGGTGATGCAGCGCAACTGGAAGGTGGCGGGTCGCTCGGTGCGTCCCGAGAGCCTCATGGTGGGACACACCGGGTTCCTCACCATCGCCCACCATGCCGCCGAAGCCCTGGAAGAGCTGCCGGCCGCGGAGAACCCGGCGGATGATGCCGCAGATGGAGAAGTCGAGGGCTAGAGGCGCCTGGTCAGGCGAAGAGCGAGAGGCTCGCTCTGACGAATTGCGAGTTGCGAATTGCAGAGACGCCGGGCGACCCCGACTTCATCGCGTTCCGGCCAATCGCCAACTGCGGGAGCCGGCCGAAGGCCGGCGACGCCCCTACGGCTCGATGAAGATGCACTCGCCGGGGCACTCCTCGGCGGCCTCGACGACCACATCCTCCTGGCCGCCGGGAACCATCGCCATACCCTGAGCGCCCTGCGGGTTGCCCTTGGCGGTGGCAAAGACCTTGTCGCCCTCACGCACGTAGGCGAGGCCATCGTCCAACAGCACGAACACGTCGGGAGCGATCTCTTCGCAAAGGCCATCCCCCGTGCAGAGATCCTGGTCGATCCAAACCTTCATGGCTACTCCGGTCGCTGTCGGACGGAGTCAGTCTACCCCCACCCGGTCACCACTCAAGCCTCGATGCGTCGCACGGCACTCGCTGGGGCGTCCCCGGGGCTAGGCCGGGGCGGCCGTATACTCGCTCACAGCGCGCCAGAGCCGGGGTGAGATGGCCGAACCGACATCCGATGACCTCCGCGGGACCATCCGCATGCTCGAGGAGGAGATCGCCATCCTCCGGAGGCGACTCCAGGATGCGCCGCGCCGGGTCCGGGTGCTCGAGGAGCGCCTCCTCGAAGCCAAGGGCCGGCTCAACCAGGCCGTCACCCAGAACGAGAAGCTCTCGGTGGCGCTCGAGGAGACCCGCGAGCAGCTTGCGGTGCTGCGCGACGAGGTGGAGAAGCTCACCGCGCCGCCGAACGCCTTCGGCATCGTCCACGGGGTGAACACCGACGGGACCCTGGATGTGATCACCTCGGGTCGCAAGCTCCGGGTCAACGTCGAGCCCCGCATCGAGGTGAAACAGCTCGAGCAGGGCCAGGAGGTGCTGCTCAACGAGGCGATGAACGTCATCGACGTCCGCACCTTCGATGCCACCGGCGAGGTGGTGACGATCAAGGAACTGCTCGACGACGGGCGGGTGATCGTGCTCGCCCGCGCCGACGAGGAGCGGGTCGTGGAGCTGGCCGGTCCGATGCGGGGCGCCTTCCTGCGGGTGGGCGACCACGTCCGGGTGGACCTGCGCAGCGGACTCGTCCTGGAGCGCCTGGTGCGGCCGGAGGTCGAAGAACTCGTCCTCGAAGAGGTCCCCGATGTCTCCTACGAGCAGATCGGTGGCCTGCGCGGGCAGATCGAGTCGATCCGCGACGCCGTGGAATTGCCCTACGTCCACAAGGACCTGTTCGAGGAGTATGGCCTTGCCGCGCCCAAGGGGGTGCTGCTCTATGGACCGCCCGGGTGCGGCAAGACGCTCATCGCCAAGGCCGTGGCCAACTCGCTCGCCAAGGCCGTAGCCGCCAAGACCGGAAGCCGTGACGCCCGGTCGTACTTCCTGAACATCAAGGGTCCCGAGCTCCTCAACAAGTACGTCGGAGAGACCGAGCGCCAGATCCGCCTGATCTTCGCCCGTGCCAAGGAGAAGTCGGACGAAGGGGTCCCCGTGATCGTCTTCTTCGACGAGATGGACTCGCTGTTTCGCACGCGCGGCACCGGCATCTCCTCCGACGTCGAATCGACGATCGTTCCGCAGCTGCTCTCCGAGCTCGACGGAGTCGAGGCGCTGAAGAACGTGATCGTGATCGGAGCCTCGAACCGCGAGGACCTCATCGATCCGGCGATCCTGCGTCCCGGCCGCCTGGACGTGAAGATCAAGATCGAGCGGCCCGACGCCGCCGCGGCCCGGGAGATCTTCGACATCTACCTCCAGGGGGTGATGCCCTTCGATGCCGCCGAACTCGCCTCCATGGATGGTGGCCGCGATGCGATGCGACGCACGATGATCGACGCGGTGGTGGCGGCGATGTACTCCACCGAGGACTCCAACCGGTTCCTCGAGGTGACCTACGCCAACGGCGACAAGGAGATCCTCTACTTCAAGGACTTCGCTTCCGGAGCAATGATCGAGAACGTGGTGCGGCGCGCCAAGAAGGAGGCGATCAAGCGCGAGATCGAGCAGGGCACCCGCGGCGTGCGCACCTCCGATCTCGTCGCCGCCATCAAGCAGGAGTTCCAGGAGCACGAGGACCTGCCCAACACGACGAACCCCGACGACTGGGCGCGCATCTCGGGCAAGAAGGGCGAGCGGATCGTGTATGTCCGCACCCTCATCGAGGGCGGAGCGGCGAGCCGATCCATCGAGGCGGTCACGACCGGCCAGTACCTGTGACCGAGGGCTTCGTCCCGGCGGTGCTCGGCACCGAGACCGAATTCGGCATCACGATCCGCAATCAGCCCGACTTCAACCCGGTGCTCGCTTCCAGCCTCGTCATCAACTCGTACGCAGGGTCTTCGAGCCGCATCGCCTGGTCGTTCGACGAGGAGTCCCCGGGGCGCGATGCCCGGGGATTCGGCTGGGACCCGGCCCCTCCGGGGGAGTTCGAGAGCGGCCTGGTCAACGTCGTGCTGGGCAATGGCGCCCGCTTCTACGTCGATCACGCCCATCCCGAGTACTCCACACCGGAATGCATCGACGCCCGTGAAGCCGCCCTTCACGACAAGGCGGGTGAGTTGGTCATGGCGCGCGCCGCCGGTGCCGCGGAGATGGTGCTGCCCACCGACCAGACCCTCTTCGTCTACAAGAACAACAGCGATGGCAAGGGCAACTCCTACGGATCACACGAGAACTATCTGGTGCCCCGAGCGGTGCCCTTCGGCGATCTGGTCCGCCACCTCACCGGCTTCTTCGTTTCCCGGCAGATCTTCACCGGGGCGGGGAAGGTCGGTGCGGAGAACGGCCGCCCGCCGGCGGACTACCAGATCACCCAGCGCGCCGACTTCTTCGAAGAGGAGGTCGGCCTCGAAACCACCCTGAAGCGCCCCATCATCAACACGCGGGACGAGCCCCACGCCGACCCGAGTCGCTACCGGCGCCTCCATGTGATCATCGGCGACGCCAATCTCAGCGAGGTGCAGACGCTCATGAAGCTCGGCGTCACCTCGCTCATGCTCGCCGCCATCGAAGCGGGGACCGTTGGGGACCCGGTCATCCTCGCCGATCCGGTCGACGCGGTGTGGCGGATCAGCCACGATCCCACCCTGCGACGGACGGTGCGCCTCACCGACGGTTCGGAGGTGACGGCGCTCGACCTGCAGTGGCACTACCTGGAGTGGATCACGAAGCATGTGGAGAGCAACGGCGCCGACGACGCGGCTCGCGCCTCCCTCGAGGAGTGGTCCGCGGTGCTCGCCGACCTGGAGCGCGATCCTGTCTCCACGGCGGATCGCCTCGACTGGACGGCCAAGCTCGCGATGATCGAGGCCTACCGGGAACGCGACGGCCTCTCCTGGCTCGACCCCAAACTGAGGATGCTCGACCTCCAGTACCACGACGTGCACCCGGTCCGCAGTCTCTACCACCGCCTGGTGAAGTCGGGCCGCATGCGGCGCCTCTTCACCGACGACGAAGTGCGCCGGGCGGCGATCGAGCCCCCGGAGGGGACCAGGGCGTGGTTCCGGGGCCGTTGCGTGGAGAAGTACGGTGATGCGATCGTCGCCGCCAACTGGGACTCATTGGTCTTCGACGCCGGGGAGGATGCGTTGAGGCGGGTGCCTATGATGGAGCCCCTGCGGGGGACGCGGGCACTCACGGCGGATCTCCTCGACCGGTCGCCCCTGGCAGCAGATCTCATCGACGCCCTCGAGGGCGATGTCCGGAGGTGACCCGTGGCCGAGCAAGAGCGCAAGCAGACCCGACGGACCGACGCACCGCGTGAGCAGGACACGGTCGAGGCAGCAGAGGCCAAGGTCGGCGAACAGCTGACCGATCGCATCGACGACCTCCTCGACGAGATCGACTCCGTGCTCGAGGAGAATGCGGAGGAGTTCGTCAAGAACTACGTCCAGAAGGGCGGTCAGTGACTCTCGATCCCTCCGGTCAGGGCGAGGCGATCACGCCTGCAGAAAGCTTCGCGGCGCTGCTGCGCTCACGGGGCCTCGGCCCCCGGTGGGACCTTCCCGCCGGCAGCTCCAGGCTCGATCCACCCGAGGGCACCACGGTGCTCGCCTTCCGCTACGCCGACGGCGTCGTGATGGCCGGTGACCGCCGTGCCACGTCGGGCAATGTCATCGCCCACCGCAGGGTGCAGAAGGTGTTCCCCGCCGACCAGTTCAGCGCCGTCGCCATCGCCGGCGTCGCCGGGATCGCCCTCGAGCTCGTCAAGCTCTTCCAGACCGAGCTCGAGCACTACGAGAAGCTCGAAGGGCGCCGTCTCAGCCTCACCGGCAAGGCCAATCATCTCGCCGCCATGGTGCGAGGGCAGCTCCCCATGGCATTCCAGGGCCTCGTGGTGATCCCGCTCTTCTGCGGGTACGACGAACAGGAGCGGGTCGGCCGGCTCTATTCCTACGACGTCGTCGGCGGCTCCTATGAGGAGACCGACTATGCGACCGAGGGGTCGGGTGGCCGCGATGCCCGGCTGTTCCTGCGCGGGGCCTTCACCCCCGACCTCACCGAGGCCGCCGCCATCGATCTCGCGGTTGCCGCCCTCGTCGCCGCCGCAGAGGAGGACACCGGCACGGGTGGCCCCGACCTCCGCCGTGAGATCTACCCGAATGTCGTGACGGTGTCCGGCTCCGGCTTCGCCGAGGTGCCCGAGGATCGGGTGGCGGCGTCGGCTCGAACCGCCCTGGAGCGGTCGACATGACGATGCCCTTCTACGTCCCGCCCGAGCAGCTCATGAAGGACCGGGCCGAGTTCGCCCGCAAAGGCATCGCCCGGGGCAAGTCGATCGTCGCCGTGCAGTACCGCGACGGAGTCCTCATCCTCGGTGAGAACCCGAGTGGGACCCTGCAGAAGATCTCGGAGATCTACGACCGGGTCGCCTTCGCCGGTGTCGGCAAGTACAACGAGTTCGAGCAACTCCGCATCGGGGGCATCCGGCGCGCCGACCTGACGGGCTACGCCTACTCGCGCGAGGACGTGACGGCGAAGAGCCTGGCCAACGCCTATGCGCAGACCCTGGGTCACGTGTTCACCCAGGACGTCAAGCCGTATGAGGTGGAGATCATGGTCGTCGAGGTCGGCGCCACACTCGCGGACGACCACATCTTCCGCATCACCTACGACGGCACGCTGTACGACGAACAGCGCTTCTCTGCCATCGGCGGAGCCAGCGACGCCCTCATGCAGCGCCTCGGCGCCGCCTACCGGGAGGGAGCGCCACTCGAGGAGGCCATCGGGTGGGCCAAGGCAGCGTGCACCTCGGTGATCGACGAGAGCGGCCCTGTCGGCTGGGAGGCGGCTGTCGTCGAACGCACCGAGCGGCGCCGCGCCTTCCGACGCCTCGATCCCGCCGGCCTCTAGAGGAACCGGACGAGCGCGATCAGAGCCGACAGGCCGAGGATCACCGCCATCGTCCAGGCGACCATCCGCACGGAGTCGGGGAGTGGTCCCGTGCTGCGCTGCGCCGGGGTGAGGATGGTCAGCGCCGGGTCCGGACCGGCACCGGTCAGCACGGCGACGGCGTCGTCGCCGTGGGACTCGGCAACCCAGATCGTGGTCACCGCCCAGTCTCCAACCGTCAAGGCGTACGGGCCGCGGGATTCACCCTGCATCGAGGCGGGGATCCCCGCCGAGTCGAGCATCGCCGCATAGACCCGGGCGGCCATGGGATCGCTCACCTCGGCCACGCGGACCAGCGAGTCGGGAAGGGCCACGAGGCGAGGCTAACCGCCCCGCCCCCCTGCGGCGTCGACACCGGTACCCTCGCCCGCATGGAGCGGCGCATCTTCGGGATGGAGAACGAGTACGGCGTGACCTGCACGCTGCGCGGCCAGCGCCGCCTCTCTCCCGACGAGGTGGCTCGCTACCTGTTCCGCCGGGTCGTCTCCTGGGGCCGGTCGTCGAACGTCTTCCTCGAGAACGGGGCACGGCTCTACCTCGACGTCGGCAGCCATCCCGAGTACGCGACGCCCGAGTGCGACAGCCTGTACGACCTCATTGCCCATGACAAGGCCGGAGAGCGGGTGCTCGAGGGCCTGGTGCACTCGGCCGAGCAGCGGCTCGAAGAGGAGGGGATCCGGGGGCAGGTGTACCTGTTCAAGAACAACACCGACTCGGCGGGCAATTCCTACGGGTGCCACGAGAACTACCTGGTGAGCCGCCAGGCCGACTTCCAGCGGATGATCGACACCCTCATCCCGTACTTCGTGACGCGTCAGGTCTTCGCCGGCGCCGGCAAGCTCCTCCAGACCGCCCGGGGCACCGTGTTCTCCCTCGCCCAGCGGGCCGAACACATTTGGGAGGGGGTCTCGTCGGCGACGACGCGCAGTCGCCCGATCATCAACACCCGCGACGAGCCCCATGCCGATGCCGAGCGCTACCGGCGACTGCATGTCATCGCCGGCGACTCGAACATGTCGGAGTACGTCTCCTACGTCAAAGTGGGCGCCACGGTCGCCCTCCTCCAGATGCTCGAGGACGACGTGGTGTTCCGCGACCTCACTCTGGAGAACCCGATCCGTTCGATCCGCGAGATCTCCCACGACACCACCTGCCGCCGCCGGGTGCGGCTCGCCAACGGGCGCGAGCTCTCCGCCCTCGACATCCAATGGGAATACCTCGAACGAGTCATGCGGTACGCCCGGGCGCCGGGGTTCTCGCCCCAGGTGCAGTCGGCAGTCGCCATGTGGGAACACCTCCTCACCGGCCTGGAGAAGGATCCGCTGTCGTTGCGAAGGGAGTGCGACTGGGTGATGAAGCAACACCTCATCGACGAGTACGCCTCCAGCCGCCATCTCGCCTTGAGC
Organism: Acidimicrobiia bacterium; assembly: GCA_016215655.1. Taxonomy (GTDB): domain Bacteria; phylum Actinomycetota; class Acidimicrobiia; order Spongiisociales; family UBA11373; genus UBA11373. The sequence goes on from JACRIT010000002.1 coordinate 22,442, forward strand.
GATCCGCGTCTCGCCATGGTCGATCTCGCCTATCACGATGTGTCGAAGGAGCGCGGGCTCTATTACCTCATCGAACGACGCGGCCTCATGGACCGGGTGGTCACCGACGAGGACGTCGACCGGGCCCTGGTCCAACCCCCGCAGACCACCCGGGCACGGCTGCGAGGTGAGTTCATCAAGGCCGCCAAGGAGCACAACCGCGACTTCACCGTCGACTGGGTGCACCTCAAGCTCAACGACCAGGCCCAGCGCACCGTGCTCTGCAAGGACCCCTTCCGCGCCGTCGACGAGCGAGTGGAGAAGCTCATCGCGTCGCTCTGAGCAGATACCAGACACCAGACACCAGATTCGAATCCGCCTGATCTGGCCTCTGGCATCTGGCATCTGGTACCACCCAAGACGCTTTTCCCTAGCGTCGCCCCCCGATACCCTGCACCACCCATGCAACGCGTCATCGAGCGGATCCTGAACCTGCTGGCGTTCCTCCTCACGGTGGGCCGCCCGGTCACGGCCGATGAGATCCGCCACACCGTTGCCGGGTATGACCGCGACACCGACGAGGCGTTTCGCCGCACCTTCGAGCGTGACAAGGATCTGCTGCGCGGGTTGGGCGTGCCGCTGCGGATGGACTTCACCGATCGCTGGCAAGTGGAGCAGGGGTACATCGTTCGCCCGGACGAGTACGGCCTCCCCGATCCCGGGCTCACCGACGACGAGCGCGCCGCCCTGTGGCTCGCCACCGGCATGGCTCGGCTCGGGGGAGAGGCGGCGGGACCGGGGGGGATCCTCAAGCTGGGTGGGGGAGCGCTGCCGCCCTCTGCCGATCCGCTGAGCGCCGATCTCGGCACCGATGCCGAGATGCTCGGATCGCTCTTCGGGGCCATCGTCGAGCGCCGCAGGATCGGATTCCGGTATCACGACCACCGGCGGGGCGTGGCCCCGTTGGGCCTGGTCCATCGCATGGGGCACTGGTACCTCGTTGGCGAGGTGCGCGGCGAAACCCGCACCTACCGGGTCGACCGCATCACCGAACTCGAGGTCGGAAGCGATCGCGATGCGTTCACTCCGCCTGCCGGATTCCGCGCCTCCGACGGGTTCCCCGATGCGCCCTGGGAGGCAGGCCAGGAGGATGTCGCCGCGGTGGTGCGGTTCACCCCGGCAGTGGCATGGTGGGCACGAAGGCAGCTCCCCGCCGACACCTCGATCGCGGACCAGGCCGACGGCTCGCTGGTCGCTCACATCCACGTGGCCTCGACGGCCGCCTTCATCGGCTGGCTCATCGGCTTCGAGGACGGCGCCCTGCTGGAGGGCCCCGTTTCGCTCCGCAGGCAGTTCATCGCCCACCTGAGGAGCGGCATATGAGCAGTGCTCGCACCGCCGAGCGACTCGCCCGCATCCTCGCCATGGTGCCCTGGGTGATCGCCAATCCCGGCGCCACCGTGGACGAGGTGTGCCGGCGATTCGGGTACACCCGGGGCGATCTCGTGAAGGACCTCGATCTCGTCTTCGTCTGTGGTCTTCCCGGGTACGGGCCGGGCGATCTCATGGAGGCATATCTCGACGGTGACGAGGTCGTCATCGACATGGCGGACTACTTCCGACGCCCGCTCGCCCTCACCGGGGTGGAGGCCCTCACCCTCCTCGCCTCGGGGATGGCGATCCTCTCGGCAGGCACCGCCGATGGTGCCCTGGCGAGCGGGGTGGCCAAACTCGCCGCGGCCCTGTTGCCGGATCCCGGGGTGATCGATGTCGGTCTCCCGGAACTGCCGGAGCTCGGGATGCTGCGCACCGCGGCGGGAAATGGGGCGGTGGTCCGTATCGAGTACATGGCGATCTCGTCGGGGAAGGTCACCGAGCGCGACATCGAACCGTGGCGAGTGTTCTCGGCGCAGGGCAACTGGTACGTCTCGGCACATTGCCGACTCGCCGGTGGCGAACGCATCTTCCGGGTCGATCGAATCCGCCGTGCCTCGGTCACCGGCGATCGGTTCACCCCGCCGGCGGTGGCACCGGCGGCCGAGGTGCGCTACACCCCGGGCGCCGACGACGTCGTGGTGCGCCTCGCCCTCGGCCCCGGTGCCGCCTGGGTCGCCGAGTACTACCCGGTGCGAGAGCTCGAGCGGACGACCGAGTCGCTCATCATCGAGTTCGCCGCTTCGGATCCCGCAACGATCGCCCGCCTGCTGCTCCGCCTCGGTGATCAGGCCGAACTCCTCGAAGGCGAGGACGCCGCGTTGGTCCGCTCCGCGGTCGCCGCGCTGCGCGATCGGATCCTCGCCCGCTATCGGTGACTACCCCCGAATATGGTCATTCAGGGGGCCTGGAGACCGCCCGATAGGTGGGAAGTACCGAAGCTCAGCCACCGGAGAAGCCGACCTGATGACCACCATTCGCACCACCTGCACCACCTGCGGCGAGGTGGAGCTCATGCCCGGCGAGCTGAGCCTCGAGCTCACTGCCCTCAGTGGAACCGGTGCCTACCTCTTCGCGTGCCCCACGTGCGGCGACTCGCAGCGGCGCCCCGCCAATCATCGGGTGGTGTCGATCCTCCTCGCCACCGGGGTGAGCTACCAGGTCGTCGACGATCCCGATCGCATCACCGAGAGCGAGATCGCCCGGTTCTCCGCCTCCCTCGACTCGGGGAACTGGATCGACCAGCTCCTCGGCTGAGCGAGGTCCCGATCCGACCGAACGGCTGCCGGGCGGAACCCCGATCTCGGCAACGATCCATCGAGCCGCTGGGTCTCCCCGCCCCATCTACCATCGGTGGGTGTTCAGCGTCAGTCCCGCTGAGATCCTCACCATTGCCGTCGTCGCCCTCGTGGTCTTCGGACCCAAGCGCTTGCCCGAGTTGTCCCGAAAGCTCGGTGGCGCCCTTCGTGAGCTGAAGGACACCGCCGCCGACCTGCGGCGCGGCCTCGAGTCGGAGATCGGGGGCGACACCGACCTCACCGTGATCCGCCGGGAGATGCAGGGGTTGCTGGACATCCCCCCGGCGAGAAACACCCCGCTTCCGCCAAGGCCCCCGGCAGACCCTGCCGCTCCGTCCGACACCGCGCCATGACCGGGCCGCCGGCGCAGCCCATCACTGCCCACCTCCAGGAGCTGCGCCTTCGCATCATCAAGGCCGGGCTCGCCGTCGTGGTCGGCGCGGTGGTGGCGTTCATCTTCCGCGGCGAGATCTTCGACCTCCTCATCGCCCCCTACGAGCAGGTGGCTCGGGACCGTGCCCTGGTCTTCTTCCGTCCCACCGAGGCCTTCTCCCTCTTCATGCGACTCTCGCTCTTTGGGGGGTTCGTCCTCGCCAGCCCGATCGTCTTGTGGCAGCTTTGGGCCTTCGTGGCGCCGGCCCTGTCGCGGCGCGAGCGGCGCTTCGTGGTGCCGATCGTGGCCGCGCTCACACTCCTCTTCGTCGGTGGCATCGCTTTCGGCTATTGGTCGATGGAGCGCGGGCTGGGCTTTCTCATCGACTTCGGTGGAGACGACCTCGAGCCGGTGATCGGGGGCGACTACTACGTCTCGTTCGCGTTGCGGTTCCTGCTCGTGTTCGGAGTGGCCTTCGAATTCCCCGTGTTCCTCTATTCGCTTGCCCTCATGGGAGTCGTCGGCTGGCGCCGCCTCGCCTCCGGACGCCGCTGGGCCGTGGTGACGATCGTCACCGTCGGGGCCGTGGTCACCCCGAGCGGGGACCCGCTCACGCTCCTGTTGCTCTCGGTACCGCTCTATGTGCTCTATGAAGCCACGATCTGGATCGTGCGCTTCACCGTCCGCCGGTGACCGCCCGCGGCTATCTGGCCGGCCTCCCCTTCGCCGCAGACCGCTTTCAGATCGAAGCGGCCGATGCCATCGACCGTGGTGCCTCCGTGGTGGTGACCGCCCCCACCGGCTCGGGCAAGACGGTGGTCGCCGAGGCCGCCATCGCCCGGGCCCTCGGCGCGGGCCGACGCGCCGTCTACACGACGCCGCTCAAGGCGCTCTCCAACCAGAAGTTCGGCGATTTCCGGCGCGCCTATGGCGACGACGCCGTTGGGCTGCTCACCGGCGACAACTCGATCAACGGAACCGCCTCGATCGTTGTGATGACCACCGAGGTGCTGCGCAACATGATGTACGCCGACAGCACCGATCTCGACGACGTCGGGGTCGTCGTGCTCGACGAGGTCCACTACCTCCAGGACCGCGAGCGCGGCGGCGTGTGGGAGGAGATCATCGTCCACCTCGACCGGGGCATCCCGCTGGTCTGTCTCTCCGCCACCATCGCCAACGCCGAGGAGTTCACCGATTGGATGCGCCAGCGACGCGGCGACCTCGCCCTCGTGCTCGAGCGGGAGCGGCCGGTGCCACTCGAATCGCTGTACCTCGTGCGCGATCGCTGGGAGAAGGCGGGCCTGCGCATGTTCCCGGTGTTCCACGGCAATCGGCCCAACGAACGCCTCGCCCGCATGCTCCGCGAAGGAGCCCGGAGCGACCGTCGTTTCGGCACTCCCCGTCGCCATGAGACCGTGGAGTTCCTCGCCCACAAGGGCCTGCTCCCCGCCATCTACTTCATCTTCTCCCGCAAGGGCTGCGACGAGGCCGTCGACAGCGTGGTGGGGCGCGGACTGCGGCTGACCACGTCCTCCGAGGCGGCGGAGATCAAGAACGTCGCCGAAGCCAACACCCGGCACCTCGGCCCGACCGATCTGATGGTCATCGGCTACGAGCGCTGGCTGCGGGGCCTGCAGGCGGGAGTCGCTCCGCACCACGCCGGCCTGGTGCCGGCCATGAAGGAGACCGTGGAGCAGCTGTTCTCGCGTGGCCTGGTCCGGCTCGTCTTCGCCACCGAGACCCTGGCGCTGGGCATCAACATGCCGGCGCGCACCGTGGTGCTGGAGAGCCTGAGCAAGTTCTCCGGTGAGGGCCACGAGATGCTCCAGGCGGGCGACTACACCCAGCTGACCGGTCGCGCCGGGAGGCGCGGCATCGACGACGAGGGCACCGCGGTGATCCTGCATTCGCCGTACGTCGAGTTCGAACGCGCTGCCGGTATCGCTGCCAAGGGAAGCCATCCGCTGCGATCGAGCTTCCGTCCCACCTACAACATGGCCGTGAACCTCGTGGCGCGCTACGACCGCGAGCGGGCGGAGTATCTCCTCGCCGCCTCGTTCGCCGAGTTCGCCGACCAGCGTCGACGGATCGATGCGGTGGCCGATCTCGAAGGCGATCGCCGCCGCCTCGCCGATCTCCGCTCCAAGGCGGTGCATGCGGAGATCGACGTCTGGGCTCTCGCCGACCTGCCGGTCGCCAATCCGAACCGAGCCGCGGCCGATTTCGCCGACGCCACTTCGGCCGGTGACGTCCTGGAGTGGACCGAGCCCGGGGGAGCGGTACGCCTCGCCGTGGTCGCCCGGGGCACGGGCAAGCGGCCCCGCCTCCTCGGGGTGTCGCAGCACGCCGAGCTGCGCCGTCTCTCCCCGGAGCACCTCCCCGAGGGGGTTGCCCGGGTCGGCCGTGTCGAGCTTCCCCGGCCGTTTCGACCCCGGGATGCCGCCTACCGGCGCCGGGTGGCCACACTCCTCGGAGGCTTCGTCGGCGACATGCGCGAAACCGTTGCCGCCGCCGCCCCCGGCCTCGATCCCGACGTCCTCGCCCTCGTCGATGTCGCCCGGGAGGCGAAACGACTCGAACAGTCGCTGGCGGTGCGGGAACGACGCGCCGCCTCCCTGCCGCCCGGCGTCGTCACCGCATTTCGGGGCATCATGGGGCTCCTCGAACGACGCGGGTACGTGCGCGGGTGGAGGCTCACGGACAAGGGCCAGCGCCTCCGGCGCGTCTACAACGTCCTGGATCTGGTTCTCGCCGAGGCGGTGGATCGCGGGTGGTTCGATGGTCTCGACGGCCCGCAGACCGCGGCCTTTGCCTCGGGATTCACCTTCGAGCCACGCCGGGAGGCGGAAGACGTCTCCTGGCCCCTGCCGCTGCGCGACCTCGGTGAGCAGCTCACCGAGCTGTGGGAGGAGATCGCCGCCGCCGAGCGCCACGCCGGCCTACCCATCACCCGTGCCCCCGATCCCGGGTTCGCCGCCACCGCGATGCGCTGGGCTTCGGGTCAGAGTCTGTTCGAGATCTTCGGCGACGAGGACGTGACCGCCGTAGGCGACTTCGTCCGCAACTGCCGTCAACTCATCGACCTGCTTCGCCAGATCCGCGATCTCACCCCCGAGCCGCTGCCCGGGGTGCGCGCCGCAGTGCGCGGTGTCGACCGCGGCGTCGTCGCCGCCGAGGGCGCCCTGTGAGTGGGGCCGTGGTGCTCGGCCGCGGCGTACGCGGCGGCGCGGCGCCTGCCGGACTGCCGGTCGTGTCACCCGGTGAAGCCCCCTCAGGACGCCACGACCGGCTGCTCGTCATCGGCTCGCTCGCCGAGGTCGCGGCGCTCGCCGCAGCCTGCCCCGGTCGGGCCATCGCCTTCGCCGGTCGTCATGAGTTGACTGCGCTGTTCGCGCTCGACCCCGGCCCCACCGCGGCGAGGCACCGGCTGGAGCATGGGACCGTCCACCCCGCCGATCTCGGTTGGCTCCATCTCGGCGGCACCACGGTGCCGTTCCTGGGCCATGTGGTGGCCGGTGCGGGGACAGGGCTCCGCTGCGGGTTCCCCTGGGCGGGTCGACCCGGGCCAGTCGGCGTGATCGCCGGCAGGGCGTTCGAGGTGGCCGCCGCCCGCACCGTCATCGTGTCGAATGTCCAGCGCCTGGGGGGATTCACCGTGGCGCCCCGTGCCGCCATCGACGACGGCCGGGTGGATATTTCGGTGCTCGCGGGAAGCGCCATCGACCTGCTGCGCCTCCGCCCGGCGCTGCGCCACGGTCTCCACGAGCGGTCACCTCTCGTCCGGCGGGCCACCGCCTCCGAGTGCCAGGGTGTGGTGCCCGACCGCTGGCGCGTCAGCGCCGACGGCGTGACTGTGGGGCGGGGCAGCTTTGGCGTGACGCTGCACCCGGGAGCGGTGACGCTGCTGGTCTGAGTGGGTGCGGCGGATATACTCGCCCCGCTCTCACCCCGGAAAGGGACGATGACCCCTCCCAAAGCCCACGATTTCGCCGCCCCGGACGAGGACTGGGAGGACGACGCCGACGAAGCCGAAGCCGTCGAGGAGATCGAACTCGACGAGGCCGAACTCGAGGTCGAAGAGGTCGACGAGGAGGAGCTCGAGGAGATTCTCGAGACCGAGATCGGCGGGGTCGAGGAAGCCGAAGTCGTCGTCGAGGAAGACGATGAGGAGCGTGAGGCCCTCGACGAGCTCGAGGCCGAGGAGCTCGAGATGCTCACCGCCGATGAGGAAGCCGAGAGTCTCCCCGTCGACGAGGCCGAGGAGATCCGCAAGCTTCGCCGCGAGGCCATCGAACTCGATGCTCCCGCCGAGTCCGCCGGCAAGGGCGAGTTCGTCTGCCAGAACTGCTTTCTCGTGAAGCGCACCAGTCAGCTCGCCGACAAGCGCCGCAAGTACTGCCGCGACTGTGTCTGACTCCGGGGCGGCAGCGCGTGCTGCCGCCCGACCCGCCACCCCTGCAGAGCTTGCGGAACTGGTACGGCTCCACGACCGCCTCAGCGCCGAGATGTCCGCACTGCGTCCGGTGTGGCCTTTCGTCGACGGGCTGGCGGAGCCGGTCGAGGCCACCTTCGCCGAGATGCTCGCCGCGCCGGAATGGACGGTGTACGTCGGCACCCTGGACGACACCGTCGTCGGGTTCCTCGCCTGGCGTGACGAGGCGATGCTGCCTCAGGCAGGCGGTGACCGCATCGCTGCCGTGCGCTACATCTTCACCGAGCCCGAGGCCCGCACCGTCGGCGTCGGCGAGGCGATGATGGCGAAGTTCCTCGAAGACGCCGCCTCGCGGGGCATCCGGCGCCTCGACGCCCACGTCTCGCCGGGCCATCGCGAAGCAAAGAACTTCTTCGAGTCCAATGGATTCAAGGCTCGTGCCATCGTCATGCATCGCGACACCACTCCGTGACCCGGGTCGAAGACCGTCCGTTCACATCAAATCGATTCCACACCGCCGAGCTCCCCGCCACCCCGCAACGCGACTACCGCATCGGCGCCGCCTCCTGGATCGAGGCCCCCGGGTCCGTGCTGCAACTCGGCGACGCCCTCGGCGAACCCGTCGAGTACAAGCGGCGCATCGGGCGCTTCCTCCTCTGGCGCGCCGGCCCGCCGGTGGGGGAGGCGGAGTACCTGGCCATCGACCCCGACACGGGACACGCCAACGCCTTACACCTCCACGGCAAGGAGGGGGTCGGGCTCGTCCCCGACGGCGAGCGGCACACCCGATTCCGCACGTGGAAGGAGTCGCTCCTCGCCGCCTCCGGAGGACACGAGTGAAGATCCCCGCCGCCGAGGTCGCCGAACTCCTCCAGCAGCTGATCCGCAATCGCTGTGTCAACGATGGCACCCCGGGCTCCGGTCACGAGGTTCGCTCCGCCGACACCCTCGATGCCTACCTCGGAGTCACCGGTACCCGCTTCGAGCCTGCCCCGGGACGGGTGAGCACCAGCTACCGGATCCCCGGAGCCCGCTCCGCCCCCACCCTCACCCTGATGGGACACACCGACGTGGTGCCGGTCAATGCCGACGGCTGGAGCGTCGACCCCTTCGCCGGTGAGCGCCGCGATGGCTTCGTGTGGGGGCGGGGTGCCATCGACATGCTGAACCAGACCGCGGCGATGGCTGCCGTCTTCAAGCGGGCGCTGCGCGGGGAGCTCCGCTATCCCGGTGATCTGGTGTTCCTCGCCGTCGCCGACGAGGAAGCCGCAGGGCGTCTCGGGGCCAGGTGGCTGGTCGACGAGCACTGGCCCGAGGTCGCCACCGACTATCTCCTCACCGAGATCGGCACCCCGGCCCTGTCGGGACGAAGCGGGCCGGGGATCCCGGTCACCGTGGCGGAGAAGGGCCCCCATTGGCGCCGGCTCCATTCCCGGGGCACTCCGGCCCACGGCAGCCAGCCCTACGCCACCGCCAACGCCCTCGTGCCCCTTGCCGATGCCATCGCCCGTCTCGCCGCCTCACCACCCGGACCCCATCTCAGCGACGAGTGGCGCCGCTTCGTGGCGGCATGGGACCCACCCGGCGATCTCGCCGCCGAACTCCTGGACCCGGAGCGGATCGATCACGCCATCGACCGCCTCGCCCTCGACGACCTCGGCCTGGCCCGGTGGGTGCATGCCTGCACCCACCTCACCGTGAGCCCCAACGTGCTGCACTCCGGGGTGAAGGCCAACGTGGTCCCCGATCAGGGAACCGCTGAAGTCGACGTGCGGTC
>JACRIT010000003.1 GCA_016215655.1 Acidimicrobiia bacterium
GTCGCCATGGCGATCCTCGTCACGGTGTTGTGGTCTTCCTCGTGGGTGATCATCCGTTTCGGTCTCGACGACGAAGGACTCGAGCCGATCACCTTTGCCGGACTCCGCTATGGCGTGGCGGCGCTCATCCTCGCGGTGCTCGTCGGCCTGCGTCCTACGGCACGAGCCAATCTCCGCGGACTGCGCCGCGCCGACGTGGCGCGCCTCGCCATCCTCGGACTGGTCTACTACACCCTTGCCCAGGGTGCCCAGTTCGTGGCGCTCGATCACCAGCCCGCAGCCACCACCAGCCTGGTGCTGGCGATGACCCCGCTGGCGGTGGCGGCACTGTCGGGCCGCTCGATCGGCGAGCACGCCACCCGCTCGCAGCTCGGCGGGGCGATCCTCGTCGCCGCCGGTGCCGTCGCCTACTTCTCCGGCTCGCTCGAAGCGACGCTGGTGGGGATGTCTGCCGCCATCGTCGGATTCGGTGCGACGGTGGTTGGCGCGGTGCTGGGGCGGGCGGTGAACCGCGAGGTGCACACGATGCCGCTCGTGACGTCGGCGGTGTCGATGGTCGTCGGGGCAGTCGTCCTGCTGTCCGTCGGCCTGATCAGCGAGGGACTGCCCGAGGTGAGCGGTAGGGGCGCCCTCGTCATCGGCTGGCTCGCCGTGGTCAACACCGCCTTCGCCTTCACGGTGTGGAACGCCTCCCTGCGTCACCTCACCGCTCCCGAGTCCTCCCTGATCAACAACACGATGCTGGTGCAGATCGCCCTGCTGGCATGGATCTTCCTCGACGAGACCCCGAGTCCCGCCCAGTTGATCGGAATCGTCGCCGTCAGTGCCGGGGTGGTGTGGAGCCAGAGGCGATGATCGTGCGCCTGAGGGCGCGCGCAGATAGGTCACAGGGTCCATCAGGGATCAGCTCAGGATTGGGCCGATCCCTGATTCTGGGGTGCGCCTATCTGCGCGCGCCCTGAGGAGCATCGGATACCCGACCAGGACCACGGCGGCGAAGAGGAACCACTGCCCCGCATACCCGAGGTGCGGCCCGAGCGGGATCTCCGGGGCCTCGGGGAGCACGGGGAGTCCAGTCGCCTCGTAGCGATGTCCGGTGAGCAGCAGATACTCCCCGAGCAACTCGTAGTCGGCGAAGGCCGCCTGGATCTCGGGGTCGATGCGCCGCACCGCTGGAGTGAGCGTGTCGGGAATCGATGAGCCCTCCTCCGCGGGCCAGAGCGTCCCCTCGATCTCGGTGAGCCGTGCAAACGGCCCGGGAGGCTCGGCGTCGAGCGGCACGCAACCGCGATCGACGAGCACCGCCCGGCCTTCGTCGAACAGGAAGGGCGTGATCACGTGGTAGCCCGACACGCCCTTCTGTGAGCGCAACACCTTGGTCTGCAACGACCCATCGAAGGTCCCCGTGGCCACGACCCGCCGGTAGGAGCCCCCCGGAGCCTCATCGATCGGGACCGGAGGCAGGGCCTGGGCGGCCGCCACCGCGTCGCGCAGTGCCACCTTCTCGTCGTGGCGGCGCAATTGCCAGAACCCGAGGTCGACGAAGGCGACCACGGCGACGATGGCGAGGAGATGGCCGGCGATCCAGCGGGGACGAAGGAGGGTCCGCATCTGATGAAGGGTACGACGGTGGCAGAGGGCAGAGACCACGCCCCCCTTTGTGGGGGAGTCGACGGAGCGCAGCTCCGTCGGTGGGGGGTCTACAAGTCAGGCGGCCCGATCTCAGCGACGGTTGCGCCGCGCGATCTCCTGCCGAATCGACTCGGGCATCTCGCGGCATGAGCACGCTTGGGCGTGGCCGACGTGCCAGGCGACCCGTTGGTCGAGTGTGGCATTCTTGGGCATGCGGTTGGCCTTGTGCCAGGCAACGCTCCGCGGTTCCACCGGGCGAGGTTACCGGCAGCTCAGGAGCCGGCTTCCGACGGCGGCTCCACCACCAGGCCCTGCATGGCATGGCCGATGGCACCGTGGCGATCGAAGATCTCGCTCTGCGCCAGCCCGATGCCGTGACCGTCGATGTCGGTGCGCGACCGCAGACAGACCCACTCGTCCATGGGATAGCGACCGAGGTGCAGGGTGAGATCGGCATTGATGAAGAGCCATCCCCAGGGGAGCACCCGGCTCAGGCCGTTGCCGAAGTCCGCCACCGCGGCCACACGCTGCAGCGGCGTCGGCTCCTCCCCGGCGACGAGCGGCATGGTGAGCCGCATCCACACCGTGGCCGGACCCGGGGCGTAGAAGTCCCCGGCCACGAAGCGGGCCTCCGCGGCGCGGGTGTGGTACCAATCGCCCCCGGCCTCCCGCATCTCGTAGACGGGGAAGCCCTCGGGCGGAGGGATCGCGTCGCGCCGGGGGTGTTCGGGCACCGGCACCTGCTGCGCCCTGATCCGCAATGCCGACGCCCTCGCCACCACAGTGTCATCGGCTTCCATCACGGCATCGATCAGCTGGATGCGCTTGCCCGTCCGGGCGACCTCGGTTCGCACCGTGAGCGGGCGGGTGGGCACGGGGCGCATGAGATCCAGGGTGATCCGGGTCACCACCATCGGCACCGGCGACTCGACGCGCTCGATCTGGCGGGCGAAGAGCGCTGCCACCGGCCCGCCATGCAGGGCATCGGCATACCAACCGGCGCGGGCTGAGGGCTGGGGGAGGAACCGGTCGCCGTCGACCTCGAAGACGGAGGTGCTCATGTCATGAATCGGCGCAGTTCGCGCCGGGCGACGGAGCGCTTGTGGACCTCGTCCGGTCCATCGGCGATCTGCAGGGTGCGGGCATGTGCATAGAGGCCGGCCAGTGGGAAGTCGTCGCTCACCCCGGCCCCGCCCAGGGTCTGGATGCCGCGGTCGATCACCCAGGTCGCCATCCGCGGCACCGCCACCTTGATCGCCGAGATCTCGATCCGGGCACCCTTCACCCCCACCGTGTCGATGAGCCACGCCGCCTTCAGCACCATGAGACGGGCCTGTTCGATGCGAATACGCGACTCGGCGATCCAGTCCTGGATCACACCCTGTTCCGCCAGCGCCTTGCCAAAGGCGCGACGCTCCACGGCACGGCGGCACATCGTGTCGAAGGCACGCTCTGCCATGCCGATGAGCCGCATGCAGTGATGGATCCGCCCCGGGCCAAGGCGGGCCTGGGCAATGGCGAAGCCACTGCCCTCCTCGCCGAGCAGATTCGACTTCGACACCCGCACCCCGTCGTAGAGGATCTCGGCGTGGCCGCCCCGCTCGTGGTAGCCGAAGACGTTGACATTGCGCACGATGGTCACACCGGGAGCATCGAGCGGCACCAGCACCATGCTCTGGCGGTGATAGGTGTCGGCGTCGGGATTCGTGACTCCCATGACGATGGCGATCTTGCAGCGATTGGAGATGGCGCCACTCGACCACCACTTGCGTCCGGTGACCACGTAGTCGTCGCCGTCGCTCTCGATGCGACAGGCGATGTTCGTGGCGTCGGACGACGCCACCTCCGGCTCGGTCATGGAGAAGGCGGACCGGATCTCCCCTTCGAGGAGCGGCACCAGCCACTGCTGCTGCTGGGCCGCGGTGCCGAACTCGGCGATGATTTCCATGTTCCCGGTATCGGGGGCGGCGCAGTTGGTCGCCTCGGGTGCCATCCACGGACTGCGCCCGGTGATCTCGGCGAGCGGGGCGTAGCCGAGGACCGACAAGCCTGCCCCCCACTTCGGATCGGGGAGAAACAGGTTCCACAGGCCCCGGCGGCGGGCCTCGATCTTGAGATCGTCGATCACCGGTGGGGTGACCGCGGGGTCGTGGTGCACCGCTGCCATCTGCGCGGCGTACGCAGGTTCGGCGGGATACACCGCCTCGTCCATGAAGGCCTGCATGCGAGCCTGCCACTCGAGCGACGACGGGTCGAAGGAGAAGTCCATGGGCCGCAAGTGTACGGGACGCGATCGGGCGGGTTGGCGGGAGGGGGGCAGTGCGCAATTCGCAATTCGCGATTCGTAGGAGCGTGGCAGGGGTCTCGACGCGTTTGACGAATTGCGAATTGCGGGAGCCGACCGCCAGGTCGGCGACCTTGGCGCATTGCGGGAGGCCGCCGCTGGCGGCCGACCCTTGCGAATTGCGGGAGGCCGCCGCTGGCGGCCGACTACCGTCCCCCTCCATGACCTTCGAGGATTCGCCGCGCGTCTGTTACCGCCATCCCGATCGGCCCACGCGGCTGGCATGCTCCAACTGCGGACGCGCCATCTGTGTCGAGTGTTCCCGGGATGCTGCGGTCGGCCAGAAGTGCCCTGACTGCTCGACACCGGAGGGGCGGCACCGGGTCGTCACCGCCGCGCAACTGCGCAGCACTCGGTCCGGTGCTCCCATCACCTACGTGCTGATCGCCATCAACGTGCTCGTGTTCGTCGCCGGCGAGCTCGATCCCACGCTGGGACGACGCATGCTCATCGAAGGCGCTCACCTTCCCACCCTGGTGTCGGAGGGTGAGTGGTGGCGAGCCTTCACCGCGGTGTTCCTCCACGGTGGCATCACCCACATCCTCTTCAACATGTGGGCGCTGTTCGTGTTCGGACCCGCCCTGGAGCACCGCTTCGGGTCGGTGTCCTTCGCCTCGCTCTACCTGGCGTGCGGCATCGGCGGCAGCGCCCTCTATCAGGTCGTCGGCCGCGACGTGTTCGCCGTGGGCGCCTCGGGAGCCATCTTCGGGCTCATGGGTGCGCTGCTGGCGACGGTGTATCGCCAACGCCACACCCCGGCGGGTCGAGCGATGTTCTCCCAATTGCTCCTGCTGCTGGGCATCAACCTGGCGATCCCCCTCATCGTGCCCAATGTCGCCTGGGAGGCGCACCTCGGCGGGCTCATGGCGGGGGTTGCCATCGCGGTTGCCTGGGAGCACCTCCCCATCGGTGGCGCCAGATCGGTGGCCCGACGGCTGGCCGTGTCCACCGCAGTGGCCGTGGTGGCCATGGCGGTGGTGTTGGTGGGCTGAACCGCTTCCCGCCACCGCGACCCGCCAGAACCGAGTCGTGCTCGCCTGTCGGGAAGTGGGAAGCGGGCCACGGGAAGCGGGCGACGGGAAGCGCCCCTAGCCTCCTCTCATGCCTGACTTGATCGATCTCATCCGCCGATCCGTCATCGGGCGAGATGATGTGGTCGATGGGCCATTTGGGCCGCGCCGGGTCACCTATGCGGACTACACGGCGTCGGGACGATCGCTCGAGTTCGTCGAGGACTACCTGCGCGACCAGGTGCTTCCGCTCTACGCCAACACCCACACCGAGTCGTCCGGTACCGGCATGCAGACGACGCGCTTTCGCGAGGACGCCCGGGCGATCGTGCGCCGGTGCGTCGGCGCCACCGACGAGCATGCGGTGATCTTCACCGGCAATGGCTCCACCGGGGCCATCGACAACCTGGTGCGCGTGCTCGGACTTCGCATCCCCGCGGAACTCGATGATCGCTACCACCTCACCGACACCATTCCGGCCGCCGACCGCCCGGTGGTGTTCATCGGACCGTTCGAACACCACTCCAACGAACTGCCGTGGCGCGAGTCGATCGCCGAGGTGATCGTCATCCCCGAAGACGCCGATGGGCATGTCGACCTCGCCGCCCTCGAGTCCGCCCTGGTGCAGCACGCCGACCGGCCCCTGCGCATCGGTTCGTTCTCCGCCGCCTCCAACGTCACCGGAATCACCACCGACACCGCCGCCGTCTCCTCCCTCCTCCATCGCCACGGGGCGCTGTCGTTCTGGGACGTCGCCGCTGCCGCGCCCTATGTGGGCATCACCATGGGGTGCGTGGATGCCGATGACCCGCTCTCCTACAAGGACGCCATCTTCATCAGCCCTCACAAGATGATCGGCGGCCCGGGAACACCCGGGGTCCTCGTCGCCCGCCGGCAGTTGTTCACCAACCGGGTGCCGGCCGTGCCCGGAGGCGGGACCGTCACCTACGTGAATCCGGCCGAGCACCGCTACGTGGACGACATCGAGCGACGCGAGGAGGGTGGCACCCCGAACATCGTGGGAGCGATCCGCTGCGGCATGGTCTTCGCCCTCAAAGAGGCGGTGGGCACCGAGACGATCCGCGAGCGCGAAGAGTCGTTCATCCGGCGCGCCATCGCCTCATGGTCGGCGAATCCCCACATCACGATCCTCGGCAATCCCGGTGCCGACCGCCTTTCCATCGTGTCGGTCGTGATCGAACGCAGCGGCAAACGCCTCCATCACAACTTCGTCGTCGCCCTGCTCAACGATCTCTTCGGCATACAGAGCCGGGGCGGATGCTCCTGTGCCGGCCCCTACGGCCATCGTCTTCTCGGCATCGACATCGAGACGAGCCACGAGTACGAACGGGAGATCGCCCGCGGCTGCGAGGTGATCAAGCCGGGTTGGGTGCGGGTCAACTTCAACTACTTCATCAGCGAGGAGACGTTTGCATTCATCCTCGAGGCGGTGCACCTCGTGGCGGATCACGGCTGGCGCCTGCTCCCCCACTACACCTTCGATGCGGCCACCGCCCTTTGGCGCCACCTCGATCGCGATCCTCACGACGTGGTCGGCCTCGACGAGGTGGAGTTCACCCCGGCAGGGTTGGTGCACCCCGACCGACGGCGCACGGCACCGGAGTCGACACTCGCCGACCATCTCACCGAAGCGCGTCGCATCCTCGCCGAGACGGGTCCGCGCGCCGCCGTCACCCCCTCCGGGATGAGCGACGACTTCGAGAAGCTGCGGTGGTTCCCCCTGCCCGAGGAGTCGCTGCAGGAGTTGCTCGGGGCGTAGGCTTCCCGCCATGCGAGCCGTCATCGCCTTCTCCCTGGTCCTCGCCTCATGCTCCGGATCGGCCAACGAGCCCACCACCACCACGATCACCGCCGCCGTGGGTCCACCGACCACGGTCCTGGAGGCCTCCATGCAACTCACCTCCCCTGCGTTCCAGCACGAAGGTGCCCTTCCCGTCCAGTTCACCTGCGATGGTGAGGAGGTTTCCCCACCGCTCGAGATCACCGGCCTTCCGACGGGCACCACCCATCTGGTGGTGGTGATGGACGACCCCGACGCCCCCGGGGGTACCTGGGACCACTGGGTCGCCTATGACATCCCGGCGACCGACTCCATCCCCTCGGGTGGCGGGGCGATCGGCACCGTCGGGATCTCCACCGGCGGCGTGGCCGGCTACGAGAGTCCCTGCCCACCGAGCGGATCGCATCGCTACGTGTTCACCGTGATCGCCCTGGACGGCCCACTCGGACTGGCACCCGGCGCCAGCAAGGCTGCGGTGCTCGAGGCCGTGGCCGCAGCCGGCAACCACGTGCTCGCCACCGCCACCCTGCTCGGGCGGTACTCGCGATGAGCCGGGAACGCAACGTCTTGGGGGGCGACCTCGAGTCCTGCGGAACCGATCCCATGACCGGCTGGCACCGCGATGGCACCTGCGCAACCGGACCGGACGATCGCGGGAGCCACACGGTGTGTGCGGTGATGACAGCGGAGTTCCTCGTCCATCAGCGCAGCATCGGCAACGATCTCACCACGCCCGCGCCCCAGTACCGCTTCCCCGGCCTGACACCGGGCGACCGCTGGTGTGTCACCGCGGGCAACTGGCTGCGCGCCCACCATGACGGCAAGGCCGCACCCGTGGTCCTCGCCTCCACCCACGTGCGCGCCCTGGAGATCATTCCCCTCGAGGTGCTGCGCGAGCACGCCGTGGATGTGCCCAGTGACCCACGTGGGTTGACGAGCTAAGCCACCGCGGGTCTGCCATTCGCACTTCGCAATTCGTCGGACGCGTCCGAGACGTTCTACGCGTCTAGCGAATCGCGAATTGCGAATTGCGGAGCCGGCCCGGAGGGTCGGCGACCTAGACCACCCGCCCCCTCCACGCCGGCGGTTTCGGCCTCCCGGCGTGCAGCAGCAGGATCGTGGCGTGTTCCCGGTAGTGACTGAGCACGGCACCGAGATCCCAGCCGTCGAACAGCCCGGGGCGGTCCGGGTCGCCCGAGGCCGGGATCTTGCGGATCGCCGCCACCAGCTGACGGTGGGCGGCCGCATACTCCAGACGCGCCCGCTCCGGGGCCACTCCCTTCCACTCGGCATGGATGGCGTCGTTGAACTCCTGCCAGTCCGAAGGGCCGGGGCGGGGCCGGCGTGCCACCACCGCTCCGTAGCGGCGCTCCCAGGCCGCCAGGTGCACCAGATGCTCGCCCAGCGTCCAACCCCCACCCACCTGGCGTTTCAGGTCGCGGTCGCGTTCCACCGACAGCCCGAGTTCGCCCAGGACGAGACCGAACCGGGCCCGACGGTCACGAAGCTTGTCGAGGTACTGGTCGCGATGCATCGCCTCAGGCTACGCGCCGGACGGCCGCTCCGGCCCCTCCCCGCATCCCGTAGTCTGCCGGGCAAGGAGACAGCCAGGGAGTGACGGCCACCGCGACGATCGCCCCAGCCCGGCCCCCGCAGCGGGGGTGGCGCTACCACCTGCGCCATCAGACCGGCTGGTCGCGACTCCACATGATCGCCAGCCTGGCGGTGAACCTCTTCTTCTTCATCGGCACCATCGCCGTGCTCTCCTCCTTCGGCTGGAGCCGGGTCTGCCCGGAGGACGCCACCCGGCTCGAATGCTCCCCGTCCGACCCCCTGGCCGCGGGACTCACCTCCGATGGACTCACCCAGGTCCTCAGGATCTCCGTGGGTCTCGGTCTCCTCGTCGCCATCGCCGGCTTTCTCACCTACCGACGCATGCCGACCAAGTCGGCACGTGAGGCTGTCGTCAATGCGTCGGTGTTGGCAACGCAGCCGGTGATCCTGGCGGCTCTCATGCTGTGGTTCCAGGGCACCGACGTGGACCGCTTTGCCCGCAACTTCCTCAACTTCTCGCTGATCGGACAGCGTGCCGGGGTCGCCTGGGACGACGTCACCGCCAACATCGGTTCGGTGCTGTCCACAGCCGCGATCTGGGGCGCTGTCGCCGGTGGCCCCACTGCCGTCTACTGCCGGATGCGACGGCAGCGCCTCCGCGCCGCGGTGATCGCGGCGATCGCCGGACTCACCCTCGGCTTCATCTGGGGAGTCGTGCGGCTCGCCGGCGTCCCTTCGTTCATCAAGGGTGCGCAGAACACCCTGGTCCTCTCCGCCGCCGGAGCCGTACTCGGGTTCGGGCTCGGCCTGATCCTGGCGCTGTTCACGATGTCCAAACGGGCGGTGGTCCGGGCGCCGGCGCGGATCTACATCAACTTCTTCCGCGGGACACCGCTCATCTGGCAGGTGTCATTCGCCGGCATCGGACTGGTTCCGGCGCTGCGGCTGCCCCTCGACATGTACACGATCGCCATCCTGGTCCTCGGGCTCAACCTCGCCGCCTACTCGGCGGAGGTGTATCGGGCAGGGATCCAGTCGCTCGAGCGCGGTCAGATCGAGGCGGCTCGAACCGTCGGCCTCAGCTACTTCCAGTCGATGCGGTACGTGGTCGTCCCGCAGGCGATCCGCCGGGTGATCCCGCCGCTGCTCAACGAGTTCGTCATCCTCATCAAGGACACCTCTCTCGTATCTGTGCTCGGTCTCACCATCGGGGAGAAGGAACTGCTCGGCATCGCCCGCGACCTCTATGGATCCACCTACGACGCCACGGCGTGGATCGGGGCCGCCATCGGGTACCTGATCATCACGATTCCCATGATCCGCGTCGTGAACATCATCGAACGCCGGCTCCGTAGCGGCCTGACCAGCGTGATCGGATAGGGGGCCGGATGAACGGCGACGGCAGCCTGATCCGCCTCGAGGGGATTCACAAGTGGTTCGGCACCAACCATGTGCTGCGCGGCATCGACCTCGGGATCACCCCCGGTGGCGTGGTGGTGGTGATCGGCCCCTCCGGGTCCGGCAAGTCCACCCTGCTGCGCACCATCAACATGCTCGAAGAGCCCACCGAGGGCAGGGTGTTCTTCGATGGCGTCGAGCTCACCGACATCCGCACCGACCTCAACGAGGTCCGCACCCACATGGGGATGGTGTTCCAGCAGTTCAACCTCTTCCCCCATCTCACCGCCATGGGCAACATCACGCTGGCACTCATCAAGGTGCTGAAGCTCTCCAAGGATGAGGCGGAGGAGCGGGCCCGGGAGCAGCTGCGTCATGTCGGTCTCGCCGAGAAGGAGACGTCGTACCCGTCGCAGCTCTCCGGTGGGCAGCAGCAACGCGTCGCCATCGCCCGGGCCTTGGCCATGAAGCCGAAGGCGATGCTGTTCGACGAGGTGACCTCGGCGCTCGACCCGGAACTCGTCGGTGAGGTCCTCACGGTGATGCGTCGCCTCGCCTCCGAAGGCATGACCATGGTGGTGGTAACCCACGAGATGGGCTTCGCTCGCGAGGTGGGCACCCGCCTCATCTTCATGGACCACGGCTCGATCGTGGAGGACGGCGAGCCCCGGCGTATCTTCGCCGACCCACAGCACGAGCGGACCAAGGCGTTCCTGAGTCAAGTGCTGTGAAGTCTTCAGTCATGAGTCATCAGTCCTCAGCCGGACGGACCGATCACCCTCGCCTTCCGCTTCGGGCTGAAGACTGAGGACTGAAGACTGATGACTCTCATCATTCCCTCCCGCTACAACGGCCCCCCGAACTCCGGCAACGGGGGCTACACCTGCGGGCTCGTCGCCGGAGTCGTGGGGACTGGCGCCGAGGTCACCTTGCGGCGGCCTCCGCCGCTCGACACGCCGATGACGGTTTCCGTAGTCGATGGGGTGACGCTGGTGCACGACGGCGAGACCCTGATCGCCGAGGGGCGGGTTGTCGAGTGGGACCTCGAGGTGCCTCCCCCACCCACCATGGAGGCCGCCGCCGACGCCTCCACGCGGTACGTCGGTTTCGACCGTCACGAGTTCCCCCTCTGCTTCACCTGCGGTCCGGACCGCGACGACGGCCTCGGCATCTGGCCGGGACGAGTCGAGGGCACCGACCTGGTCGCCTCACCCTGGGCGCCGCCCGAAGGGGTCCGGGTCGTCGACGGCCACCTCGCCGACGAGATCGTGTGGGCCGCCCTCGACTGTCCCGGTGCCTGGGTGGGGGCCCGCGACATCACCGTCGATCCCGTGGTCCTGGGACGGATGGCGGCTCGCCTCCTCCATCCCCTTCCCGCCGACGGATCGTTCCTCTCCTATGCATGGTCCCTCGGCGAGGATGGCCGCAAGTCCTTCGCCGGCACCGCGGTCGCCGACGAATCCGGACGGGTGCTTGCCTACGCACGACAGACTTGGATCGCGATCCGGTAAAGGTGGTATGCGGGCGAAGCCCGGGGTCTCTCGGAGCCCCTGACCTCGCCGACCCGCCGGGACTCACCGAGGAGGGTGGTTGACACCGCGGTCCTCGAACCGAACTCACATCTCGAACGGGTTCCACACGGAGTCGCACAATGGTCGGAGGGCGAGCGGACCGCCCCAGATCACGGTCTCCGGTACTGATGCCCCTTGCGGTCCCGGCTCACGACCTGAAGCGCTCCCGACTCGCGCAGGCAGTAGGCGACCTCCTGCGCCAGGTGCCGGGTTCGGCCCAGTCGGCGGGCGAGGTCCGCAGTGGTGAAGGGGTCCGGTAGGCCCGGCGGGAGCAGGGTGAGCAGGTCGGCCGGGGCGGCGAACTCGGCAGACTCCACCACCCCGATCAGCCGGCGCTCCTCGATGACGTGGCCGCTGCGGCGCCGGCTCCGCGAGGGTGCCGGTCGCCACACCTCATCCTCTTCGATGAGCAGCACCTCGAGCACGAAGTTGGGATGGCTCAACAGCGAGGGAAACGAGACGAGCTGGGCACACACGTCGGCGGCGATCCCCCGCTTTGGTGAACGACGGCGGGATACCTCCCGACCGTCGTCATCGAGCTTCGTGATCCACTTCACCGCGGCGACGGGATGCACCAGCCGCATCGGATGGCCGTCGAGCAGCCGATCGAACTTGCGCCGCATGGCGGCAAAGCCCCCCGTCTGGATCTCGATGAGCCGGCCGTTGCGCACCAAATCGACCACGAAGCCATCGGTGGGAACCTCGACGAGGTCGCCGTCGCGGCGGTACCACTCCTTGAGGGCGGCATGGAGGGGCTTCTCGTTGAGGGAACCGATGGCGCTCACGGCGCAAGCCTATGGGGTTCGCCCTGTCGGTTCGCGGCAGGCCGTTGTCGTCGATGCCATACCATCGCACCCATGACACGACCGATCACCGCCGAGGACCTGTGGAAGATGGCGCGTGTCGGGCGTCCCGCGATGGCGCCGGGGGGCGGGTTCGCCGTGGTTCCCGTCACCACCTACGACGTCGAGGCCAACAAGGGACGCACCCGCCTCTATCGGGTGGGACGGGACGGCACGGCCAC